>NZ_ASAC01000012.1:0-398882 GCF_009834675.1 Cyanobium sp. Copco_Reservoir_LC18
CGACACCACCGCACCGGCCACCACCGCCGCGATCAATGATGTCACCGACAACGTCGGCACCATCACGGGCTTGGTGCCGGCTGGTGGCAGCACCAATGACACCACACCCACGATCACGGGCACGTTGAGTGCGGCCTTGGCGACTGGTGAGAGCCTGCAGATGTTCAATGGAGCCACGCTGCTGGGCAGCGCCACGGTGAACAACAATCTGCTGACCTGGAGCTACAGCCCCACCTTGCCGCCTACCTCTGGCACCACGTACTCGATCACAGCCCGCGTGGCTGATGCGGCGGGCAATCTAGGTACAGCGTCGGCAGCTCGATCCTTCGTTCTGGATACAACACCACCGGCCGCAGTGGCCGCCATCACCGATGTCACAGACAACGTCGGCGCCATCTCGCGGACGGTGCCAACTGGTGGCAGCACCAACGACATCACGCCAACGATCACGGGCACGGTGAGCGCGGCTTTGGCAGCAGGGGTGAGTCTGCAGATCTTCAGTGGTGCCACGCTGCTGGGCAGCGCTACGGTGAACAACAATTCGCTGACATGGGGTTTCACTCCTACCCTCCCGGCCACATCTGGCGTCACCTATTCGATCACGGCGCGCTTGGCTGATGGGGCGGGAAATCTCGGTACGGCATCGGCAGCCCGGACCTTCGTTCTGGACCTTCCCTCAATCACCCTGGCCGTATCTCCTACCACTGTCTTGGAGGATGGAGATAGCAATCTCGTCTATACGTTTACCAGAACAGGCCCCACCGCCAGCAGCCTGAGTGTCAACTACACCGTCGCTGGCACCGCCACCCTTGGCGTGGATTATTCCGGCATCGCTGCGGCAGGTACCACCAAGACTGTCACCTTTGCGGCTGGGTCGTCCACTGTCCTTGTCACGGTTGATCCAATCGCTGATAACAACCCTGAGAATAGCGAAACCGTTTCGCTTACTGTGGCGAGCGGTACGGGTTACACCGTTGGGACAACTGGTGCTGTGGTGGGTACCATCAGCGACTCTGGGTTCACCCCCGGAGCGCGCACGATCAATGGTGTGAACCTGGGCAGCACCCAGCTCGGTTTTGCCATCCGGCCGGGTGCTGGTGCACCGATCCAGGTGTCGATCTCCGGTCAGTTCGCGTCGGCCAGCAACCCAGGCGCCGGCTGGTCACCACTGGCCGCTGCAGCAACTGCAGGCGGTTATGACCGTCGATCTCCGGTCAGTTGGCGTCGGCCACCAATCCAGGTGCCGGCTGGTCACCACTGGCCGCTGCAGCAACTGCAGGCGGTTATGACCTCTACTGGCGCAATTCGGTATCAGGGCAGTATGCCCGCTGGAACCTGAACAGCAGCGGCGCCTTTATCGGAGGCAGCGTTCTCAACATTCATCAATTCCTGGCAGAAGAAAGCAGGCTCAATCAGGATCTTGATGGAGATACCCTGACTGGTATCTCCAGGACATCACAGATCGCGACTGTCTCTCTGTTCTCTACGACTGGAGGTTACGCACTGGATACCAATTCACTCGACCCACTGCTCCTGGTGCCGATCACGGCCCAGGGCAGCCAGATCTCTGCCACCAATCCTGGCGCTGGCTGGACGGCCATCGCCGCGGCTGCTGATGCCACTGGCGGCTTCGACCTGTATTGGAAGAATAACAACAATGGAGCATATGCGAGATGGGATCTAAACACCAGTGCTGGCTTTGTAGGCGTTTCGGTGCTGACCACTTCCCAACTTTTTGGAGAAGAGAGCCGCTTGGCGTTTGACTTGAACCGTGATGGAGTTGTTGGCGTGGTGGTGTGATCTGTAGGTTTCTGGCTTGGCAAGCTTTGTGAGTTACAACCTATTCTGTGCATGATCCTGGCCTTCAGTCAGTGTGGGGTCTTGCCACTGATTTTCGCCTCTGGCTATGGATGCCCAGCTTCCATCATCCTCACGGTTGACTCATGACCGCTGGGCGTTTCTTGTATTCTCCAGTTGCTTCGTCTCCACGGGCTCCTGCTGATGGCGGGTGATCCCGCCACCCATCCACCCCTTCTCAGGTCAGCCCCCCGCCGATGATCGATCTCGCCAGCTACCGGCCCCGGGGCGACAAGCGCAACACCGCCTTCTTCTAGCACTACCTGCCCCGCGTCTACGCCCGGCGGGCCGAGTCCGGGCTGGAGCGGGTGGTGGGGCCGATGGCGGCCGTCGTGATCTAGGTGGACTATGGCAACGGCCTGCCCTACCTGGCGGAACTCACCCTCACCAGCCCCTATCGCTATCAGGAGTGCTGGATCAATCCCACCCACCGTCTCTACCTGCTCAAGGGCGGGGAGGCCTTTCCGCGCCTGATCGTGCTGGAGCCGCTGTTCGATGACTTCGAGGATGAGGTGACGCGCTGGAACGCGATGTATCCCCTCTCGATCGACAAACCCAACGCCCGCTACATCGGCGAGATCTTCCAGGTGTCGTCCTGTCACGATCTGCGCGCCATCCTCAAACCCCAGAACAGCCCCGCGTCTACGCCCGGCGGGCCGAGTCCGGGCTGGAGCGGGTGGTGGGGCCGATGGCGGCCGTCGTGATCTAGGTGGACTATGGCAACGGCCTGCCCTACCTGGCGGAACTCACCCTCACCAGCCCCTATCGCTATCAGGAGTGCTGGATCAATCCCACCCACCGTCTCTACCTGCTCAAGGGCGGGGAGGCCTTTCCGCGCCTGATCGTGCTGGAGCCGCTGTTCGATGACTTCGAGGATGAGGTGACGCGCTGGAACGCGATGTATCCCCTCTCGATCGACAAACCCAACGCCCGCTACATCGGCGAGATCTTCCAGGTGTCGTCCTGTCACGATCTGCGCGCCATCCTCAAACCCCAGAACATCCGCTTCGCCTATCCCGGGGAGACCGCCAACCCCTTCTATGCCTCGAAGCATCTCTGCTTCACCTTCCTCTCCGACTACACCTACAACCGGGTCGGCTATGTGGATCGGCCCCTGGATGGCCTGGCGGCGCTGGATCTGGGTGATCGGGTGCTGCTCGATGAGGAGGCCCTCGAACCGCTCACCGAAGCCGCCCGCCGCCACCGGGAGCACGGGCTGGAGGGCAAGATCCTGGGCATCGACCACCTGGCCACGCGGGTGCTGGCCGGCGAGCGGGAGGACGCCATCCTCGAGTACCTGACGATGGTTCCCTACTACTACTGGGGCTCCTACGACATCGCCGAGATGAACTCCTCCACCAACGTCACCCGCCATCCGACGCTGGCGGACGACAAGCTCTCCCCCGCCCGCGTCTTCACCGCCAACAACACCCCCTCCTATCTCAATTCCCTGGCCAACCTGCCCATTCCCACCGAAGATTTCGTGCGCAATTTCGGAAGGCGCATGCACCACATCGCCTATGAGGTCGTCGATGGCGACACCAACGGCGAACAGAACGTGGACATGGTGGTGCATACCCTGCGGGAGCTGGGCATCCCCTTCCTCGCCGACATGGTGGGGGAATGCGGCGACCAGCCCAACCTGCGGCAGATCTTCTCCCGCAGCTCGCCCTACTCCCTGCTGATCACCCAGTACGTGGAGCGCTGCCTGGGCTACGACGGCTTCTTCACCCGCGAGAACGTGGCGGCCCTCACCGAGGCCGCCGGCCACGCGGAGCGCTACGAGCACGGCCATGTCTTCGACTGAGGCGCCCAGCCGATGAGAATGTCCGTTAAGGTGGCGTCATCTTTCGTTACGCGGCGACATGGGCGAGCTGATCGAGGTCGCGGGCGCCACCCAGAGTCCCCTGCTGCTGCCGGCCTTCCTGGGGGTGCTCGGCCTCGGCTTCTTCGCCCTGCTCCAGTCCTCCGCCGGCAACAACGACGACGACGATTCATCCCCCGGTGGTGGGCTGATGCAGCCCGTGGCCTGAGCCCGGCGCCTGAGCCACCACCGGCCCGTCAGCTGCCGCCGGCCTGCTCCTCCTTCCAGGCGGCCGGCATCAGCACCAGAAACAGCAGCCACCAGCAGGCGATTACCACCGAGACCCCGGCGGTGATCCACCACAGGTGCAGCACCAGCCAACTCGCCCCGATCACGGCTATGCCGGTGAGCAGGATGCTCCACGGCTGACACCACCACGGCTTCAGGTCCCAGACCGAGCCGGGCGGGTTGCCCGGCTCGTGCGGCTCAGGGCTTGGCAAGGGCCGCCGGCAGGTTGGCGCTGCCGGGCTGGAAGGCCTTGTCGAGGGCGGCACCCGCCTGCAGCTTCTTGCGGAGCGTGGATTCAGCCGCCCGGTACTGGCTGTCCCGGTTGGTGCCGATGTCCTCCAGCTTGAGGCGCTGCACCTCCTGCTCGGTCATCTTCACCGGCACGTCCGGGTTGATGCCGTGCTTGTGGATGTCCCGGTTGCGGGGTGTCAGGTACTTGGCGATGGTCACCGTCATGCCGGAGCCATCCGAGAGCCCGCGCACGGACTGCACCAGACCCTTGCCGAAGGTCTTCTGGCCCACCAGCACGGCCCGGTTGTTGTCCTGCAGGGCGCCGGAGAGGATCTCGCTGGCGCTCGCCGAACCCTCGTTGACCAGCACCACCATGGGTTTGGTGGTGAGGGCCTGGCCGGTGGCCCGCTTGACGTCCTGGATGCCGTCGCGGGTCTTGGTGGAGACGATGATCCCCTCATTGATCCACTGGCGGGCGATCTCGACGCTCGCCACCAGCAGCCCGCCCGGGTTGCTGCGCAGGTCGAGCACGTAGCCCTGCACCCCCTGGGCCTCCAGGTCCCGCACCGCCGCCCGCATGTCCTTGGTGGCGGTGGCGCTGAACTGCTTGAGCCGGATGTAGCCGATCTTCGTCCCGTCGGGCGCGGTGTTCACCTGGTGGGTGACCGCATGGATCTCGATCAGCTCCCGGGTCAGGGGGGTGTCGATGTTCTGGCCCTTGCGGCGCAGCACCAGATTCACCGTGGTGCCCGCCTTGCCCCGGATCAGCTTCACCGCGTCCTCGGTGCTCATCCCCTTGGTGCTCTTGCCGTCGATCGAGACGATCACGTCCTTGGGCTGCACCCCGGCCCTGGAGGCCGGCGAACCCTCGATCGGCGAGATGACAACCAGTTCCTTGGTCTCCTTGTCGACGCTCAGCTGGATGCCCACCCCGGAGAGCTCCCCGGAGGTGTCGATCTGCATCTCCTTGAACTCCCGCGGGTCCAGAAAGCGGGTGTAGGGATCGTCAAGGGTGCTGAGCATGCCGCGGATGCCCTCGTAGGCATCCTTGGGGGTGCTGTAGCTCTTGGAGAGCACGCTGCGGCGCAGCTTGCGCCACTGCTCAGGCGTGTACTTGCCCGTGGTGTCCAGGTAGTCGCGGAAGACGATCTGCCACGCCTGGTCCATCACCTCCTTGGGGCTGTCGCTGATCGACACGGTTCCGGTGGGGGTCAGCACCATCTCCCGGGCCATGACCGCGGTGGCGGCGCAGGCACCGAGACCAACCAGCACCACGACGGTGGCGCGAGCTCTGCCCATGGTGGGGGTCCTCAAGGAGTCTGAAACGTGGTTCCAACGTAGCGCCGATGCCAGGGGTGGGCTCCCCGTTCAGGGGTCGACCCAGCGACCGTCCTCCTTGATCAGGGCGATCAGCGCCTCCACCCCTTCGGCCTCGGGAACCCGGCGGATCTCCTCCCGCCCCCGGTAGAGGGAGATCGTGCCGGGGGTCTTGCCCACATAGCCGTAGTCGGCATCGGCCATCTCGCCCGGGCCGTTGACGATGCAGCCCATCACGGCGATGTCCAGCCCGGTGAGGTGGGCGGTGGCGTTGCGCACCGTGTGCAGCACCTCCTCCAGGTTGAACAGGGTGCGGCCGCAGCTGGGGCAGGCCACGTACTCCACCATCGTCTTGCGTAGCCCCATCGCCTGCAGAATCGAGTAGCAGACCGGGATCTCCTTCTCCGGCGCCTCGGTGAGCGACACCCGGATCGTGTCGCCGAGGCCCTCGGCCAGCAGGGTGGCGATGCCGGCGGTGCTCTTGATCCGGCCGTAGTCGCCGTCGCCCGCCTCGGTGACCCCCAGGTGCAGGGGGTAGTGGAAGCCCTCGGCGTCCATGCGGAAGGCCATCATCCGGTAGGCCGCCAGCATCACCGGCGCCCGCGAGGCCTTCATCGACACGACGATGTTGTGGAAGTCGAGGCGGTCGCAGATGTGGATGAACTCCATGGCGCTCTCCACCATCCCCAGGGGGGTGTCGCCGTAGGTGAACAGCATCCGCTCCGCCAGGGAGCCGTGGTTGACGCCGATCCGCAGCCCCTTGTCCTGCTCCTTGAGCAGGCTCACCAGCGGTTCGAGGGTGGCCTGGATGCGCTCGCCGATCGCGGCCACCTCCTCGGGGGTGAACTCGGTGCGGTTCGGGTCGGGTTTGTCGAACACGTAGAGGCCCGGATTGATCCGCACCTTGTCGACGTGCTGGGCCACCTCCAGGGCGATCTTCATGCCGTTGTGGTGCACATCGGCCACCAGCGGCACCGGCCGGTAGGTGTCCTCCAGCCGCTGGCGGATCTCCTTGACCGCCTTGGCATGGGCCAGGCTCGGCACCGTCAGCCGCACGATCTCGCAGCCCGCCTCGTGCAGGCGGCGGATGCCGGCGGTGGCCCCTTCGATGTCGAGGGTGTCCTCGTTGATCATCGACTGCACCACCACGGGGTGCTCGCTGCCCACCCACACGTCGCCGACCCGGACGCTGCGCGTCCTGCGGCGGCGGATCACCGTGTCGAAGCGGGGGTCACTGGCCCAGTCGGCCGGGAGGGGGGACGTCCCCGGGGCGCTGGTGGTGGGTGTGGCCAGGGTGCCGGTCATCTCGGGTGGGCCGGTGATGGCCAAAGCCTGTCACAAAGAGGGTGTCGGCGGTCGGTCCTGCTCCAGGCGACGCCGCACCTCCTGCAGGTCCTGCCAGGTGAGCCATTTGGGGGAGCCCTTTTCCCGCGAGGGGTTGCGCAGCAGGTAGGAGGGATGGAACACGGGCATCACCCAGCGGCCCTGCCAGGGATGCCAGCGGCCCCGCAGCTTGGTGATCCCCCCCTTGATCCCCAGCACCCCCTCCAGGGCGGTGGCGCCGGCCAGCAGCACCACGGCGGGATCGACGGCGGCGATCTGGGCGGCCAGCCAGGGGGCGCAGGCGGCGATCTCCTCGGGTGTGGGCCGGCGGTTGTCCGGCGGCCGGCACTTCACCACGTTGCAGACGTAGGCGTCGCTCTCGCTGTCCAGCCCCACGCTGGCGAGCATCTGGTCGAGCAGCTGGCCGGCCCGACCCACGAACGGCCGGCCGCTGGCGTCCTCCTGGGCGCCGGGCCCTTCGCCGATCACCATCAGCCGGGCCGCCGGATCGCCGCGGCTCACCACCACCGTCCGGCGGCCCTCCGCCAGGCCGCAGCGGCGGCATTCCCGGCAGTCCCGCTCCAGCGCCGCCAGATCGGGCGGCCCCGCGGTGGCAGGCGCCGCGGTGGCGGGGTCCTCACCCAGAAGGGACGGTTGCAGGGGAGACGGATGCGGAGGATCGGGGGCCATCGCCCCATTCTTCGGCATGGCGCAGGGCGTAGGGCAAGATGGCGGGATTGCCGAATCGCGCCCTCCAGACGGCGCGCGCTGCCATGCCGGCCCCGTTGACGCTCTCCGCCCGGGCGCAGGCGTTGCAGCCATCGCTCACCCTCGCCATCACCGCCAAGGCGCGCGAGCTGCGCGGCGAGGGCAAGGACATCTGCAGCCTCAGCGCCGGGGAGCCCGACTTCGACACCCCCGCCTTCATCCGTCAGGCGGCCGCCGAGGCGCTGGAGGCCGGCCATACCCGCTACGGGCCCGTGGCCGGCGAGCCGGAGCTGCGCCAGGCGATCGCCGCCAAGCTGAGCCAGGAGAACGGCGTTCCCACCCTCCCCGACCAGGTGCTGGTGACCAACGGCGGCAAGCAGGCCCTCTACAACCTCTTCCAGGTCCTGCTCGACCCCGGCGACGAGGTGCTGCTGCCGGCTCCGTACTGGCTGAGCTACCCGGAGATGGCCCACCTGGCCGGCGCCAGCGTGCGCTGCCTGATCACCGATGCCAGCGGCGGGTTCCGCTTCAGCCCCGAGCAGCTGGAGGCGGCGATCACCCCGGCCAGCCGGCTGCTGGTGCTCAACAGCCCCTCCAATCC
Organism: Cyanobium sp. Copco_Reservoir_LC18; assembly: GCF_009834675.1. NCBI lineage: Bacteria > Bacillati > Cyanobacteriota > Cyanophyceae > Synechococcales > Prochlorococcaceae > Cyanobium > Cyanobium sp. Copco_Reservoir_LC18. The sequence continues at coordinate 8,130 of NZ_ASAC01000012.1, forward strand.
CACCGGCATGGTGCTCAGCCGCGCCGAGCTGGAGGGGATCGCCGCCGTGCTGCGCCGCCATCCGGCCGTGGCGGTGGTCTGCGACGAGATCTACGAGATGCTGCTCTCCCCCGGCCATGCACACCACAGCCTGGCGGCGGTGGCGCCCGACCTGGCCGAGCGGATCTTCATCGTCAATGGCTTTGCCAAGGGCTGGGCGATGACCGGCTGGCGCATCGGCTGGCTGGCGGGCGCCCGCCACGTGGTGGCCGCCGCCAGCGCCCTGCAGAGCCAGAGCACCAGCAATGTCTGCAGCTTCGCCCAGTTCGGCGCCCTGGCGGCCGTGAGCGGATCGCGGGACTGCGTCAGCGAGATGGCGGCCGAATTCAGCCGTCGCCGCTCCCGGCTCAGTGACGGCCTGATGGCGATCAGCGGCCTCAAGCTGCTGCCCCCCGAGGGGGCCTTCTACGCCTTCCCCGACGTCAGCGCCTGGGGCCTGGATTCGATGACCCTCTGCGGCCGGCTGCTGGAGGAGGTGGGGCTGGCGGTGGTGCCCGGGGCCGCCTTCGGCGATGACCGCTGCATCCGCCTGTCCTGCGCCGCATCCCCGGCCACGATCGACGACGGCCTGGAGCGGCTGCGCCGCTTCGGCGCCAGTCTCTGATCGCCCTGCCGATGCCGGTGCCGAACAAGCTGGTGGTGCTGGGCGACAGCGGCGTCTACGGCTGGGGCGACCCCGAGCAGGGCGGCTGGTGCGAGCGCCTGCGGCGGCACTGGATGGAGCTGCCCCAGGGCCCGGTGCTCTACGGCCTGGGGGTGCGGGGGGATGGGCTGGAGCGGCTGGCGGCCCGTGCCGAGACGGAGGTGACCAGCCGGGGTGAGCTGCGCCGTCAGCGGCCCCAGGGGATCCTGCTGTCGATCGGCCTGAACGACACGGCCCGGGTGGGACGGCCCGACGGCCGCCACCAGCTGGCCCCCGACGCGTTCCTGTTCGGCCTGCGGCAGCTGCTGCCCCGGTTGACGTCCATCGCCTCGGTGTTCGTGCTGGGGCTGACGCCGGTGGATGAGGTCGTCATGCCCTTCGCCGAGATGCTCTGGTACGACCTGGCCACGGTGCGCCGCTATGAGGGCCTGCTGGAGGAGGCCTGCATGGAGGCCGACGTGCCCTTCCTGCCGCTGCTCGATGGCCTGCTGGCCGACCCCCACTGGCTGCAGTGGCTGTGCAGCGACGGCCTGCACCTCAACAGCGACGGCCACGGCCAGCTCTACCGGCGCCTGCGCAACTGGGGCCCCCTGCTGGAGTGGGCCGGGCTGGATCCCCACAGCAGCGTGACGGCCGGTTTCTGAAGCCTCGCTTCAGAGGGCCAGTGTTCCCCATGCCGCTGCCGCCGGCATCACCCGTTCGGGTGAAAGGAGCTCCCTCGGTGGGGTGAACCGCCGCCGATCGCCAACGGCGACCCTGAAGAAACGGACCCCTCGTTCCCGCTGCCATGGATCGCCCCCCGCCCCCCTCGCCCCCGCCTCCGGCACCGGCGGTGCTGAGCACCCGCCGGCTGCCGGCCCCGGATCTCTGCCCCGGCTGCCGGGAGATTCCCGAGGCGATCGTGGATCGCCGCACCCGCAACCGCCGCCGGCTCAGGGCCTACGCCGACGCCACCGATCCGCTCACCCGCCTGCACTGGCGGAACCTGCTGGTGGAGGACAACCTGCCGCTCGTGTTCTCGATCGCCGGCCGCCAGGGCGCCGACGCCGGCCTGGCCTTCGAGGATCTGGCCCAGGTGGGCAGCCTCGGCCTGATCAAGGCCGTCGAGGCCTTCGACCCCGACCGCAACGTCAGCCTCAGCAGCTTTGCGGTGCCCTATATCCAGGGGGCGATGCGCCGCGAGCGGCGGGACCGCCAGCCCCTGGTGCGTCCGCCACGGACTCTGTGGGATCTGCACCAGCAGGTGCTCGCCCTGCAGGAGGGGCGCCGCCGGCAGGGCCTCGACCCGCTGCCGCCCGCCGCCCTCGCCGATCGGCTGGCCTGCGATCCGGCCCGGCTCGAGGAGGCCCTCTCGATCCGCCGGACCGCCGCGGTGCGCAGCCTGGATGCGCCCCTCGGCCCAGGGGGCGGCGGGCCTGAGGCGCCTGGCTCCCTGCTGGATCTGCTGGCGGCTCCCACCGGCCCGGTGGCCGAGGACCCGCTAGAGGCCCCGTGCGACCCCCGCGGCGCCGAGCGCCAGTGGCTGCGGCGCCAGCTGGCCGATCTCGACCCCCGGGAGCGGCAGCTGCTGGTGGGCCGCCTCGACGGGGGCTGCACCTGGGTGGAGCTGGGCCGGCAGCTGGGGATCCCGGCCCGCCAGGCTCAGCGCCGTCATGACGCCGCCCTTGATCGCCTCCGGCGTGCCGCCCTCGCCTGGCGCCAGGGGGAGCTCAGCCCGACACCGGCAGCAGCCACGCCACCAGCGCCATCGCCAGCAGGGCCGCCAGCAGGGTCTGGAGCCCGTTGACCACCTCGTTGGTCAGCCAGCGCCAGTGACGCTGCAGGCTGGCGCCCACCACGCTCTCGGCCAGGGTGGCCACCAGCCCGACACCGCCCACCAGGGCCGCCAGCGGCCAGCCGCGAATCACCCCCAGGGCCGCCATGGCCAGGGTCATCAGGGCGCTGCCCAGGAGGCTGGCGGCGGTGCCCTCCAGGCTGATGGCCCCCTCGGTGCCGGGGGGCACCGGCCGCAGGCTGGTGATCAGCACGGTGTGCCGGCCCCAGCGCTTGCCGATTTCGCTGCCGAAGGTGTCGGCGAGCTTGGCGGCGAAGCTGGCGGCGAAACCGGCCAGCAGCAGGGGTAGCGCGGCCGCCGGGGCCCGGCAGGCGAGCAGGGCCAGCACCGTGCCCACCAGGGCGGAGCCCCAGACGTTCTCCGGCCCGCGCCGGCCCTCCCGGCCCTCCGCCAGGCCCAGCTCCCGCTTGCGTCGGAACCCCAGCTTCGTCACGCCGCTGCCCAGGGCCAGGTACACCACCACCGCCAGCCAGCCACGCCAGCCCAGGCTCCCCCAGAGCAGGGTGCCCAGCACCCCGGCATGGACCCAGCCCGCCGGGGTGAGCAGGGGCAGCCGCTGGGCCAGGCCGATCAGCAGCCCGTTGATCGCCAGGGCCACCAGCCAGTGGAGGGGGTCCTGGGGCGGCAGCGGCAGCATGGCGGGGCCCGATTGTGTTGCACAGATCTAAGCCAGGCGCTGCGGGGCGCCGGCTTCGGCGGATAATCGCTCCATCCGGCGGTGCAGCGAATGGTCTTCAAGCGACCCAAGTTCTTCCTCGATCTGGGCGGCGGCGAAGGCAACCAGCCCCCGGCTGTGGTGGCGCCCCCCCGGGCCGAGGCCCAGCCCGCCCCGAAGGCCGCTGCCGCAACGGCCGAGGCCGAGCCGGCGCCGACCTCCGCCGCTTCAGAGGCCGCGGAGACCACCCCCCAGCCCGTTTCGGGCCTCACCACCGCCGAGGCCATCGCCGCCGAGCTGGCCGCCGCCGAGGCCCTGCGGCCGGCCCCGTCGATGGCCACCTTCGCCCCCGACTGCGTCACCGCCGGCGGAGCCACCCCGATGAAGCGCCGCACTCCCGGGGCCAACCTGGCCGTGTTCAAGGAGATGGCGGCCGGCATGATGCGCTCCTGAGCGCCCGCCAGTCGGCCAGCAGGGCCAGGCCAGCCACCGCGGCCGTGGCCGTGCGCAGGATCGTGGGCCCCAGGCTCACCGGCTGCCAGCCGGCCGCCTCGGCCCGCTCCTCCTCCCGGGGGCTCCACCCCCCTTCCGGGCCGATCGCCAGCTGGATTGCGCCCGCCGGGTCCGCGTTGCTCCCTCCCCTACCCGTGCCGTCCACCAGCTCCCGCAGCCGCTGGCTGCAAAGGGGCAGCCCCTCCCGCCGGGTGGTGGCCAGCAGGGCGATGCCGGCCGTGGGCCGGGCCAGCCACCCCCCGGCCGGCTGGGGAGCGGCCAGCTCCGGGTGCCACAGCCGCTCGCACTGCTCGGTGGCCTCCCGCACGATCCCCTGCCAGCGCTCGAGGGGACAGCGCTCTCCCGGGGCGCCCCGCTCGGCCAGCAGGGGCTGAAGCCGGTCGGCGCCCAGTTCGGTGGCCATGCGCCAGACCAGATCCGCCTCCCGCCGGGGCACGGCCATGGCGAGCTCCAGGGGTGGCCCCACCGACGCCTGCCGCTGCAGCGGGGCCCCGGGGTCCTGCTCCAGCCGCAGGCCCCGGTCCGGGTCGAGCACCGCCGTCCAGAGCCCGCCGACGCCGTCCACCAGGGCCAGGCGGTCGCCGGGGCGGAAGCGCAGCACCCGCTCCAGGTAGTGCCGTTCCTGGGGTTCCAGGGCCAGCCGCGTCTGGCCCGGCCCTGCGGCGGCCAGGGCGGCGATCCGCTCCGGGGTGATCAGCAGCCGGCGCAGCTCCCGCCCCATCAGTCCCCGGAGAACGGGCTCTCGGGCTCCTCCTCGATCGGCCAGTCCTCGTTGAGGCCGCCGATCACCAGTTCGGTGATCTCGAGCACGTCGTTGTCGAGCTGGCGCAGGGCATTGATCAGCACATCGAGGGCCAGGGCATCGCTGGTGCCCAGGTCGACCCAGCAGCGGGCCCAGTCGTCCTGGTATTCCATCGGCCCCATGTTGTGCATCAGGGCCGGCAGGCAGCGCTCGGCGGCCTCGGTGTCGTAGGGGAGCCAGCCCAGGTCCACCCCCCCCTCGTGGGTCTGCAGGTTCTCGGCGTTGAAGCCGCCCAGCTTGCCGAGGAAGAACCAGCTGTCGAAGGCCGTCTCGACGTAGCCCCGTTCGGCCGCGCCGGGCTGGTCAGCGAAGTGCAGCCAGATCCAGCAGTTGAACGGATCCACTTCGCGAAATCGGACATCCATGGGGAAGGGGGAGACGGCGCGCGTGTCCCCCCATCCAACACGTTCCCGGGCATCGGCGCCCGGGCGCTCCCCGCTCGCAGGGGCGGACGGCATGCTGGTGGGATGCTCGACGTCATCGGTCTGCGCTACCACCCGGCCACGGCGGCGGCGCCGGTGCTGCGGGATGTGTCCCTGCAGCTGGCGGTGGGTGCCCCGGCCCTGGTGGCCGGCCGCAGCGGCAGCGGCAAGACCACCCTGCTGGAGGTGCTCTGCGGCCTGGCCGAAGCCGAGGCCGGCCGCATCCTCTGGCAGGGGGAGGTCCTCAGCAGCCGCCAGCGCCGCTGGCTGTGCGGGCTGGTGTTCCAGTTCCCGGAACGCCATTTCCTCGGTCTGACGGTGGGTCAGGAGCTGAAGCTGGGCCAGCGCCGGCTCACCGCGGAGAAGGCCGAGGCGGTGCTGGAGCAGGTGGGTCTCGGCCACCTCTCCCTCCAGCAGGCCCCCGAGCGGCTCAGCGGCGGCCAGCAGCGGCGTCTGGCGCTGGCGGTGCAGCTGGTGCGCGATGCCCGGGTGCTGCTGCTGGATGAGCCCACCGCCGGCCTCGACTGGACCGTGCGGGAGGAGGTGCTGCAGCTGCTGGCGGAGCTGGCCCGGGAGCGGGCCCTGCTGGTGGTGACCCACGAACCCGAGCTGTTCCGCGGTGTCATCGACCACGGCTGGCGCCTGGAGGGGGGCAGCCTGGGCCCCCTGGAGGCCCCCCGATCCGCCTCCTTACGATGACGGGCTGATGGTGGGGATGGGTTGATGGGGGGACCGCTCGTCGGGGGACAGGTCGTCGGGGAACCGTTGCTGGGGGACAGCCTTCTGCGGGCCACGGGCGCCGGGGGGGGCATCCGCATGGTGGCGGTCACCACCACCGCCGCCAGCCGCATGGCCCGCGATCGCCATGGGCTCTCCTTCCTCACCACCGCCCTGCTGGGACGCGCCATGACGGCGGGGCTGCTCCTGGCCAGCTCGATGAAGGTGGCCCACGGACGGGTGAATCTGCGCATCCAGTCCGACGGGCCCCTGCGCGGTCTGATGGTGGATGCGGGCCGGGACGGCACCGTGCGGGGCTACGTGGGCCGGCCGGACCTGGAGCTCGATCTCCTCCCCGACGCCGCCGGCGGCCACCGCTTCGACTTCCGCCGCGCCACCGGCACCGGTTACCTGCACGTGGTGCGGGACCGGGGCCAGGGGGAACCCTTCAGCAGCACCGTGGAGCTGGTGAGCGGTGGGATCGGCGAGGACGTGGCCTCCTACCTGCTCCACTCCGAGCAGACCCCTTCGGCCCTGTTCGTGGGCGAGACGATCGACAGCTCCGGGGTGCGCTGCGCCGGTGGGGTGCTGGTGCAGGTGCTGCCGAAGGCGGCACGGGAGCCGGCCCTGGTGGCCCTGCTGGAGGAGCGCTGCCGGGAGATCACCGGATTCAGTGAACGGCTCGCCGCCAATGCCCACCAGCTCCACGCCCTGTTCGAGGACATCTTTCCGGACCTCGATCCCCAGCCCCTCGAGGCGGCGCCGATCGAGCAGGCGGTGCGTTTCCACTGCCCCTGCAGCCGCCACCGCAGCGTCAGCGCCCTGCGGCTCCTGGGCCGCGATGAGCTCAGCGCCATGCTGGACGAGGACGGCCAGGCGGAACTGACCTGCCATTTCTGCAGTGAGGTCTACCGGGTGGAGGCCCCCGAGCTGCAGGAGCTGATCGACGGGCTGGCCGCGGTGGCCTGAACCGCTCAGGCGATCAGCAGGGCACCGAGCAGCAGCAGCAGGATGGCGGGGATGCTCTGCAGCTGGAGGGTGGAGACCGGCAGGGCCGAGCCCACGGCGGGCCCCAGGCCACCGGCCAGCAGGCCGCCGAGGATCAGGCCCAGGCAGAGGAGGGCGAAGGACCAGCCCACCGCCGCCAGGAAGCGCCCGTTCCGCCGCTGCAGGTTGAGCAGGGTGACGCCGGTGGCCAGGGCCGTCAGCAGTTCGGGGGCAGCGCCGGGCATCAGCACCAGCAGCACCAGAAGGACGCCGTCGGCCGCCAGGGGAAACCAGAGTTCCCGGCCGGTGGCCAGCTGCAGCCGGGGCAGGGAGAAGCTGGGACGGGGCAGGCGGGAGGGGGGAAGCTGGGGCAGGCTCGGCAGGGCCGATAGGGCCGGGCGACTCGGCGGTGGTGAGGCCTGTTCCCGCTGGGAGGCGGAGCGGGCGGCACTGCTGACCCGACCCTGCTGACGTTCCTTGAGCCGATCCATCAGCACGGCGTCGTAGGCCGCCTCGATGCGGGAGCGCACCATCGGATCGTCGCCGGCCTCCTTCAGCCGAGCCAGCTTGGCCTCCTGGACCGTGTCGAAGGAGGCGTCCGGGGCGACACCCAGCCGCTCGTACGGGTCGGAGGCGTCAGGGGCCGGCTGGGTCTGGTCGGATCCTTGGTTCATACCACCGAGCGTATCGAGCCAAGGCTAAAAAAGCGGTTCACTGCGGTGATATCCGGCTTCCTGTTGCAGACGGCGCCGGCAGGCCTCGGCCTCCTCGATGGCCAGCGAGCGGCGCCGCTTCAGCAGGGGCATCTGGGGCGGCAGGTGGCTGCCTTCGCGCATCTCCACGGCCCCCTGGGAGGGCTGGAAGCTGACGTAATCACTGCCCCCGTCGCTGCGGGGACGCACGAGCCAGAGCGGGGATGGCGTCACGGATCGAGGCATCGCAGTGACCGTCCGTTGCGGCATGACGAATTGTTGCTTCATTCTGCCCCCTCCAACCGCCTGGCGCGAGGGAGGGGATTCCCCCGGGCCGGTGCCCATTCCCCCGGATTCAGAGGGCGATCGGCTCCACACCGCTCACCACCGGCGCCACCCCGTGCAGCTCCAGGTCGGGGTGGTCCTCCTGCAGCTGGTGCAGATTCCAGTCGTTGCGGAACAGCAGCACGGGCCGGTCCCAGGCGTCGCGGACGGTCTTGCAGTTGAACAGGCGTCCGACCCGTTCCAGCGCCGGCCAGCCGCCGCTCACCCAGCGGGCGACGCTGAATTCCAGCGGCTCGAGCCGGCTGGTGACGCCGTATTCGTTCTCCAGCCGGTACTGCACCACCTCCAGCTGCAGCTGGCCCACCGCCGCCAGAATCGGATCCCGCTTGCTGGGGTCGGTGTCGTACAGCACCTGGACGGCGCCCTCCTCCCGCAGCTCGTTCACCCCCTTGCGGAAGCTCTTGAACGCCGAGGGGTTGGGGTTGCGCAGCCAGGCGAAGATCTCCGGGCTGAAGCAGGGGATCCCTTCGTATTCCACCCGCGCACCGGTGTAGAGGGTGTCCCCGATGGCGAACATGCCGGGGTTGTTGAGGCCGATCACATCGCCGGGGTAGGCGTCCTCCACCACCTCCCGGTCCTGGCCGAACAGCTTCTGGGGGCGGGACAGGCGGATGGTGCGGCCGCTGCGGGCATGGCGCACGCTCATGTCCTTCTCGAAGCGGCCGCTGCACACCCGCACGAAGGCGACCCGGTCGCGGTGGCGGGGGTCCATGTTGGCCTGCAGCTTGAACACGAAGCCGCTGAACTCGGGCCGCAGCGGATCCACCGGCCCCTGGTCACTCTCCCGGGCCACCGGCGGCTGGGCCAGCTCGAGGAAGGCGTCGAGGAAGGGGCGCACCCCGAAGTTGGTCATCGCCGAACCGAAGAACACCGGGCTCAGCTCCCCGGCGTGGACCCGCTCCAGATCCAGCGCCGCGCCGGCCCCCTCCACGAGCTCCAGTTCCTCCTGGGCCAGCTCCAGCAGCTCCGCCTCCACGAGCCCGGCCCGATCGGGATCGCCGGGGGCCAGGCGCCGCTCCAGGCTCTGGCGGCCCCGTTCGGCCCGCTCGAACAGCAGCAGATCCTGGGAGCGCCGGTCGATGACGCCGCGGAAGCGGTCGCCGCTGCCGATCGGCCAGTTCACCGGCCAGCAGGCCAGGCCCAGCTCCTGCTCGATCTCGTCGATCAGCTCCAGGGGTTCGCGCCCCGGCCTGTCCATCTTGTTGATGAAGGTGAAGATCGGAATCCGCCGCATCCGGCAGACCTCGAACAGCTTGCGGGTCTGGGGCTCCAGGCCCTTGGCCGCATCCACCAGCATCACGGCGTTGTCGGCGGCGGCCAGGGTCCGGTAGGTGTCCTCCGAGAAGTCCTGGTGGCCGGGGGTGTCGAGCAGGTTGACCGTGCTGCCGGCGTAGTCGAACTGGAGCACGGTGGAGGTGATCGAGATGCCGCGCTGCTTCTCCAGCTCCATCCAGTCGGAGGTCACCTTGCGCTGCTCCCCCTTCGCCTTCACCGCCCCGGCCTGCTGGATGGCCCCGCCGTAGAGCAGCAGCTTCTCGGTGAGGGTCGTCTTGCCCGCGTCAGGGTGGGAAATGATCGCGAAGTTGCGGCGCCGGCTCACCGCCGCCGCCAGGGCCGCAGCGTCGGTGTCCGGTACTGGGACGGAAGGGGGTCGGCTGGTCATGGGGCCAGCCTGCCAGGCGGGATGGGGCCGTGGATCTCCAGATAGCGGTCGTCCACCTCGCCCACCTGCAGTCCCTCCAGCCCGGCGGCCGCCAGCTGCTCGCTGACCTCGGCGCAGGTGAAGGCCGCCCGCAGCGAATGGGCGTAGTCCCGTCGCAGCACCGCCGGCGCCGCGCCCGCGTGGCGGTCCACCAGGGCCTCCAGCTCCGCGGCGGTCGCCGGCCGGCGCAGGTCGCGCACATAGAGGCAGGTGTCCGGGCCCGCGAGCTGCTTGACGGCCCCCCAGAACACGCCGGGATCATGCAGATGGTGCAGCAGGCTGTTGCTGACCACGGCACGGCAGGGTCTCGCCAGCCGGGGGCTGGGCAGCACGAGTCGCCGGAAGCGCACATGGCGGTGGGCGACCGGTTCCGCCAGCCGTCGCCGCTCGGCGATGGCCAGCATGGCGGCGGACCCGTCGATGCCCAGCACGTCGGCCTCGGGCCAGCGACCGGCCAGCAGAAAGGTGATGTTGCCCGGTCCGCAGCCCAGATCCACCATGCTCAGCCCCGCCCCCTTCCCCGCTCCCCTGGAGCCGAGCACGGCGTCGACCCGCTGGAGCACGGCCCGGTCACCGCTGGAGAAGTCCGCCGCCGCATAGGCCTCGGCCTGCAGCGGCTCGTCCATCAGCTCGGGTTCGCAGATCCGCTCCATGGCTCCAGCATCCCCCGGGGCGGCCCAGGCACCGTGGCTGGTGGCGCCTGAGCGTTGCAGACCCTACAGGTGGCGTTATGGTGCGCAACACGATCCGGCCGTACCCCCCGTGACCCTCTCCGCTGCACGTCCAGCCACCCCCACCACGGCGGCCCCATCGGACGGGGCGACACCCGTCGGGGCACCGTCTGCCGGCGGCGACCCGACCCCGGCGCCGGCGGCGGATTTCCCGGTCACCGCTCCGGCCGCCTATCCGGTCTTCTACCGGACCTACAGCCGCAAGACCGCCAGCGGTGGTCGGGAGAGCTGGCATGAGGTGGCCGAGCGCAACCTGGAGGGTCTGCGGGTGCTCGGCTCCCTGGACACCTCCGAGGTGGAGCTGATCCGGCGCATGCAGCGCCACCAGATGGCCCTGCCCTCCGGCCGCTGGCTGTGGATCGGCGGCACCGAGTGGATCGAGCAGCCCGAGAACTTCTCCGGGGCCTACAACTGCACCTCCACCAACCTGGTGGACTGGGAAGCGTTCGCCCTGATGATGGATCTGGCGATGATGGGCTGCGGCACCGGCGCCATCATCGAGCCCCATCTGATCAGCCGGCTGCCGAAGGTGCGCAACACCCTCGTCATCGATGGTGTCACCGACATCGGTCTGACACCGATCGGCTCCCGCCAGCAGCAGACCACCCACCGGATCGACGGCCATCACGTCAGCGTCCGCGTCGGCGACACCCGCGCCGGCTGGGTGGAGAGCTATCGCCTGCTGCTCAACCTCTGCAGCGATGAGCACTTCGAGGGCCCCGTGCACGTCTCGGTGGATCTCTCGGACGTGCGTCCGGTGGGGGAAACCCTCAAGGGCTTCGGCGGCATGGCCAACCCGGTCAAGTTGAAGGATCTCTATGGCCGCGTCGCCCAGATCCTCAACAGGGCCATCGGGCGCCAGCTCACCTCGGTGGAGTGCTGCCTCCTGATCGATGAGGCGGCGGTCACGATCGTGGCCGGCAACATCCGCCGCAGTGCCGGCATGCGCCAGTTCTGCGCCGATGACGATTCCGCCCTCGGTGCCAAGGAGAACCTCTGGCAGCAGGACGAGCAGGGCAACTGGCGCATCGATCCGGAGCGCGACGCCCTGCGCATGGCCAACCACACGCGGGTGTTTCACGTGCGCCCCAGCCGCGAGGTGGTGCTGGAAGCGGTCACCAAGCAGTTCCAGTCGGGCGAGGGGGCCATCCAGTTCGCCCCCGAGGCCATCGCCCGTTCCAACGCCGACCTGCTGACCACCCCGGAGCTGCGCACCGAGTTCATCGGCATCTACTGCGACCAGGGACGGGAGGAAGCCGGTCGCTGGCTGCAGCTGCACCACCCTGAGATCGGCGCCGACGAGCTCGACCACCGGCTCGGTCGCTACGGCCTCAACCCCTGCGGTGAGATTCTCGGCGCCGATTTCCACTGCAACCTGGCGGAGATCCATCTCAACCGGATCGACCCCGCCGACCACCAGGCCCAGGAGGATGCCTTCAGGGCCGGCGGTCTGGCGGTGGCCTGCCTGCTGAACCACCGCTTCGAGGTCGAGCGCTACCGCCGCAGCCGGGCCTGGGATCCGATCGTGGGGGTCAGCTTCACGGGCCTGTTCGACTTCTTCGTCCACGCCTTCGGCACCCCCTGGCTGCAGTGGTGGGAGGCGGGCCGTCCCGACAGCGAGGAGGGCCGGGCGTTCCGCCAGCAGGAGGCGGCCTACCTGTCCCGCTGGAAGGACTGGGTGCATGAGGCGGTCTGGGACTACTGCGACCGCCACGGCATGCGCCGTCCCAACCGCTGCACCACCGTGCAGCCGGCCGGCACCAAGAGCCTGCTCACCGGCGCCAGCCCCGGCTGGCATCCCCCCAAGGCCCAGCGCTTCATCCGCCGCATCACCTTCCGCAAGAACGATCCGGTGGCCCTGGCCTGCATGGAGTACGGCTATGCGATCGTTCCCTCCCAGTCGGACAAGGACGAGCAGGGGCGGCTGCTGAATGATCCCTTCGATCCGCGCTGCACCGAATGGCTGGTGGAGATTCCCACCGAGGTGAGCTGGGCCAACCTGCCCGGCGCCGACCGGGTGGAGATCAACAACTTCTCCGCCCTGGCCCAGTTCGATTTCTACATGCAGGTGCAGCGGTACTACACCACCCACAACACCTCGGCGACCGTGGAATTCCGCGAGCATGAGATCGAGCCCCTGGCCGCCGCGATCCACCACGCCATCGAGAATGGCGAGGGCTACATCTCGGCGGCGCTCCTGGCCCGCTTCGATGCCAATGCCACCTTCCCGCGGCTGCCCTTCGAGCCGATCGATCAGGCCACCTACGCCCGCCTGGTCGCTGAGGTCGAACAGCGACGTGTCAGCACCGACTTCTTCCTGGCGCTGCAGAAGTACGACCGCGGGGAGCTGATCGAAGCCGGTCCGGCCGGATGCGATTCCGACAAGTGTCTGCTGCCGCTCGCCAAGCCGGAGGACTGAGGCGCCGGCGGCCCGGGGCGGCGCCTGCTTCGGCCCCGGCCCGGACCCCTACTCGGCGCTGGCGGCCAGGGAGCAGATCTCGCGATGGCTGAGGGGATCGACCGGATCGATCACCACGAGGCGGTCACGACCGCCGTTCTTGGCCATCAGCAGAGCCTTGTCGGCGCGGCGGAAGGTGGCGTCATAGTTCTCATCGACCTTGTGCTCGGTCAGGCCCATGCTGGCGGTGAGTTGCAGCTCCATGTCGTCAATGGAAACGCGCATGTTGCGGATGTTGGCCAGCATGCGCTTGGCCACACCTTCCGCTGTGGACAGATCCGCATCAATCAACAGGGCCAGAAATTCCTCCCCTCCCCAGCGGGCAATGATGTCGTAGTGGCGAAGGCTGCTGGAAAGAGCCTTGACGAAATCCACCAGCATCAGATCACCGGTGGCGTGACCATATTCGTCGTTGATCAACTTGAAGTGATCGACATCCAGGATGATCATCGAATAGGTGGAGCCATGGCGGCTGGCCCGCTGATCCTCCTCCAGGCAGCGCTCCGCCATGAAACGACGGTTGGAGATCCCCGTGAGGGCATCATGGGTGGAGGCCTCGAACAGGCTGAGATTCACCTCCTTCAGCGAGGCCTGATAGAGGTCGGAGATGCGCACCACCCGCTTGATCTGGCGCAGCTGCTTCTCGTAGCGATTGGTGAGGCTGCGGTTGCTCTCCAGGACGTGGGATTGGTAGAGATCGGAGATATCGGCGACGCGCTCCAGCCGGTCGACCTGCTCCTCAATGCGGTGCCATAGCCTGGCCAGCAGATCCCGGACCGGATCATTGTCGTAGCGCTGATCGGCCAGGACGGCCATGACTTCCTGTTCCAGCTGATCGTCTGATTTCGGACCGGAAGTCTCGGGCATGTCAGGCGTTGATGGAAAGGATCAGGAAAGGGAAGGTGTAATCTTCCTTGAATTCGGAACCCAGTTCGGCGGAGCGGGGGTTTCTGTCATCGAACATCCATTGCACCAGCACCTCCTTGCCTTCATCAAAGGCGCTCTGGAGCAGATCAAAGATATCGATCATGAAGCGAATGCTGCTGGTGTTGAGGTAGTTGAGATGCAGCTCGAGGGTGAGGGACTGGTCGGCGGTGGACAGGTAGGACTCAATCCACTGGATCAGCTGGTCATAGAGCTCGAACGAATTCTCAGGATAGGACTCACCGCTCATCACCACGACCCCGGCCTTCCAGTCCGCACGGATCGAGGGGCTGGACTGGGAGCCCGGTACCGACAGGTTCAGTGCTTCGCTGCTGCTCATGGGATCAGATGATGGCCCGAAGGCTGAAGAAGGCACGACCGGCCTCCAGGGGGTCAAGGGAGGCCTCCATGGGCTGGGTCGAGCGCCTGGCGATCTCGATGAGACCCAGACCGGCACCCTGGCCCGGGGTCTGGGAGTGGGGCTGGCGCAACTGCTGCTTGTAGAGCACCTTCAGCTGGGCTTTGTCGCAGTCGGCGAGCTCGTGGATCCGCTTCAGCAGGGCCTTTCCATCCTCCATCTCCACGAGATTACCCGCACAGACGGCGTAATGGCCAGCCTCGGCGGCCGCGATCACGACCGTGGCGGAGGACTCGGCGTCACTGAAGCCATGGCTGGTGGCGTAATTGCGGATATTCTGGCTCATTTCAATATAAACACTGAACACATCCATTACTTCCAGTTCTGGTGCATGATTGGATTCAATGTGTTCCTTGAGCGCCGATCCGATCTCACCGATCAAGGTGGTGGAGATGGGGCCATTGAAGCAGATGAGGATCCGGTAGTCACTGAAGAATTCCCTCAGTGACATCAGGCTGGTGGTGGTGATCGTCATTGCTTCAGCTCCGAGATCGCCTCACCGGGGGCGTTGGTGGGCCTCGACATGGGTTCGCTGGTCATGATCATTTGGGGCATCGCTCAGGCCTCTAGGAGAATCGGAAGGAAAGGATGGTGATGTCGTCCCGCTGGGGATGGCCGCCGCGAAACTGTTCGAGGGCATCCGCCAGGGCCTGGCGCTGCTGCTCCAGAGGCTCGCGGGCCAGCCGGATCAGCCATTCCTTGAATTGCTGGGTGCCGAGGGAAAAGCCGTTGTCGCCGCCCGACTGGTCGAGAAGGCCGTCGGTGGTGAGGTAGTAGGTGCAGTCCGGCAGCAACGGAATGTCGTGGTCCGTGTAGGAGCCCACCCGTTGGTCGCAGATGGCCCGATGGTCTCCCCTGAGCATGTGCATGGTTTGCCCATCACTCCAATAGAGACTGATCTTTGCCCCAGAGAATCTAAGTGTCCTGGCTTCGAAGTCAAGGCGAACCAGCCCGATGTCCATGCTGGTGGCGATCGACTTGCTCATCCTGGCCCCATGCAGCAGGGTGCGCATGGCGGTATCGGTGCAGCTCAGGATGGCGGCCGGTGAGGTGATGCCCACCTCCATGATCGAGCGATCGATTCCTGCCCTGGCCAGCATGGTCATCATCGCTCCGGACACGCCGTGACCGGCGCAGTCGGCCACCCCGGCCAGGCAGTGTCCACCTTCGGAGTGGAAGATGTAGTAATCGCCACCGACCGTGTCGCGGGGCAGCCAGAGGATGAAATAGTCGTTGCCGAACGTTTCCCGCAGCTGGCGGTCCGGCAGAATTGAGCGTTGCAGCAGGCCGGCGTAGTTGATGGAGGCTTCGATCTGACGGTTCGCCTCCAGCAGTTGCCGGTTGCTGGCCTCACCGGCGATCAGGGCCTGGCGCATCTTGATGAGCACCACGTTGAAGGCCTGGGCGAGTCTGGAGATCTCGTCGTTGCTGCGGATCGTCAGCAGGCTGCTCATGTCGTCGCTCTCGATCGCACTGGCTTCCCTGACCAGCCGGGCGATGGGCAGGATGATGCGCCGGGCGATGATCTGATAGGAGATGATCGCCAGGATCACCAGCAGCAGCGTGAGGATCAGGGAGACATAGACCTCCGCCGAGCGGCTGCCGGGCACCATCAGCACCTGGATGGCGGCGATCACCAGATACAGCAGGACCAACCCATTGACGATCGCAATCAGGGTGAAGACCTGCTGAATTGATGCCGCCGGTTGTCGTGTCGGGGGATGATGCCCTCGGCGTGGCCTGGGGAGCCTGAAGCGGTGGTCGGGGCGTTGGTCGGGCCCGTCCCCATCGGGTCCCTGGACGGGGATGTTCATCGCCTGGGGGTTGGTCGGACCCATGCTGGCCTGCTGGGTGTCGGGCAATCAGGAGCATGCTGCTGCGGCCATTCTGAGTCGAACATCCCGCCCGCGCCTCCGGATCACACCGACGTCGCCGGCCGGCCCCGGCCCACCCCGGAGGCATCGAGATTCCACCCCTGGTGGCCATGGCCCCGGCGATCAACTGTCGGTCACAATGGGTCACTCCCTTTCGCCCTTCATGCCCCCTCGCCTGCGCATCGCCACCGGCCTGCTGGCGATGCTGCCGGTGGCGGCGGCGGCGGATCGGCTCCACTGGGGGGACGGGATCGTCTTCGTCACCTCGATCCTCTCGATCATTCCGCTGGCGATCCTGCTCAGCACCGCCACCGAGGAACTCTCGCTCACCCTCGGGCCCTCGCTCGGGGCCCTGCTCAATGCCCTGTTCGGCAACGCCACCGAACTGATCATCGCCCTGGCGGCCCTGCGGGCCGGCCTGGTGGACATCGTCAAGGCGAGCATCACGGGCACGGTGATGGCCAACCTGCTGCTGGCCCTGGGCCTGTCGATGCTGGTCGGCGGGATCGGCCGCAGCGAACAGCGCTTCCAGCCGGTGGTGGCCCGGGTGAACGGCTCGGCCATGACCCTGGCCGTGCTGGCGATCCTGATCCCGAGCCTGCGGGGGATGGTGGGCGACGGTGCCGGGGGCCTCGACGCGGGGGCCGCCGAGTCCTTCTCCCTGTTCGTGGCCTGGGTGCTGCTGGCCGTGTACGCCCTGACGCTGCTCTTCTCCCTCAGGACCCACCGCACCCTCTACGCCGTGGCGGAGGCCGACCTGGGCGTGGATGGAGAGGCGACCCACGGCGATGGCGGTGCCAGCAAGCCGCCCCTGCTCCCCTGGGTCGCCGTGCTGCTGGCGGCCACCGTCGGCCTGGCCTACGCCTCCGAACTGTTTGTCGGCGTGGTCGAGACGGTCACCGAGTCCCTCGGCCTCTCGGCCCTGTTCACCGGTGTGGTGCTGCTGCCCCTGCTGGGCGGCGCCGCCGAGTACCTCACGGCGGTGAGCATGGCCCGCAAGGACAAGATGGACCTGGCGGTCTCGGTGGCCCTGGGCTCCACCCTGCTGGTGGGGCTGCTGGTGGTGCCGGTGCTGCTGCTGGTGGCCCCGCTGCTCGGCCACCCCCTCGATCTCAGCTTCAACGCCTATGAGGTGGTGGCGGTGGCGACCGCGGTGCTGGTGAGCAACCTGGTCAGCCTCGACGGACGCTCGGACTGGCTGGAGGGGGTGCTGCTGCTGGCGGCCTACGCGATCCTGGCGGCCGGCTTCTTCTTCCAGGGCAGCCCCGTCCCATGAGCATGAAGCCGGACGACCGTCCGCTCTCCGCCACCTCCGGCCCGCCCCCCGCCCTGCGCTCGGGTGGGGCCTGGACCCGCCTGCGCCACGGGGCCGGCCTGCAGCTGCTCCTCACGCTCCTGGTGCTCCAGGCGGCCCTCATCCTGGGACTGGCCTGGCTGGCGCTGCCGGCGGCCCTGCTGGTCGTCGCCCTGGCCCTGCGGCAGTTGCTGCCGCCCCTCTGGCAGCTCCTGGCCCGCCACCTGGAGGACCCCCCCACCGTTCGCCTGCTGGCCCTCCTGTCCCTGGTGCTCGCGCTCCTGTCGATTCCCCTGGCCCTGGGCTGGCTTGACCCGCTGCTGGCGATCTATCGCAACGGCGACTGGGAGGCGATCGGCGCCTTCGGGGAGGGGGTGATCGGGGCGATCGGCCAGATTCTCGTGGCC
Organism: Cyanobium sp. Copco_Reservoir_LC18; assembly: GCF_009834675.1. Taxonomy (NCBI): domain Bacteria; kingdom Bacillati; phylum Cyanobacteriota; class Cyanophyceae; order Synechococcales; family Prochlorococcaceae; genus Cyanobium; species Cyanobium sp. Copco_Reservoir_LC18. The sequence continues at coordinate 25,587 of NZ_ASAC01000012.1, forward strand.
CTGGTGGCCCTGATGATCGCCTGGCGCCAGGTGATGGTGGACCAGCGTCTCACCACCCAGCAGAACCGCATCACCCAGGCCCAGACCATCGACAGCTTCATCCACGGCATCTCCGAGCTGATCAGCGACGAGGAGGGATTGCTGGAGGACTGGCCCCTGGAGCGGATGCTGGCGGAGGGCCGTCTGGCCGCCGTGCTCAGCAGCATCGACGGCGACGGCAAGGCCCGGATCCTGCGGTTTCTCTCCCACGCCCGGCTGCTGACGCCCCTGCGCCGCGACCAGCGGCTGGGGCGCGCCATCCTCGATGGCGAGGGCAGCTACGAGGAGGACCGGCAGCGGGGCGTCCCGGTGATCCGCCTGCAGAACATGCTGCGGGGGGCCGACCTCGCCGGCACCGACCTGCGGGCCATTGACTTCAACGGTGCCGATCTCTCCGGTGCCGACCTCTCCGGCGCCGATCTGGCCGAAGCGAACCTCTCGTGCGTCAACCTGGCCGGCGCCAACCTGCAGGGGGCCAACCTGCAGGGCACCCGCTTCTTCTACGGCGAAGCCCTGGAGGCCACCCCGCCCCAGCCCCACCAGCCCCCGGACCACGCCGGCGGTGCCGGCACCGGTGCCCTGGTGGAGAACGTCAACCTGTCGGGGGTGCGCCAGCTGGATCCGGCCAGCCGGACCTACCTGGCGGCCTGGAGCGGGCCCCGCTCCCGGCAGACCATCCCCGGTGGCTGCAAGGGGCTGCCCAGCCGGCTCTAGGCGCCGCCCCTTCATGGGACCATGGCGGGGCTTCCGACCTGGTCGGCAGGCCGTCCAGCCTGGAGGGGTGGTCGAGTGGTTGATGGCTCCGGTCTTGAAAACCGGCGAATCGCAAGATTCCGTGGGTTCGAATCCCACCCCCTCCGTTCTTCCTTCCCTGCCCTGCACCGCCGCCGGCGACTTAGAGGCCTTCGGCCCGGGTGGCCTGCTGGCGCAGGCGCTCCAGGCGCTCCAGCAGCGACTCGTTGCTCATCCGGTTGTTGAGCCGCTCCGCCAGCAGGGGGAAGGCCATGGGCCCCGGACGGGGTGGGTGCCGCTCCAGCCACTCGCTTGCCTGAAGCCGCTCCAGGGTGCCGATCAGCCGACCCAGGTCGAGCTGGTCCTCCAGCACCTCGCCGCGGGCCTGGGCCAGCAGCAGATTGCCGGGCTCATGGCGCTGGAAGACATCGAAGAGCAGGGCGGCGCTGATCTGCAGCTGGCCGCCGGAGCGGGCCTGGCCGGGGTAGCCGTTCAGCACCAGGCCGCTCACCTGGGCGATGGAGCGGAAGCGGCGACGGCAGAGCTCCGAGAGGTTCACGGCCCGCTCCAGGTCCTCCAGCAGGCCGGTGGGATCCAGCAGGCTCTCGGTGTGTTGCGCGAGCAGCTCCTCGAAGGGGTAGCCGCGGGGGGCGAGCAGCTCGAAGCCGTAGTCGTTCACCGACACCGTGAAGGTGCCCGGATGGTGCCGGGCCAGTCGCCACGACCACAGAAAGCCCAGGCCCTCGTGCACGAACCGGCCCTCGAAGGGATAGGCGTAGAGATGGCTGCCCTCCCGGGTGTGGCACAGCTCCACCAGGAACTGGTGGGTCCGGGGCAGGGCGGAGAGCTGCACCTGGCGCTCCAGCAGGGGTTCCAGGGCGCCCAGCTCGGCGGTGTCGAGGCTGAACCCCGCCTCGCCGTCGAGGGCGCGGGCGCAGCGGTCGACCTCCCGGCGCAGATGGGCGCTGAGCAGGTCGGAGAGGGCCATCTGGCCCCCGCCCCAGGCGGGCACCGTGGCGCTGCGGCGCGTGGTGGCCTTGACCATCGCCGTCATCTCCCTCAGGCGCACGAACTCCAGCTGGCGGCCGGCGAAGAAGAAGACGTCCCCCGGCTTGAGCCGGCCGACGAAGGCTTCCTCCACATGGCCCAGCACGGCGCCGCGCACGAAGCGCACCGTCACGGCCCGGTCGGCGCTGATCGTGCCGATGTTGAGCCGGTGCAGGCGGGCGACGGCCGGTTCGCGCACCACATAACGCCAGCTGCCGGCCGCGCCCGCTTCGGCCGGCTCCCGCTCCAGCTTGCGGTAGCGCGGGTAGGCCCCCAGGCAGTCGCCCCCTTCCTCCAGGAAGCGCAGACACCAGTCCCAGCGGCTGCGCTCCAGCTGGCGGTAGCTCCAGGTGCGACGCACCGCCGCGAGGGTGGCTTCGGGCTCGAAGCCCGGACCGCAGGCCAGGCTCACCAGGTGCTGGAGCAGCACATCGAGGGGCTCCTGGGGCGGGCGGCGGTGCTCCACCAGCCCCTCCCCCAGTCCCCGGCGCATCGCCGACACCTCCAGCAGCTCCAGGGCGTTGGTGGGCATGAACAGCACCTGGGCCGTGCCGCCGGGCTGGTGGGCCGAGCGGCCCGCCCGCTGCAGCAGACGCGCCAGGTTCTTGGCGCTGCCGATCTGCACCACCCGTTCCACCGGCTGGAAGTCGACCCCCAGATCCAGGGAACTGGTGCACACCACCCAGCGGATCGCCGCCGCCTTCACCCCCGCCTCGATGGCCTCCCGCTCGCTCCGGTCGATGGCGCTGTGGTGCAGGGCCAGGGCCCCCTCCATCTCCGGGCAGGCGAAGCGCAGGCACTGGTGCCAGCGTTCGGCCTGGTTGCGGGTGTTGGTGAACAGCAGGGTGGAGACGGCCGGGTCCAGGGCGGCCACCAGCTCCTCGTACATGCGCAGGCCCAGGTGGCCGGCCCAGGGGAAGCCGTCGATCGTGTCCGGCAGCAGGCTGCGGATCTGCGTGTCCCGCCGGATGCGGGCGGTGATGATCCGCGGCTCGCCGTCCACCCCCACCGCGGCCCGGGCGGCCTCCTGGAGATTGCCGATGGTGGCGCTGATCGCCCAGGTGCGCAGGGCCGGCCGCCGGCTGCGCAGCCAGCTCAGGCAGAGCTCGGTCTGGGAGCCGCGTTTGCTGCCCATCAGCTCGTGCCACTCGTCGATCACCACCGCCTCCAGATCGGCGAACAGGGCCTCGGCCCGGGGGCCGGCCAGCAGCAGGGAGAGGGATTCGGGCGTGGTGATCAGGATCTGGGGCGGGGCCTTGAGCTGCTTGCCCCGCTCATGGCTGCTGGTGTCGCCGTTGCGCAGTCCCACCCGCAACGGCCAACCCATGGCCTCGATCGGCTCCCGGATCGCCAGCAGCAGATCCCGGCTGAGGGCCCGCAGGGGCGTCAGCACCAGCAGCCGCAGGCCCGCGTCCGGCCCGGCGCCCCCGTTCTCGGCCAGCATGGCCGCGATCGGTCCCATCACGGCGGCGTAGGTCTTGCCGGAGCCGGTGGGCACCTGGATCAGGCCGCTGGCCCCCTCCAGGTAGGCGCGCCAGCACTGGCGCTGGAACGGCATCGGCCGCCAGCCGCGGGCACGGAACCAGGCTTCGATCGGCCGCAGCGCCGCCGCGGAGGAAGGGGTCAAGGGTGGGGCGGGGCGGGGACGGCTCAGGTGGAGAGCACCGCCACCACCACGGCGGCGATGGCCAGGATCACGGCCCCCAGCACCACCCCGGCGGCGATGTTGCCCCGGCGGATCTCGGCCCGGTAATCGATCGGCGAGAGGCGATCGAAGAGCAGCAGCCCGACATAGATGAGGATGATGCCCAGAAAGGTCCAGCCGACCATCAGCAGCATCTGGAGCAGTGGTTTGACCATCCCCGCGTCACGAAGCCGGCCCCACCGTAGGGACTGCCCGGAGGCCGCCCGCTGATGGGGACGTCCTCCCCGGGCGGACAGCGGGATCCGGCCCTGCTGCTCTGGCCGCTGGCCAGCCTGGTGCTGCCGCTGCTGCCCCTGCTGGTGCTGGCCCTGTCGGCACTGGAGTGGCCCCGGCGGCTGGTGATGGTGGTGCCGGAGGGCCAGCGGGTGCTCAGCGCCCCCTTCGAGCTGCGGGACGGCTGGCTGGGCAGCCCGCAGCTGACGCTGGCGGCCGAGATCCCCCCCAACAGCAGCATCGAGCTGGATGTCGCCCTGCTCGACGCCAGCGGCCGCACCGTGCTCGCTCTCACCAAGGACGGCTGGCGGGCCAGCGGCACCTGGGCGGAGGAGGGGGAGAGCGGCACCTGGGAGGAGGGCGACATGGGCCTGGCGCTGAACCTGCGCCCCGACCGAAGCGGACGCTTCCAGCTGGCGGTGCAGCTGCAGGATCTGCTCGATGAGGCGGGTCGCCCCCTGCCGCAGCCTGTGGTGGTGCGCGGCAGCGTCCGCAACCACAGCGTCGATGCCCCCCTGCTCCTGTTCACCGCCGTGGTCACGCTGGCGACGGCGCTGGTGCTGCTCAGGGCCTGCTACGGCATCGGCCGGGGCCGCTGGGTGCGGCGCAGCGCTGATGGCTGCGCCGCGATCCGCTGTGATGCCGGTGGCTCCGGCCTGGTGCGGGTGGGGGTGGAGGCCCGCTGGGAGCTGCCCGATGACGATCCCCCCCTGGGCCAGCCGCCGGCCACCGCCACCCTGGAGCTGCAGGTGTGCGACGCCCTCGGTCGCCCCCGCCTCCGGCACCGGCAGGTGCTGGCCGTGGCCCATCGCTCCAGCGATGGGGACCATTGGCTGTCGGCCCGCCAGGTGATGCATCTGCGCCTGCCGGAGCCGGGCAGCCACCGCTTCCGCGTGCAGCTGCCCGAAAGCTTCCGCGCCGACGGTGACCTCTGGGAGCTCGAATGGCTGCGGCTCACCGTGGAGGACGGGCTGCGCACGGCCCGGCGGGTGCCGGTGCTGTCCCTGGACGGGGCGATGGAGGGCCGCTGAGATGGTCGACGAGCGCGCGCTGCTGATGCTGCTGACGGTGACGGTGGTCGCCGCCGGCACCGTGACCGCCATCACCCGTCCCGGCCTCTGGCGCCTCGGTCAGGAGGGCACCCCCGCCGCCTCCAGCGGCGTCCGCTACGGCGGCAGCTACCGCTCCGGCCGCTGGGTGACGGCGACGCCCCGCCGCCAGGACTGGACGGGGTTCCAGGGGCGCGGGCCGGGCGCGGCCAAGTGACGGCCCGCAGCCTGCCGCCCCTGAGCCCCCGGCAGGTGCGGGTGCTGCTGGCGGCGGCGGCCCTCTCCTCCAGCGTCAGCCTGGTGCTGGAACTGATGCTGGTCACCCAGGCCAGCTATCTCCTCGGCGACCATGCCCTGGCCACCGGCGTGGTGGTGGGCACCTTCCTGGCCGCCATGGGCCTGGGCGCCTGGCTGAGCCAGTTTCTGGCCACCGGGCCCGATCCCGGTCTGCCCCTGCTGCAGTGGTTCCTGGCCGTCGAACTGGCCCTGGCGCCCCTGTGCCTGCTGGCGCCCCTGGGCCTGTTCGCCCTGTTCCGGCTGGGGGGGCCGGTGTGGCTGGGCCTGGTGGTGTTCACCGTGCTGGTGGGGGCGCTCGGCGGCATGGAGGTGCCGCTGCTGACCCGGCTGCTGGAGTGCGGCCAGCAGCTGCGGGTCGCCCTGGCCCGGGTGCTGGCCCTCGATTACCTGGGCGCCCTGGTGGGGGCCCTGCTGTTTCCCCTGGTGCTGCTCCCCTGGCTGGGGCTGCTGCCCACCGCCGGCTGGCTGGCCCTGATGCCCCTGGTCAGCTGCGTGGTGATCGCCGCCGTGTTCCCGGTGGGAAGGCTCTGGCGCCGCTCGATCGCCCTGGCCGTTCCCGTGGTTGCCCTGGCCGGCCTCGGACTGGTCCCCCTCGGCGACCGGATCGAGGACGGCCTTTACGAGGATCCGGTGGTGAGCCGCCTCCAGAGCCGCCACCAGCGCATCGTTCTCACCCGCCGCCGGGACGACCTGCGCCTGTTCCTCGACGGTCAGCTGCAGTTCTCGAGCCTCGATGAGTACCGCTACCACGAGGCCCTGGTGCATCCGGCGATGGCCTGGCACGGCCGGCCGGTTCGCGTGCTGCTGCTGGGGGCGGGGGATGGGCTGGCCCTGAGGGAGGTGCTGCGCTGGCCCGCGGTGCGGCAGGTGGATCTGCTGGAGCTCGACCCCGCCATGGCGCGACTGGCCCGGGAGCAGCCGTTCCTGCGGCGGCTGAACGGCGCCAGCCTGGAGGACGGCCGGGTGCGGCTGGTGTTCGGTGACGCCTTTGAGCGGGTGCGCCAGCTGCGGGGCCCCTACGACGTGATCATCGCCGATTTCCCCGACCCGGCCACGCCGGCCCTGGCCCGCCTGTACAGCGTCACCTTCTACGGGCGCCTGCTGGGCCGGCTCGCCCCCGACGGCCTGCTGGTCACCCAGGCTTCAACGCCGTTCTTCCGCCCCCGGGTGCTGGCCTCGATCCAGGCCACCCTGGCCGAGCTGAACCTGACCACGCGCCCCTACGGCGTGGATGTGCCCAGCTTCGGGCCCTGGGGTTTCGTGCTGGCCCATCGGGGTCCGCCGCGGCCGTCTCCGGCCGTGCTTCCCTTCCAGGGCCGCTGGATCGACCAGGGGCAGCTGGAGCGCCTCTTCCCCCTCAGCCGGGATCTGGCCCTGCCCCCGGGGGAGCGGGTGCTGCCGAACCGTCTGCACCGGCCGGTGCTGGCCGAGTACCAGCGCCAGGGCCGCTGGCGCGAGAACTGACCAGCCCCCGCCGCGGAAGCGGGACGGGGGTGACGACCTCCATAAGCTGGACCGATCGGCCTGGTTGCTCCGGCCCCTGAGCACCTCGATGGCTGTCTGGCTTCTCCTGCTCCTGCTGCTGCTCGCCGCCGTCGCCCTGCTGCTCTTGCGGCGGGCCCGCCTGCGCCGCGGTGTCCCGCAGCCCCTGGGCCGCACCCTGTTCAACCTCACCACCGGCGACATCGTTCAGCACGAAGGCCGCGACTGGGTGGTGGAGGACCGGCTGCTCTACGACGACGACGGCTTCCAGTGGCTGGAATACCTTTTGCGCGACGGCAGCGAGGGCCGCTGGCTGAGCGTCTGCGAGGACGACTGGCTGGAGGTGAGCTGGCTGGAGGACGTCCCGGCCGCCGAGCTGGAGGGTCTCACGGCCGACTTTCCCGAGCACCTGCGCTGCCGCGGCCAGCTCTATCACCTCAGGGAGACGGGCCGGGCGTCGGTGACCGCCGCCGCGCGGGTGATGAACCAGCGCCTGACGGGTTGCCGTTACGGCGATTACGAGGGGGCCGACGGCCGGGTGCTCTCCCTGGAGCGCTGGGAGGAGGGCGCCGATCCCGGGCCGCCGGAGCTCAGCCTGGGCCTGCGCATCGACCCGGCGGCGCCGCTGCTGCTGCCCGGGGATGGCCGTTCGGTCTACCGCTGAGCTGGATCCGATCGCTGGGCCGGGTCCTGCAGCAGCGCCAGGGCACTGCGCAGGCTGTCGGCGGATTCGGGGGTGCGGTCGCGGCGCCAGCGCAGGATGCGGGGAAAACGCACCGCCAGGCCGCTGCGGTGGCGGGAGGAACGCTGCAGGCCCTCGAAACCCAGGGTGAAGACCTGCAGCGGTTCGACGGCCCGCACCGGGCCGAAGCGCTCGGTGGTGTGGCGGCGGATCCAGCGGTCCAGCTCGGTGATCTCGCCGTTGTCGAGCCCTGAGTAGGCCTTGGCGAAGGTCACCAGACGGCCTTCGCCGTCCCACAGCCCGAAGGTGTAGTCGGTGTACAGGTTGGCGCGACGGCCGCTGCCGGCCTGGGCATAGAGCAGGACCGCATCGAGCTCCATCGGCTCCAGCTTGTGCTTCCACCACAGCCCGCGGCGCCGGCCGACGCCGTAGGCCGAATCGAGCGCCTTGAGCATCAGCCCCTCGGCGCCCACCGATCGGGCCTGCTGCCGCAGGGCTTCCAGTTCCCCCCAGCACCCCAGCGGCAGCACCGGGGAGAGGCGCAGGAGCCCGGCCGCGGGGGTGGAGGCCGCCTCCGGCAGCCCCCGCACCAGATCCTCCAGGGCGGCGCGGCGCCGGGCCAGGGGCTCGGGGCGCAGGTCCTGGCCCCCCCGTTCCAGCAGGTCGTAGGCCACGAAGGCCGCCGGACATTCCCGCAGCAGGGCGGCTCCGGGCTTCTGGCGCCCCAGCCGCCGCTGCAGGGGGCTGAAGCCGGCGGGCTGGCTCGCCCCGGCCGGCCAGACGGTCAGCTCCCCGTCCAGCACCGTGCCCGGTCCCAGCAACGCGGCGACCCCCTCCAGCTCGGGGAAGCTGGCGTTGATCAGGTCCTCGCCCCGGCTCCAGAGAAAGGTCTGGCCGTCGCGGCGGATCAGCTGGGCCCGGATCCCGTCCCATTTCCACTCCACCTGCCAGCCGGCGGGATCGCTGGCGGCGAGGCGCTCCGCCTCCAGGGGGGAGGCCAGGCAGAAGGGATAGGGCCGGCTGATCGGCGCCGCGGCGCCGGCCTCCAGGGGCGCCAGCAGGCCCTCCATCGCCTCCAGGGAGGGCTCGAAGCCGCCCATCAGCCGGTGGGCCAGCTCCGCCTCCTCCAGCCCCGACACCTCCGCCAGCGCCCGGGTGACCAGGCCGGCCGCCACCCCCACCCGGAAGCCGCCGGTGAGCAGCTTGTTGAACAGGAAGACCTGCCCCTCGGGCAGCCCCCCCCAGATCGCCAGCACCGCCGCCGCCTGGGCCTCGGTCTCCAGGGCGGCCAGGGCCGGCAGCCGCGTGCCCATCCACTCGGCCAGGGGGAGTTCCAGGGGCGGGCCCGGCGGCAGGCCCAGCCGAGGGAGCAGCAGGGCGATGGTCTCGGCCGAATCCCCCACCTGGGCGTGGCAGGAATCGAACAGCCACTCCGGCAGGCCGGAGCGCTCCAGGGCGATCTGCCGCAGCCGCCGCCCGGTGATCAGCCGCCGGCGCCGCTTGCCGAGCAGCAGGGCCAGGGCCCAGGCGCCGTCGGCCGGATCGGCGCTCCGGAAGTAGTCGGCCAGGGCCGCCACCCGGGTGCGGGTGCCGGGGCTGTGCTCCAGCTGCCGGAACAGGTCGGCGAAGGCCTGCATCGATCAGGCCGACGGCGCTTCCGGCAGCCCCAGCTCCCGTCGCCAGTCGGCGAGGGGCCGCTCCCAGCCCTCCTCCAGCTTGTAGGTGATCAGGCAGCGGGCCTCCAGGCCCATGGCGAAGCCCCGGGCCAGGGCGCGCAGCAGCGGTTCCAGGGGTTCGTCGTCCTGAAGGGTGCCGAGCAGGCCACCGAAGATCAGCAGCACGGCCAGGGGGGAGCGCACCTGGGCCAGGTTGAAGGCCTGCAGGCCCAGCTCGCCGGGGCCGTCGATGCCGAAACCGGTGAGCACGTGGATGATGTCGTGGGTCTCCCGCAGCCGGTGGGTGATGTACTCCGCCGGCGTGGTGATCGGCCGGGGATCGATCAGGCTGTCCGGCGTCAGATTCAGCCGCTGCAGCTGATCGGCGTAGGTGCGGCCCAGGCTGCCCTCGGGCAGGGCCGCCAGGTGGGCCATGTCGATCGGGGCGGGCCGCCAGCCCTCCGCCACCAGGGCGGCCATGGCCGGGTTCTCCAGCAGGTGACGTTGCATCTGGGCGGCCAGGGGGCTGCCCTGGAGGCTGCGTGCCACCCCGAAGACGCTCTCGAGCTCCGTGGGGTTCTTCAGGAAGGCGGCGAGGCCGGCCACCATCCGCAGCGACTGCAGGCGTCGGCTGAGGTTGAGGAGCATGGAGGTCGCCGCCGTTGGTGATTCCCCCATTTTCGGATGGTTGCCGCCGCCTCGCCGGGCGAGGCCCACCCTCAGCAGGATGGGTTCTCGAGGGGTCCCTCCGACGGCACGGCCGCCGTCTCCGGCTCCCCCTCCTCGTTTCTTTGCCCCTCGAAGGCCCGCCCCAGGGGCTCGACCGCCAGACCCTGCTCCTCACGCAGGTAACGGGCCAGTCCGTCGCTGTTGCCGTGGGTCACGTACACCTGCCGGGCGCCACAGTCCCGGACCGTGCGCAGCAGCCCGTCCCAGTCGGCGTGGTCGCTGAGGGCGAAGCCCCGCTCGAAGCCGCGTCGCCGCCGCGCCCCCCGCACCGCCATCCAGCCGCTGACGAAGGCGGTCTGGGGGTTGGTGAACCGTTTCATCCAGGGTGATCGGTGGGCCGAGGGCGGCGCCAGCACCAGGCGCCCGGCCAGCGATTCGCTGCGGGGGAGCTCGCTCAGCGGCCGCGTCGGCGGCAGCAGCACCCCCTGGCTCCGGTAGGGCTCCATCAGGGCCTGCACCGCCCCGTGCAGCAGCACCTCCTCCTCCACCCCCAGCGCCGCCAGTTCCGCCAGCAGCCGCTGGGCCTTGCCGAAGGCGTAGGCGAACAGCACGGCGGGCCGCTGGGGTGCCCCGCGCCACCAGGCCAGGATCTCGGCGGCCACCTGGTGGCCGGGGCGCCAGCGGTAGATCGGCAGCCCGAAGGTGGCCTCGGTGATCAGCACGTCGGCGCTCACCGGCTCGAACGGGGCGCAGCTGGGGTCGGCATCGCGCTTGTAGTCCCCGCTGACCAGCCAGGTTTCATCGCCGGCCGTGATCCGGATCTGGGCCGAGCCCAGCACATGGCCGGCCGGATGGAACGACACCAGCGCCTCTCCAAGGCGGCGCTCCTCGCCGTAGGCCAGCCCCGTCAGTTCGATGCCGGCCCCCAGCCGCTGGCGCAGCACCCCCTCCCCCGGGGACGCCGCCCAGTAGGCGCCGCTGCCGGGCCGGGCATGGTCGGCGTGGCCATGGGTGATCAGGGCCCGGCTCACCGGTCGCCAGGGGTCGATCCAGGCCTGGGCCGCCGGGCAGTAGAGCCCCTGGGGGGTGAGCTGGAGCAGGCCGTCGGGCGGCAGGACCATGGCGTGCCGGTGCCGCCGCAGGGGGATGGCCGCATCCTGGCGGCCCGGCGCCGTTGACGGTGGGGGGGCTTCCCACTAGCCATGGGGCAGCCATCACCGCTGGCCCGATGTCACTGGACACCCATCGCGAGGAGCTGGAGGCCACCGCGGCCGCCCTGGCCCGGCCGGGCACCGGCCTGCTGGCGGCCGACGAATCCACCGGCACGATCGGCAAGCGCTTCGCGGCGATCGGGCTTGAGAACAGCGAGGAGAACCGCCGCGCCTACCGCACCCTGCTGGCCACCACCCCCGGTCTGGAGGCGGCCATCAGCGGCGTGATCCTCTACGAGGAAACCCTTTACCAGGAGGCGGCCCCGATCCCGGGCCGGCCGGCCGGTTCGATCGTGCAGCTGTTCCAGGAGCAGGGGCTGGTGGTCGGGATCAAGCTGGACCTCGGGGTGGAGCCCCTGGCCGGGGGCCTGGCCGGCGAGACCTGGTGCACGGGCCTGCGGGGCCTGCAGGAACGGGCGGCCAGGGCCTACGCCCGCGGCGCCCGCTTCGCCAAATGGCGGGCCGTGCTGCGTATCAGTGCCGACGGCTGCCCCTCGGAGCTGTGCGTGCGTGAGAACGCCTGGGGGCTGGCCCGCTACGCCCGCACGGCCCAGGAGGAGGGCCTGGTGCCGATCGTGGAGCCGGAGATCCTGATGGACGGCGACCACGACATCCTCACCACCGCGGCGGTGCAGGAGTGGGTGCTGCGCAGCGTCTATGAGGCCCTGGGTCAGAACGGCGTGTTCCTGGAGGGCACCCTGCTCAAACCCTCCATGACCCTCCCTGGAGCCGCGGCTTCGGATCGATCCAGCTCCGAGCAGGTGGCGGCCTACACCGTGCGCACCCTCCGCCGCAGCGTGCCACCGGCCGTGCCGGCGATCCTGTTCCTCTCGGGGGGCCTGGGGGAGGAGGAGGCCAGCGTGCTGCTCTCGGCCATCCATGCCGCCGACCCAAGCGCCCCCTGGCATCTGGGCTTCTCCTACGGCCGGGCCCTGCAGCACTCCTGCCTCAGCAACTGGAAGGGCAGCGACCCGGCGGCAGGCCAGGCGGCCCTGCTGGCCCGGGCCCGGGCCAATGGCGCCGCGGCCCGCGGGACCTACGTGGCCGGCTCCGAGCCCTCCGCTGACGGCGGTTCGCTGTTCGTGGCCAACTACAGCTACTGAATCAGGCGTGCTCAGGCGCTCATCGCCAGCATGCGCTCGATCGGCACCAGGGCCCGCCGGCGGATCTCCTCGTCCAGCTCGATCGCCGGCGCCATGGTGTGCAGGCACCGCCACAGCTTCTCGAGCGTGTTCAGCCGCATGTAGGGGCAGGCGTTGCAGCTGCAGCCGTCGGCCCCAGGCACTTCGTGGAAGATCTTCTCCGGTGCCCGCCGCCGCATCTGATGGAGGATGCCCGGCTCGGTGAGCACGATGAAGGAGGGGGCCGGGCTGGTCTGGGTGCGCTGCAGCAGCCTGCTGGTGGAGCCGATGAAGTCGGCCAGATCGAGCAGGTGCTGCTGACACTCCGGATGGGCGATCACCTCCGCCTCGGGGTGTTCCTGCTGCAGGCGCAGCACGGCCTGCTCGCTGAAGGTCTCGTGGACGATGCAGCTGCCGGGCCAGAGCGTGAGTTCCCGGCCGCTCTGGCGGGCCACCCAGCGCCCCAGGTTCTGGTCGGGGGCGAACAGGATCGGGCGATCGGCCGGCAGCTGCTGCACCAGGTGGACCGCATTGCTGCTGGTGCAGATCAGGTCGCTCTGGGCCTTGACCGCCGCGGAGCAGTTGATGTAGCTCACCACGAGGTGGTCGGGGTGGCGCTGGCGGAAGTCGGCGAAGGCCTCGGCGGGGCAGGCGTCGGCCAGGCTGCAGCCGGCCTCCAGGTCGGGCAGCAGCACCGTGCGGCCCGGGTTGAGGATCTTGGCGGTCTCCGCCATGAAGTGGACGCCGCAGAAGACGATCACCTCGGCATCGGTGCTGGCGGCGCGACGGGACAGCTCCAGGGAATCGCCGATGAAGTCGGCGCAGTCCTGGATGGCGTCGTCCTGGTAGTAGTGGGCCAGGATGACGGCGTTGCGCTCGTTCTTGAGCGATTCGATCGCGGCGGCCAGATCAGCACGGGGCGGGCAGGCCTCTGGGCCGGGTTGGGGCGTGTGGGTCAGCGTCTGCGTGAAGACCAACCGATGCCCCTTCTCATGCACGATGATCCCACTCTAGGAAGCGGTCGGTATTGGCTGAGCTGAACATCGCCATCGCGGGGGATCTGCACGACCAGTGGGATCGCAGTGACCACGACGTGCTGGAACGGATCCGTCCGGATGCCCTGCTGCTGGTGGGCGACCTGAGCGACGGCAAGTGCCGCATCCCCGAACTGCTCGCCACCCTGGAGCTGCCGATCGCCTGCGTTCTGGGCAACCACGATGCCGGCAAGGACGGCAGCGGCCGCACCCTGCGCCGCCAGCTGGAGCTGCTCGGCGAGCGGCACTGCGGCTGGGGACTGAGGGAATTGCGGCCCCCGGGACTGGCGGTGGTGGGCGCCCGTCCCGGCACCGCCGGCGGCGGCTTCCACCTCTCAAAGGCGGTGCGATCGGTCTACGGACCGGTGGGCCTGCAGGAGTCCGCCGAACGCATCAGCCGGGCGGCCCTGGCCGCCGATCCCCAGCTGCCGCTGATCCTGCTGGCCCATTCCGGTCCCAGCGGCCTGGGCACCCAGCTGGACGACCCCTGCGGCCGCGACTGGAAGGCCCCCGCCTGCGACTGGGGGGATCAGGATCTGGCCCTGGCGGTGGATCAGATCCGCCGCCGCCGCCCCCTGCCCCTGGTGGTGTTCGGCCACATGCACCACGCCCTCTGCCATCACCAGGGGGAACGGCTCAGCTTCCGCCGCGACGCCCAGGGCACCGCCTTCCTCAACACCGCCTGTGTGCCCCGCCACGGCGTGGATCAGCAGGGCCGCGCCCTGCGCCACTTCAGCTGGGTCGTCTTCTCCGATGGCGATCTGCGCCACATCAGCCACCGCTGGTACGGCATCGATGGCGCCCTCCATTACGAGCAGACCCTCTGGACGGCGGCCCTGCCGGCGGCGGGAGTGCTCAGCCCTTGCTGATCTGCGCCTGCGTCAGCAGCCATGGCTTCGGCCACGGATCCCGCACGGCCTCGGTGCTCTGCGAACTCGCCGCCCTCAGGCCCGACTGGCGGCTGGTGATCTCCACCGGACTGCCGCAGGGGTTCCTGGAGCTGTCCTTCGGTCCGGTGCCCTTCGAGCTGCGTCCCTGCCGCTGGGATGTGGGGGTGATCCAGGCCGATGCCCTCGGAGCCGATGCCGGCGCCACCCTGACGGCCCTCGAGCGGCTGGAGGAGGAGCTGCCGGTGCTGGTGGAGCGCGAGGCCCGCTGGCTCGAGGCCCAGGGGCAGCCGGTGCTGGTGCTGGGGGACGTGCCGCCGGCGGCGGCCCTGCTGGCCCGCCGGCTGCAGGTGCCGCTCGTCTGGCTGGCCAGCTTCGGCTGGGACGCGATCCACGCCCCCATGGGCCCGGCCTTCGCCCCCTGGGCCGATCGGCACCGCCAGCTCTACGGCCAGGGGGACCTGCTGCTCCATTGCCCCCTGTCCCTGCCGATGGAGTGGGGGGTGCCGGACGTGCGGCTGGGCCTGACCAGCTCCCGGCCCCGGCTCGATGCTGACCAGCTGGCCCGGGAGCTGGCCCTGCCGGCGGAGCGGGAGCGGGTGGTGCTGGTCAGCTTCGGGGGCCTGGGCATGGCGATCGATCCGGCGCTGCTGGCCCGCTGGCCCGATCATGTGTTCATCGGGCCGGAGCCGCTGCTGGCCACGGTGCCCAATGGCCGTTGCCTGCCGCCGGGGGTGCGCCCCCTCGACCTGATGCCCCTGGCCGGACGGCTGATCACCAAGCCCGGCTACAGCAGCTTCTGCGAGGCCTTCAGCCAGGGGCTGGGCATCCATCTGGTGCACCGCAGCGGATTCGCCGAAGCCCCGGTGCTGGAGGAGGACCTGCGCAATCACGGCTGGCACCGGGTGCTGAGCCAGGAGGCCTTCCGCCGGGGCGACTGGGAGCTTGACCAGCCCCTGATGCCCCCCCGGCGCGGCCCGCTGGCGGACGACGGGGCGGCGACCGCCGCCCGGACGCTCGTGTCCTGGCTGGAGGGACGATCAGCACTGCCTATGGGGCAGGGGTTCAGGATTTGATCATCTGTTCACCGAATCCGGGAGAAATCAGTCCCCGGCAGTAACTGGAATGCAAAACGTCATTCTTGATACCAGTGGACAGTTATTCGACCGTCACAAATAAGGAATCGCTTCTGCTGATTCATCGGCAAATTACCGCCAACTCCCAGGGGTATGGATTCACTTACTCCGTCCCGGGATCGCTGGTTCTTCCTGTTGTCGTTCTCCAGAAGACCTGGTCACACCGAGCACATCAAGCCGGATTGACTCTGTTGTCCCTGCAACAGATCTGGCCTCATTTGTCCTTCACGACCGCTTCTCTTGCCGAACCTTCAGCGCACCCCCCTGCTTCTTGCCCTCGCCGGACTGGGCCTCAGCCTGGCCGGGCCGGTCAGGGCCGCCGAGGGCTCCCAGGGCTGGGGGACCAGCGGCGTAGCCCCCGCCGGCACCACCCGCATGGCGATGCTCACACCGCTGCCGGCCGCACCACGGGTTTTCGCCATCACCCCCGAGCGGCGCGCCCTCCTCAACACAATCCGCTACGCCGAGGGGACCTGGGCCAACGGCCATGAGATCGGCTACCGGATCCTGTTCGGCGGCAGCCTGTTCGACTCCCTCGAGCGCCATCCCAACCGCGTCATGCGCACGGCCCGCTACGCCAGCGCCGCCGCCGGGGCCTACCAGTTCATGCCCTTCACCTGGGACATGGTCACCCGCGCTCTCGGGGTCTCCGACTTCGGTCCCGAGTCCCAGGACCAGGCCGCCCTGTTCCTGGTGCAGCGTCGTGGTGCCCTGCACCTGGCCGACCGTGGCGAGCTGACCGCCGATCTGGCCGCCCGGCTGGCCCCCGAGTGGGCCTCGTTCCCCACCCTGGCCGGCCGCAGCTTCTACGGCCAGCCCGTGAAGCGCCTGAACGATCTGCGCCGCTTCTACGAGCAGAACCTGGCCCAGCTGCGCAGGGGGGAGGCCGCCGTCTGGGAGGACGTGGCCATCCGCCAGGTGCCCCCGGCCTGCAACGATGCCAGCCTCTCCTGTCAGCTGGAGCGCGTCAGCACCCCGGCGCCCTGAGCTCAGCCCTCCCCCTTGCCCTCCAGCCGCACACCGCCGAGCGTCTTCTGGGCGATCAGGTAGGCCAGCACCGCCGCTCCCAGGAAGCCCAGAACGTTGCGCAGCAGCGGCAGCACGTCGTGGGTGCGGGTGATGATCGGTCCCATCCCCAGGGCGACGAACAGGATCACCCACAGGGGTGAGAGCAGCAGCACCCAGGTCCACTCCACCCGACGACCCTCCTGCCGAGGGAAGGCGGCGAAACCGACGATCAGTCCCCCCAGGATCGAGGTGCACAGGGTCAGGATCCACTGCTCCTGGGGCAGGCCGGGCACCACCTGGCAGCCGCCGATCGCCAGGCAGCCCTTCACGGCATGGATGGCCGAGAGGATCGAACCGTCCTCACCGTGGTCGCGCACGTAGAACTGGTTGCCGTAGCGGGTCTGGAGCTCCACCCAGAAGGTGCGGGGCATCAGGGCGAACAGGGCCTCGCCCACGTTGAAGTTCAGCAGGTTGCCGCCGCGGGGATCGGCCACCAGCAGCAGGCTGCGCTCATCAAGGTCCCAGAAGCCCTTGACCGCCAGGCCGGGGGTGCGCTCGTACTGGGTCAGGACCCGCAGCTTCCAGCCGCTGCTGGCTTCGAAATCCTCCAGTTCGCTCTCCAGGGCCCCCCGTTCGCCGTCGGTGAGGGCCTTGGCCAGGTCGATCACCGGGGTGGGGTGGTCGGGCAGCAGCTGGGGATTGTCCGCCGCCAGGGCCGGGCCGACGGCGCCCGGCAGCACCCAGGTGACGAGCACGAGGCAGAGCGTGGCCAGCAGGGCCGCCAGCCGCTGCCCCAGGGCGCCGCGCGGCGGCTGCCCATCCCGAAGCGGTGGCCGAGCCACCATCGCTGCCGCCGTCGGTGCCGTCGCTGCCGCCATCGCCATCGTTCCGTCGTCCATCGGTCAGCATTCTCACCGAGTCGCCCTGACGCCGCGTGATCCCTCCCTCCCCCGGCTCCCCGGCGGTTCCGGCCTGGCTGGCCCAGCGCCTGCGGGCGGCGGGGGGCTCGGTGCCGTTCCTCGACTACATGGACTGGGCCCTGCACGACCCGGACCATGGCGCCTACGGCAGCGGCCGGCTCCAGATCGGCCCCGGCGGTGACTTCGCCACGGCCCCCTCCCTGGGGGAGGAGTTCGCCCGCCTGCTGGCCCCCCAGGTGGCCCAGTGGCTGGCCCTGCTCCCCGCTGGCGAACCCCTGGCCCTGGTGGAGACCGGCCCGGGGGAGGGGCAGCTGGCCCAGCAACTGGCCGAAGCCCTTCACACCGGCTGGCCCTCCCTGGCCGGGCGCACCGAGCTGGTGCTCGTCGAGCCCAATGCCGGCATGGCCGAGCGGCAGCGCCGGCGGCTCGCCAGCTGCCCCCTGCCCGTGCGCTGGGCCGACCTCCGGACCCTGGCCGACGCCCCGCTGCGGGGGGTGGTGCTGGCCCACGAGGTGCTCGACGCCCTGGCCGTGGAGCGGTTCGAGCGGCGGGGTGAGCGCTGGTGCCGCCAGCGGGTCGTGCTGGAGAACGACGGGCTTCGGCTGGAGGCCGGAGAACCCCTGTCCGGGACGCTGCTGGCGTCCCTGGCCGATCTCGGACTGCTCCCCCTCGATGAACGCCGTCCCGAGGGCTGGTGCAGCGAGCTCCACCCCGGTCTGGCCCCCTGGCTGGCCGCCTGCGCCGCAGCCCTTGATCAGGGCTGGCTGCTGGTGATCGACTACGCCCACGAAGCCCGTCGCTACTACGCGCCGCAGCGCAGCAACGGCACCCTGATGGCCTACCGCCGCCAGCGGACCAGCGGGGACCCGCTGCGGGAGCCGGGCCACTGGGACCTCACCGCCCACCTCTGCCTGGAGAGCCTGGACCTCGCCGCCCGGGCCGGTGGCTGGCAGCCCCAGGGCGTCTGCCGCCAGGGCGAGGCCCTGCTGGCCCTCGGTCTGGCCCAGCGTCTGCATGGCCTGCAACAGGAGAGCGGCACGCCGCTGGCCCAGCTGCTGCAGCGCAGGGAGACGCTGCTGCGGCTGGTGGATCCGGCCGGGCTCGGTGAGTTCCGCTGGATCGCCCTGCGCCGTGACGGGGAGCCGGCGACCCCGGAGACGGAACCCCTGTTCCTGAGGTCCCCCTCAGCGTGAGCCGGGGTGGTCAGCGACCCCCCTCAGCGCACAGTGGCAGCCGCAGGCACCGTTGCTTCCCTGGTCAGAACCACTCCGACTGGGCCTCCTCGCGGGGATTGACGTTGGCGTGGGGGGTGGTGCGGCGGAACTCCATGGTGATGCTGCGCTTCTGCTCCCCATCGGCCGCCAGCGCCTCGATCGGGTAGAGCTGCTGACCGTCCCGGAAGGGCACCTGCAGGCGGAAGGTGCCATCGGCGGAGAGGGGAACATCCTCACCGCCGATGCTGAGCCGTGCCGAGGGGTCGGTGGCTCCATAGACAATCAGCTCGGCATCGGCCACCAGCCAGAAGGAACGTTGCCGGGGGGCCACCCCACCGATGCCGGAACCGCTGCGGCCGGAGGCCCAGGGACCCGCGCCGGAGTCGGACAGGGCTCCGCCGGCCCCGTGCAGGCCGGCGGCGGAACCGATCTCGTGGAAGGCCTCCGAACCGCGGCCCAGCCGCCGCCAGGGGCTGGTGGCGCTCTGGTAGAGCCGTTCGTGCAGATCGTTGACGATCTCGCGGGCCGGGGCGGCTCCCGGTGCCGGGTCGGCGGCGGGAGGCATGGAGAAGGCCACGAAGGGATCGGGAGTGGTCAGGGCCGGACCGTCCAGCTCCGGCACATGGGCGGTGGCGGAGAAGGCCAGGGAGATCCAGCCGCCGCTGCCGCCCTTGCGGAAGCCCAGCTCCACCCGGTAGTCGCGGCCGGACAGGGGCACCGGCAGATACCACTCACTGGCCTGGCTGTCGACCACCACCTCCTGGAGGGTGTGGGGGTGGGTGGACCCCCCATCGAGCCCGGTGACGTCGGCCACCCGCAGGCACAGCTGGGTGGCTCCCTCCGCCTGGGCCCGCTTCCGGTCGCCCGGCTCGATGAACCAGCGCACCTGGGACCACTGGGGATCGCGGGGCACGAAAGCCACCCAGCTGGCCCCGCTGCCGGTGTCTCCGGACGCTGGCGGAGGGGACGAAAACGCCGGTGTGGGCTCCGCGGCCGCCGGTGGATCGTCCACCGGTGACACGGAGGCCTCGGGCTGGGCGGCCTCCCCCTGGCCTCCACGCCCGACAGATCTGGCCAGGGCACCGAGTCGTCGCAGGGGCTGGCTCAGGATGTCTTTGAACCGGCTCGGACGAAGGCTCATGGGCCGTGATGAAGAAAACCTTGCGGTGATGGTCTCCGATCCGAGGGGTTCGCGCCTTCCCTGTCAGCGAAAGACCATCGTTGAGCCCCTTTCCCCGGCGCCCTGGCCCGCCGGAGGCGACCGAAGCGGGCCCCTGTGTCAGGGGGCGCCGATCGAAGTGGCGACCGCCAGGGTGGCCCGGATCGTGGCGGGATCGACGTCATCCCGGATCGTGACCGACCCCACACCGGTGGGCAGGACGAAACGCACCTTCCCCTGGCGCACCTTCTTGTCGGCCTGCAGGGAAGCCAGCACCGCCTCGGGATCCAGGGCCGGCCAGTCCATGGGCAGGCCGGCGGCGGCGATCAGACGTCGCTGGCGGTCCTGATCGGCCTGGCTCCAGAGACCCATGGCCACGGCGATGTCACCGGCCGCCAGCATCCCCAGACCCACGGCCTCGCCGTGCAGCCAGGTGCCGTAGCCGCTGAGGTTCTCCACCGCATGGCCCAGGGTGTGTCCGTAATTGAGGATCGCCCGCAATCCCCCTTCCCGTTCGTCGGCCGCCACGACGCGGGCCTTGGCGGCTGCGGAACGTTCCAGCAGCCGCTGCAGCAGCACCGGGCCGAGGGCGCCCCGGCTGGCCAGGCCCCTGGCGGGATCCCGCTCGGCGGCCGCCTCCAGATCCCGGAACAGGATCCCGTCGCCGATGACGGCGTACTTGATCACCTCCGCCATGCCGGCCCGGAACTCCCGCTCCGGCAGGGTCGCAAGCACCAGGGGATCGATCAGCACCAGCTTCGGCTGGTGGAAGGCGCCGATCAGGTTCTTGCCGCCGGGATGGTTCACGCCGGTCTTGCCGCCGATGGCCGCATCCACCATCGCCAGCAGGGTGGTGGGCACCTGCACCACGGCGATGCCCCGCAGCCAGGTGGCGGCGGCGAAGCCGGCCATGTCCCCCACCACACCGCCGCCGAGGGCGACGATTAGGGAGCTCCGCTCCAGGCGGTGGGCGAAGGCGGCGTCGTGGATGGCCGCCACCGTGGCGGGGGTCTTCTGCTCCTCACCGGCCTCGATCACCAGCGTCCGCACCACGAAGCCGGAGGCCTCCAGGCTCTGCAGGGCCCGGGCCCCGTGGAACGCGTCCACATCGGGGTTGGTCACCATCAGCACCCGGGTGCCGTTGGGGATCCCCCGCTCGAGCAGAAAGGAACCGAGGCCCGCGAGCAGGCCCTCTCCGATCAGGATCGGGTAGGGATCGGCAGCGAGGGACACCGTGATGGTGCGGTACTCCTGCGGCACGGAGGAAGGGGCGAGGGCAAACCGAGGCTAGGCCTGGGGGGAGAGGCGGCGGACCACCTCCAGCACCGCCTCCCCGTAGCTGGCCAGCTTGGCGGTGCCGATGCCGGTGAGGCCGGCGAGTTCGTCGAGGCAGGCGGGACGGCGTTCGGCGATGGCCACCAGGGTGCGGTCGTGAAAGACCACATAGGGAGGCAGGCGCTGCTGCCGGGCCTGCTCCAGCCGCCAGGCCTTCAGGGCCGCTAGGAGGTCCGGATCGGCGGGCTCCGCGCCGGCCGCGGGTGTGGCGGCTCCCGCGGCGGCGCGCCCACGTCGCTCCCGGGCCGGAGGCGGCAGCCGGATCTCAAGGCGCGACTCCCCCCGCAGCAGCGGCCGCACCAGGGCCTCGGGGCCGAACTGCAGGCCGCCGTGGCCATCGGCGGCCGTCACCAGGTAGCCCCTGGCGGTGAGCTGGCGGAACAGGCTGCGCCACTGCAACCGGTCCAGTTCCTTGCCGATCCCGAACACCCCCAGCCGGTCATGGCCGAGGCTGCGCACCCGGGCGGTGTCGCCCCCCAGCAACACATCCACCAGGTGGGCGGCCCCGAAGCGGCCGCCGGTCCGGTACACGGTCGAGAGGGCCTTGCGGGCCGGCTCGGTCACGTCCACACCCTGGTTCGGCTCCAGGCAGACGTCGCAGTTGCCGCAGTCGCCGCTGCCCGTCTCCCCCAGATAGTCGAGCAGGATCCGGCGGCGGCAGCCGCAGGTCTCGGCGAAGCCGATCAGGGAATCGAGCCGGCCATGCTCGATGCGCTTCTGGGCCAGTTCGGCGTCTGACTCCTCGATGAAGCGGCGCAGCGGTGGCACGTCGGCGGCGCCGTGCACCATCCAGGCGATGGCCGGCAGCCCATCGCGGCCCGCCCGGCCCGTCTCCTGGTAGTAGGCCTCCAGGCTCTTGGGCAGGTCCACATGGGCCACGAAGCGCACGTCCGGCTTGTCGATGCCCATGCCGAAGGCGATGGTGGCCACCACGATCACGCCGCTGCCATGGCGGAAGCGCTCCAGGGCGGCGCTGCGTGTCTCCGCCGCCAGGCCGGCGTGATAGGGCAGGGCGTCATACCCCTCGGCCGCCAGCAGGGTGGCGAACTCCTCCACCCGCTTGCGGGAGCGGGCGTAGACGATGCCGGCATGGCCCCGCTGGCTAGCGAGGAACTCCAGCAGCTGGCGCTTCGGGTCGCTCTTGTCCCGCAGCAGGTAGCGGATGTTGGGCCGATCGAAGCTGGCGGTGAACACCGCCGCCTGCTCCAGGCCCAGCCGCGCCACGATCTCGGAGCGGGTGCGGGGGTCGGCGGTGGCGGTGAGGGCGATGCGGGGAACGGCCCCGAAGCGCTCCGCGAGCACCGCCAGCTGCAGATACTCGGGCCGGAAATCGTGGCCCCACTGGGAGACGCAGTGGGCTTCATCAATGGCGAACAGGGCCAGCGGCAGGTCGGCGAGCCGCGCGATCAGGTCACCGTTCAGCAGCCGCTCCGGCGACACGTAGAGCAGGTCCAGGCCGCCGGCCTGCAGCTCCCGCCAGGTGGCGGCCGCCGCCTCGCCGCTCTCAGCCGAATGGAGCGCGGCCGCCCGCACGCCGGCCTGGCGCAGGGCGCTCACCTGATCCTGCATCAGTGCGATCAGGGGCGAGACCACCACCGCCGTGCCTGGCCGGCACAGGGCCGGGATCTGATAGCAGAGCGACTTGCCGCCACCGGTGGGCATCAGCACCAGGGCCGACCCCCCCGCGCAGACGTGCTCGACGATGGCGGCCTGGGGGCCGCGGAAGGCGTCGTAGCCGAAGACCTCCCGCAGCACCTGCTTGGGCGTCGGCGTCATGGGGAACGGAAATCGGGCGGCACCGGGGGGCTCCTGCCTCGGCTCCGATTGTGCATCGCCCCGGCTCCGGCAGGATGTCCCCATGGCCCCACCCACCCCCGCCGCACCGGCTGCCACCCGCTCCGCCTGGGCGTTCCTGACCCCCGCCCTGGTGCTGCTCGCCGTGTCTGTGCTGATCCCGGCGGCGATGGCCCTGGTGATCAGCTTCACCCGCACCGGGCTGGATGTGGGCGAGCCGCTCACCTTCGTGGGGCTGGCCAACTTCCGCCGCCTGCTGGCCGACCCGATGCTGCTGCGGGTCACGGGCACCACCTTTCTCTATCTGGTGGGGGTGGTGCCGCCGATCGTGCTCGGAGCCCTGGCCCTGGCGGTGCTGGTCAACCGCCAGCTGCCGGGCATCCACTGGTTCCGCGGTGCGTTTTACACCCCGGTGCTGGTGTCGCTGGTGGTGGCGGCGATCGCCTTCCGCTGGCTCTACGCCGAGAACGGCCTGGTCAACGGCTGGCTCGGCGCCCTGCTGGGGGATCGCTTCTCACCGATCGGCTTCCTCACCTCCACCGGCCTGGCCCTGCCCTCGGTGATGCTCGTGACCCTCTGGAAGGGCCTCGGCTACTACATGGTCATCTTCGTGGCCGGCCTGCAGGGGATCTCCGCCGATCTCTACGAGGCGGCGGCCCTGGATGGCAGCGAGGGCTGGCGACGCCATCTGGACATCACCCTGCCCCTGCTGAGGCCCTACATCACGCTGGTGGCGGTGATCTCGGCGATCGGGGCCACCAAGGTGTTCGAGGAGGTCTACCTGATGACCCAGGGGGGCCCGGCCGACAGCACCCGCACGATCGTGTACTACGTGTACGACCAGGCCTTCTCCGAGCTGGAGATCAGCTACGCCTGCACCGTGGGGCTGGCCCTGTTCCTGATCGTGCTGCTGCTCAGCCTGGTGCGCTACGCCTTCGCCGCCGACAACCCGCTCCAGTGATCCCCCGCCAGGGATCCCCCTGCAGGGCCCACGACGCCCTGATGGCAGGCTGGTTTCCGCTTCCAGCCACCAAAGCCAGGGTGCAGATCATCGCGGACCCCCTTCCCCAGGCCACGCCGGCACCGCTCGACGCCATCGGCATCGTCGGTGGTGGCCAGCTGGCCTGGATGCTGGCCGAGGCGGCCCGGGACCTCGGTGTCGCCGTGCACGTGCAGACGCCCGGCGCCGGGGATCCGGCCACCCGTGCCGCCGCCAGTGTGGTGCTGGCGGCGGTGGATGACGTGACCGCCACCCGGGAGCTGGCCGGTCGCTGCGGGGCCATCAGTTTCGAGAACGAGTGGATCCCCCTCGAGGCCCTGCGGGCCCTGGAGGGGCCGGGACTGCGGTTCCTGCCCGGTCTCGACGCCCTCCAGCCCCTGGTCAGCAAGGCGGGCCAGCGGCGGTTGCTCGGCGACCTGCATCTGCCGGCTCCCCGCTGGTGTCCCCTGGCCGATGTGCTGCAGCCGGAGCCTGCCCTGCCCCCGGGTGGGGACCCGGATGGGCTCCCGCCGGCGGGACCACCGCGCCCCCTGCAGACGCCGGCGCTGCCGCGTCTCCCCGACGGCTTCCGCTTTCCCCTGATGGCCAAGGCCAGCCGTGGCGGCTACGACGGCCGGGGGACGGTGCCGGTGCCCGATCTGGGGGCGCTGGAGCAGCTGCTGGATCGCGTCGAGCCGGACGACTGGATCCTTGAGGAGCTGGTGGCCTTCGAGCGCGAACTGGCCCTCGTGGCCTGCCGCGACCGACAGGGGCAGGTGGCTTGTTACCCCCTGGTGCAGACCCACCAGCACAGCCGTGTCTGCGACTGGGTGCTCTTCCCCGCTCCGGTGGACCATCGGGTGGAGGTGTTCGCCCGCAACGTGGCCGCCTCCCTGCTCACGGCCCTGGATTACGTGGGGGTGCTCTCGATCGAGTTCTTCTACGGGCCCTCGGGGCTGCAGGTCAACGAGCTGGCCCCCCGCACCCACAACTCCGGCCATCTGACCATCGAGGCCTGCCGCACCAGCCAGTTCGCCCAGCAGGTGCGGATCGTCGCCGGTCTGCCGATGGGGGCCACCGAGGCCGTGGTGCCCGGGGCGCTGATGGTCAACCTGCTGGCGCCGGAGGACGGTGATGACGACCAGCTGGCGCGGCGCCGGGCCCTGGAGGCCCTCCCGGACGCCCACCTGCACTGGTACGGCAAGCGGGGCGGAGGGGTGGGACGCAAGCTGGGCCACCTCACCCTGCTTCTGCAGGGCCGCACCGCGGAGGAGCGGGAACTGGACCGGCAGCGGCTGCTGGCCGAGGTGCGGGCCATCTGGCCGCTCCCCCACCGACCCGCCTAGGATGTTCCTGGACTGCTGTGTTGGTGACTGCCTTTCACAGTTTTCTGATCTGACTCCCTTTCGACACGGGGAGTCTTCAGCGACGGCAACGTAGACCGGCTTCATTGCCGGAAACGAAGCCCCGCCCCTGACTCCCCTTCTGGTTCATCCAGGTCGAACACTGGGGCAAGACGGCACGGCGGTCCACCCCTTTTCCCCAATCCGATCGCGCCCGGGCCGGCATGCTGGAGGCAGGTCGCCCCGCCGCCGTGAACAGCGAGCCTTCGAGCTTTCCCCAGGCCTTCGAGCGCCTGCTCGCCCGTGCCCCGGGTCCGGTGTTTCCCCGGGCCCGGGCGCTGTACCTGCAGAAGTACCCCCTGGAAGGGGAGGCGGCGGGCGCGTTCCGCACCTTCCTGCTGGAGGAGGAGATCCAGGAAAGTCCTGCCGGCGCCTTGCGGATCCGGGCCCTGGCCCTGGCGATCGTGGCCTGGGGCCAGCCCCGTTTCGATGCGGCCGCTGCTTCGGCCTACCTGGAGCGCCGCTGGGGACTGCGCCCCGGCGATCTGGTGGAGGTGCCCGGGGCGAGCTGGTTCCGCGACAGCGGTGCCTACGGCCGCTTCAGCACCCCGGCCGTCTACGAGCGGGTGGCCCCCACCAGCCTGCTCAGCTCGTCAGGCGATCCAGCTCCTCCTGCAGCTGATCCCGGCTGAGCCGGGTGACCACGAACACCTCCTGGGCCGTGCTGCCCCGGCGGGCCAGCAGCTTGTGGCCGCCGGTGATCGGGCTCGACACCCGCAGCCGCAGGCCGACGCTGCGGCCCCTGACCCGGGTGATCACCGCCGGGGTGATCGTGTCGATGTCCGGCAGGGTCGCCAGCCGCCTGAGCAGCGGGATCAGGCCCTCCACGTAGGTGCTGTGGGTGATCACCAGCCGGGCCATGGGTGCCGCTCAGCCGTGGCCCAGGGGAGCCATGGTCAGACCTTCGGCGGAGAGCAGCTGGTGGTACAGCTCCCCCTGCTCGAGCGGTCCGCTCCAGACCACCGCCGATCCCTCGCCATCGATGCGGTGGGCCAGCTCCCAGGCCCGGTCGGGCTGCATGCCGGGCAGATGGCGTACGAGCACCGCGACCACGTGCTGGAACGTGTTGACGTCGTCGTCGAGAACGATCACGTTGACGCTGGGGTAGGGCGCGGACCGGCGCTGGGCGATCGGGGCGGGACTTCTGGAGGGGGCGACGACCATGGGCCTGCAGCGGCTGCCGGTCCCCAGCGTAGGTAACATGCGCGGAGTCTTGAACCGGGCCCGATGTTGATCACCCTTGGTTGGTCCGCCCTGGCGGCCATCTTCACCTTCTCGATCGCCATGGTGGTGTGGGGCCGGAACGGTGACAACAGCATCGGTTTCTGATCTGGCTTTCCCCACCACCACCCTGCTGGCGGGCCTGGCCTCCGCCCTGCTGCTCTTCGTGAGTGTCGGTGTGATCTATCTCTCCACCGTCGAGTGGCGCGACAAGCGCCGCCGCCGCTCCAGCGAAGTCCGCAACCGCTGATGCTCAACCCCTGACCAGCCCCGGCGCGAGGGGCCGAAGGGCTGCTCCGGTTGATCACTCCCAACCGGTGGTCCGGCCATCGCCATCCTTCGCAGAAGCCCGCTGTCGCCAGGGTCACCGCCGATGCAGGAGCGGTCCCGGGGCCGGCCGCGTCGTCCCATCCACCCTGGCCCCAGCCCGCCGGCGTTTCCATGAGCCGCCCGATCGATCGTCTGCGCCGCTCGCTGGTGGCGCCGGCCCTGCCCCGGCGACCCGGGCCGCCACCCCTGCCGCTCACCACGGCAACCCTGCTGCTGTTGCTGCTGCTGCCCAGCCTCGCCCTGGGGCGCTGGCCCCGGCCCCGCGCCCAGGGACTCGAGCAGCTGATGGCGGTGAGCAGCCTGCTGCAGAGTTTCCCCGCCAGCCCGGAGCGGCCGGTTCCGGCCCTCTGGCGTGACCGCCTCGGCGAAGCCGCGGGCCGCCGGCTGTGGCGCGAGCAGCGCCGCACCTGGTGGCAGTTCTGGGGACCGCACACCGATGTGGGCGCCTACCTGGTGGTGCAGGACAACGCCGCCGCCGGGGCCCGGACGCCCCTGCCGGCCCAGGGCCTGCGGGTGGGGAACCTGCTGGTGGTGGCACCGGATCCCCTCTCCCGGCGCCTGCTGCAGGACCAGCTGCGGCCGGACCAGCTGGCCGGCCGCGGACTGTTCAGCACCTGCCTGCCCCGCCTGGAAAGTGGCCAGGGCGTCTTCTGGAACGCCTCCGGACTCGGGGCGCTGGTGGGGCCCCTGGCCCCCCTGCTGGAGGCCTACCAGGAGGGTTGCCTCTCCCTGGCACTGGAGGGCTCGGAGGTGCGTTGGCGCGGCGAAGCCTCCGACCGCCCCGCCTCCACCGGTCCGGCGGGCCGCCTGAGGATCCCGGACCTGCCGCCCTCCTCCCGGCCGCCCCTGCCCGCCGACCTGCTGCTGGAGCTTCAGGGCTCCTCCCTCGAGCAGCTGTTCCGGGGCCTTCTGGCCCGCCAGCTGATCCGCGATCCCCTGGCGGCCCGGTACGGCATCGACACCAAGGGGCTCGCCCTGCTGCGGCGCTCCCCCTTCCGGCTGCGGCTCCAGCCCCAGCCCACCGGTGCGTTCCAGGCCTCGCTCGAGCTCCAGGTGGCGGTGGGGGCCGACCGCCAGGGCTGGCGCCAGCTGCTGCAGGGTCTGGCCCGGGCCCTGCAGGCCCAGGGGCTGGAGGCGGGCCCCGCCGCGACGGCCCCATCCCAGGCGGGCGCTGCCACCTGGAGCCGGCAGGACGGTGTGGTGCTGGGGGGATGGCGCTGGATCGGCGAGGGGGGACCGGCACCCCAGCTGCTGCTGTTCCTCGGTCCGGTGCCTGGCCGATGGCAAGCGATGACCACCACAGGGGCGGGCGCCCCGGCCAGCGGTGAGCTGTGGTTGCGGGTCCGCCCACGGGGGCTGGACCAGCTGGGCCTGCTCCCCGAACCTCTGCCGGAGCTGGTGCGTCGCGCTGATCAGCTGTGGATGGAGTCCCTTCCCGGCTCAACGGCCACCGGAGCCGACGGGCTCAGCTGGCTGAGGGGACGCCTTCAGGTGAGCCGCTGACGGCCTGGCGCTCGCGCCGCCGCCGCTCGGCGGCCACCGTCTCCTCCATGAGCTCGACGGCCATGGTCATCTTCTCCAGGTTGCTGGCGTAGAGGGCCAGGTCCTTGTCGAGACGGTCACGCAACAGGCCGATCGACTCGCCGATCTCGTGGGCCAGCTGGCGCAGGGCCTGGGGTTCCATGGCGTCGTCGGCGAGGGCCTGCTCCAGCAGGGCGAGCAGGCCGACCGCCATCAGACGCGAGTAATGGAAGTCGGGACGGCGGATGCCGGCCAGGGCGGTGGCCACCGGCGGCGGGGCCCCCGCCCCCTGGTTCTCGATCCACTGGCGCACCTCGGCCTGGCTGTGGCGTCCCATGGCGGCCAGGGCTTCCTCGCACTCGCGGCGCAGATCGGGGCCATCAAAGCCGGAGGAGGCGCACAGGGCCTGGAAGAGGGGGGCCTTCTGGGCCTCGGGGCGGTAGCCCCGGGCAAAGCCATCGAACACCTGAACCAGGCCGACGGCGAACAGGGGATCACTCTGGAACCCCTTCTGACGGCTCAGCAGGTGGAGCTCCACCAGCAGTTCGTCGACCATGCGCCGGTAGAGGGGACTGATGACATGGGGGAAGGCGCCGTGGAAGGCGCGCTTGCTGTCGGCGACGGTGAGAGCAGCGCTCACGCGGATGGATTCTTCGTTGCAGCGACCTTAGCGCTGCAGGCACTCGACCCGATCGGCGGCTGGGTAGGATCGTTTCAATCGCCTGTCTGGAGCCCATGATCCCGATCGTCATCGAGGAGTCGGGTCGCGGTGAAAGAGCCTTCGACATCTATTCCCGGCTGCTGCGCGAGAGGATCATCTTCCTCGGCGAACCGGTGACCGCGGAGTCTGCCAACCGCGTGGTGGCCCAGTTGCTGTTCCTGGAGGCTGAAGATCCCGAAAAGGATATCTTCCTCTATGTCAATTCCCCCGGCGGTTCGGTTTACGACGGCCTCGGCATCTTTGACACGATGCAGCACATCAAACCCGACGTCCAGACGGTCTGCGTGGGCCTGGCGGCCAGCATGGGTGCCTTCCTGCTCTGTGCCGGGGCCAAGGGCAAGCGCAGCAGCCTCAGCCACTCCCGGATCATGATCCACCAGCCCCTCGGCGGGGCCCGGGGCCAGGCCAGCGACATCCGCATCCAGGCCGATGAGATCCTCTATCTGAAGGACAAGCTCAACCGCGAACTGGCGAGCCGGACCGGGCAGGATCTGGAGCGCATTCAGATCGACACCGACCGGGATTTCTTCATGTCTCCGGCCGAAGCGATGGCCTACGGCCTGATCGACAAGGTGATCGAGAAGCGGCCTGTCCGCCCCGTCTGAGGCCCAGCCGTCCACAAAAAAGCTACCCACAAAAGAAGGCCTGCCGGAGCAGGCCTTTTTCATGGCGCCGAAGCCGGAGCTCAGTTGGCTTCGCTGGTCTCGGCCATGACGGCGTCCTGAGGCGGGACCGTCGCCAGGTCGGCGGCGGTGAGCAGGGGGGAGAAGCGATCCTTGTCGGGAATCGAGGCGAACTCCGAGACGATCAGGCGGAATTCGTCGCCATCGAGGCTCTCCTTCTCGATCAGCAGCTCCACCAGCCGGTCCATGCAGGCCCGATGCTCGGCCACGAGTTTGACGGTGTCGGCGTAGCAGCTCTGAACGATCTGGCGGACAGCCTCGTCGATCTTGTGGGCGATCGCATCGGAGACGTCGCTGCGGGTCATCAGGTCGCGGCCCAGGAACACCTCCTGGTTGCCGGCCTCCAGGGACATCGGACCCAGATCACTCATGCCGAAGCGGGTCACCATCTGGCGGGCCATCGAGGCCACCTGCTGGATGTCGCCGCCGGCCCCGGTGGTCACCTCGGAGTGGCCGAACACCACGTCCTCGGCGGCACGGCCCCCGAGGGCCCCCATGATCCGCGCCCGCAGCTGGGCACGGCTGACCAGCATCTGCTCCTCATCGGGGGCGAACCAGGTGAGGCCCTGGGCCTGGCCCCGGGGGATCAGGGTGACCTTCTGGACTGGATCGTGCTGCTTCACCAGGGTGCCCACCAGGGCATGGCCCACCTCGTGATAGGCGATCAGACGCTTGCTGCGGCCATCGGTGAGGGGCTTGCCCTCCATGCCGGCGATGATCCGGTCGACGGCATCGTCGATCTCGGCCAGGCCGGTGGCCTCCTTGCGCCGGCGGGCGGTGAGGATCGCCGCCTCATTCAGCAGATTGGCCAGGTCGGCGCCGGTGAAGCCGGGGGTGCGGCGGGCGATCATCTCCAGGGAGACGTCGTCAGCCAGCTTCTTGTTGCGGCTGTGCACCTTGAGGATCGAGAGCCGACCCTTGATGTCGGGCGCGTCCACCTGCACCTGGCGATCGAAACGGCCGGGCCGCATCAGGGCCGAATCCAGCACGTCGGGCCGGTTGGTGGCGGCGATGATGATGATGCCGCTGTTGCCCTCGAAGCCATCCATCTCCGTGAGGAGCTGGTTGAGGGTCTGCTCCCGCTCATCGTTGCCGCCGCCGATGCCGGCGCCGCGCTGGCGGCCGACCGCGTCGATCTCATCGATGAAGATCAGACAGGGACTGTTCTCCTTGGCCCGCTTGAACAGGTCGCGCACCCGGCTGGCGCCGACGCCGACGAACATCTCCACGAACTCGGAACCGGAGAGGGAGAAGAAGGGCACGCCGGCCTCGCCGGCGATCGCCTTGGCCAGCAGGGTCTTGCCGGTGCCTGGGGGACCCACCAGCAGCACGCCGCGGGGGATCTTGGCCCCCACCGAGGTGAAGCGCTCGGGGGTCTTCAGGAAGGTGACCACCTCCTGCAGATCCTGCTTGGCTTCCTCCACCCCGGCCACGTCGTCGAACTTGACGCCGGTTTCCGCCTCCATGGCGAAACGGGCCTTGGACTTGCCGAACTGCATGGCCTGGCCGGGGCCACCCGGCATGCCGGAGGAACGCCGGGCCAGGAAGATCAGCGAGCCGATGAGCAGCAGCGGGAAGAGCAGGTTGCCCAGAAGCCCCAGGGCGGGCGGAGTGGACTTGGGCGGATGGACATCGAAGCTGATGCCCTGATCCTTGAGCTTGTTGATCAGCTCCGGTGCGACGCCGGGCAGATCGACGCGCAGGCGCTGGACGCGGTTGTCAAGGTCAGGATCCACCGCCTCGATTACGGCGGTGCGACCCCCGTCGAAGATGTCAACGGCGGTGACGCGCCCCGCCTCCACGTAATCCAGGAAGCGCCCGTAGCTCATGCGGGCCACCGCCGCATTGCGGGGGGCGGTGGTGTCGCCGCCACCGCCGGCGGGGGCCAGCCGCCCTCCGGAACTCAGCAGCTGCCAGCCCAGGAACAGGGCCACGGCGACCGGCAACAGCCACAGGGCAAGGACACGCCAGCGCTGATTCATGGTTGTGAAGCTTTTGGACAACCTTAAGAGCGCGGGCCCCGCCAACGGGAGCCCCGCGGCGCCGGAGGGGGGGTCAGCTGGCCTGCAGCCAGGGGTTGAGCTCGATGCCGCCGGCGGCAGCCTCCGGAACGGGGGCCGATTCCATGATCAGTTCGCGGGACTCGATCGATTCGAGCAGCTCCGGGCCACCCAGGCCGTGCGTCCAGATCTCCACCTCGCTCCCCTCGGGACACTGAAAGGTCAGGAGTTCGAAAGGAAACACGACCCGTTCGAGGAAGAACTGCCCCGGCCCGATGCAGCGCAGGATGACCATGCGGTCGGAGCTGTTCCGGTAGCCGCACTCCACCTGTTCCGTCCTGGCCAGTTGATCCAACACCTTCATGCGGCGACGTCCATACCATCAAGCCACTGCGGCTGTGGGGATTCGGTGACCAAGGCGACGGATTGGCAGTCTTAATCTTTTCTTCTATTCTCTCTGGGCGAAGGTGGGGCTAGGCCCCCAGGGGCGAGCGTGGCGTCCCCGCCGGCGGCTTCAGAGGCTCCTCAGGGCCGCGATCGGATCCAGTCGGGCGGCACGGCGGGCCGGCACCACCCCGAAGAACAGGCCGATCGAGCCGGACAGCCCCACCGTCAGCAGCACCGTGCTGGGCTCGATCGTGGCGGGCAGGGGGGTGAAGGCCGCCACCAGGGCCACGGTGCCCAGGCCCATGGCGCTGCCGATCACCCCGCCGAGGCTCGCGAGCACCAGGGACTCCACCAGGAACTGGAGCAGCACGTCGCTGCTGCGGGCTCCGAGGGCCTTGCGCAGGCCGATCTCCTCGGTGCGTTCACTCACCGACACCAGCATGATGTTCATGATCCCGATCCCGCCCACCAGCAGGGACACGGCGCCGATGGCGGCGAGCATCAGGGTGAGCCCGCCGGTGATCGTGCCGACGATCGTGAGGGCATCCTTCTGGGAGCGCACGGCGAAATCGTCCTCCCGCAGGATGCGGTGGCGCTGGCGCAGCAGGTTGGTGATCTGGAAGGCGGCGGCGCCGGTGCTGGCTTCGTCGCGGGCTTCGACGCTGATGAAGGTGAGGCTGACGCCGAAGGTGGGATCCCGTCCGCTCAGCTGACTCACCATGGTGGTGAGGGGGATGTAGGCGTTCTCGTCCTGGTTGGAGCCGAACACCGCCCCCTTGGACGCCAGCACGCCGATGACCTCGAAGGACTTGTCGCGGATGCGCAACTGGCGGCCCAGGGCCTCGCCGGTGGGCATCAGCTTCTTCTGCAGATCGGGCCCGATCACCACCACGTTGCGGGCGCCCTTGAGATCGCGTTCATCGATGAAGCGGCCCCGGGTCACCTCGAAGCTGCGCACCGGCAGGAATTCCGGCGTCACCCCGGACACCGAGATCGTGGAGCTGAACCCCCCCGCCTGGGCCACCTCGTTGAGGGTGATCTGGGGGGCGACGCGGCGCACGCTCGGCACCTGCTCGGCGATGGCCTTGGCGTCCTCCAGCACCAGGGTGCGCGGGGTCTCGATCCCCTGGCGGCGCGTGTCGTTGTTGCCGGGCACCACGAACAGCACATTGGCGCCCAGGGTGCTGAGCTGGTTCTCGGCCAGGTTCTGGGCACCGCGCCCCACCCCCACCAGGGTGATGACCGAGGCGTTGCCGATCACGATGCCGAGCATGGTGAGCAGGCTGCGCAGGCGGTTGGAGCGCAGCGTCAGCAGTGCCATGGCCACCGTCTCGCTCAGGGGCAGCTTGGAGGCCATGGCGGCGCAACCGGAGACGCTTCGGTTCTAGAGGAAAGAGGGCACCGCCGAAGGGTGGGCACTGCGGGGGCCCCGGTGCACCACCCCCTCCTGGATCTCAAGGGTGACCACCTCGCCCATGCGCAGTTCGAGGGTGGCGTTGGCCACCCCGACGATCACGGGGACGCCCAGGCGCTCGGCGATCACGGCGGCGTGGCTCTGGCGGCCCTCCTCCTCGGCGATCACCCCGCGGGCCTTGCGGATCGCCTCCAGGTAGGCGGCGCTCGTCTCGCGCACCACCAGGATCTCGCCGGCCTCCAGGCGGGCCGCATCCTCCGGCGAGCTGGCCAGGCGCACCTTGCCGCTGACGGTGCCGCTGCCGATGCCCACACCCCGGCCCATGACGGCCGAGACGATGCCCACCTTGACCAGGTCGGTGGAGCCGGACACCCCTTCAAGGGTGCCGGCGGTCTGCACCACCAGATCACCGGCGCCCAGGAGCCCCATCTGCTGGGCCGTGGCCATGGCGACGCTGAAGGTGCGGCTGCTGCTGGACTCGTCCTGGATCAGCAGGGGGTTGACCCCCCACACCAGCTGCAGCTGCCGGGCCACGGTGACATCGGAGGTGATCGCCAGGATCGGGGTGCTGGGGCGGAACTTGCTGACGTTGCGCGCCGTGGAGCCGGTCTTGGTGAGGGGCAGGATCGCCGCGGCGTTCAGCTGGCGGGCGATGCTGCTGACGGCCTGACAGATGGCGTTGGGGATGGTGGTCGCCATGTGGCTGTCCAGCACCCGCTGGGGGTAGTCGCGTTCGATGCGGCGGGCGATCTGGTCCATGGTGGCCACCGCCTCCACCGGGTAGTCGCCGACGGCCGTCTCGTTGGAGAGCATCACCGCATCGGTGCCGTCGAGGATGGCGTTGGCCACATCGCTCACCTCGGCCCGGGTGGGCCGGGGGCAGGAGGCCATCGAATCGAGCATCTGGGTGGCCGTGATGATCGGGATGCCGAGGCTGTTGGCCTTGCGGATCAGCTCCTTCTGCAGCAGCGGCACCTCCTCGGCGGGCATCTCCACCCCGAGGTCGCCCCGGGCCACCATCACCCCGTCGCAGAGGGGCAGGATCGCGTCGATGGCGTCGATGGCCTCGAACTTCTCGATCTTGGCCACCACCGGGGTGTTGTGGCCCTGGCTGCGGATCAGCTCCCGGATCTCCAGCATGTCGGAGGGGTTGCGCACGAAGCTCAGGGCCACCCAGTCGACGCCCTGCTGCAGCCCGAAGGCCAGGTCGCGCCGGTCCTTGGGGGTGAGGGCCCGGATCGAGAGCTGCACATCGGGGAAGTTGACCCCCTTGTTGTTGGAGAGCACCCCGCCGACGGTGACCTTGCACTTCAGGGTCTGCCCGGGGCCGTCCACCTCCACCACCACCATCTCCACCCGGCCGTCGTCCAGCAGGATGCGGCTGCCGCTGGTCACCTCGTCCGCCAGACGGTCGTAGGTGACGGTGGCGATGGTGTTGTCGCAGTTGACGGCCCGGGAGGTGAGGGAGAAGGGATCCCCCTTGGCCAGGGTGATGGGACCGGCCTGGAAGCGGCCCAGGCGGATCTTGGGGCCCTGCAGGTCCTGCAGGATGCCGATGTGGACGCCCAGTTCGTGGGCCACCTGGCGGATGGTGGCGATCCGATCGGCGTGATCGCTGTGATCGCCGTGGGAAAAGTTGAGACGGAAGGTGGTGGCGCCGGCGGCGATCAGCTGCCGCAACACCTCGGGCGACTCGGTGGCGGGCCCGATCGTGGCCACGATCTTTGTGCGACGCATGAGATCGTGAGGGGCCATTGAACGACCTTGTACAGGGGCGGAAACTACCATCCGGACTTGCCCGGAGCGCGCTTGGAATGGACTTTCACGACTACCAGCAACGCTCCCGTGAGACGGCCCGCTACCCCGAGGCCGGCAACAACATCCTTTATCCCACCCTGGGCCTGTGCGGCGAGGCCGGCGAAGTGGCCGACAAGGTGAAGAAGGTGCTGCGCGATCGGGCGGGGGTGTTCGGCCCCGAGGTTCGCGAGGATCTGCGGCTGGAGCTGGGGGACGTGCTCTGGTACGTGGCCCAGCTGGCCACGGAACTGGGGTTGGATCTCGATGACGTGGCGGCCGCCAACCTGGCCAAGCTGGCCGACCGGGCGAACCGTAACGTGATCGCAGGCAGCGGCGATCGGCGGTGACTCAGGCAGGACTCGTCGTTCCAGGGACCCGGACTCCGGCCGGCCGCCGGCCACGCCCGCTGGCCGACGCCCGGGTCGGCCCCCTGCTCCGGCTGCTGCTGCGGCTGTCGATCGTGCTGCTGGTGGTCTGCGGTGCCCCGGCCCTGGCCGGCGCCACCGATCTGAAGGTTTCCGATGTGGTGCTGGAGCCCTGCCCCGCCGATGACCTGGGCACCCAGCCGACCCTGGCCCGCCCCAGTGGCGCCACCTGCTGGGCCCTGCGGGGGGTGGTGGTGAACAACGGATCGAAGCCGGTGGTGGATACCGATGTGTTCGGTCTGATCCTCGATGCCAGCGGTGAACCGGTGCTGCCGAACCGCACCCGGGTGGGATCGATCGGTGATGTGCCCCCCGGGCGCTCCAGCTTTGCGCTGCGGCTGGCGGTGCCGGCCGGCACCCCGGGGCCCCTGGGCACCCGCAGCGTCAAGGCCCGGGGGTTCAGCGCCCCGGTGCGCACCCGTGCCGGCGTGGACGACGAACTCCTGCCCCTGGAGGAGGCCCTGGCGGCATCCCCGGCCGGGGAGCCTCAGTAGGGAAGGCCGCCGGAGAGGCTGGCGATCGACGCCCCCAGCAGGCTCTGGGCCAGCTGCAGGGCGATGAAGGCCACCAGCGCCGAGAGGTCGAGGCCACCCAGCGGCGGAATCAGGCCCCGGAAGGCGTTGAGGTAGGGGTCGGTGATGGCGCTGACGCTGGAGAGCAGCGGATTGCTCCAGTCGAGATTGGGGAACCAGCTCAGCAGCACCCGGACCAGCAGCACCAGGAGGTAGATGCTCAGGGTCTGGGCCAGCACCTGGAGCAGGAAGACGAGGATGCTCATGGAAGGGGTCGGAGGATGGGGGCGCAGGCTTGCGCCAGCTGTTGGGCCAACTCTATGGATCCGCCTCCCCGCCGGGCGGCGGCGGCGTTCCGGCCGTCTCGGCGGCCGCCAGGCGGGTGCCGAGGGCGGCCAGATCATCGGCCTTCAGGGAGAAGGTGCGATGGAATTTCTCGCTCAGGCTCAGCCAGTAGGAGCGGCCGTCGCTCTGGCGGCGGCGTTCGATGAAGTCCTGGGCGAGGAGCTCCCTGATGTGGTCATAGGCCCCCGAGCCGCGCAGCTCCACCAGCTCCGATTGCAGCAGGCGCTTCTTGAGGGCGATGGTGGCCAGGGTCCGCAGGGCGGCGACCGAGAGATCCACCGGCAGCAGGTTCTGGACCAGATCCCCCAGGCCGGCCCGCAGCTGCAGGGCGTAGTGCTGGCCCTCCTGATGGATCTCCAGGGCGGTGTCGCGATGGGCGTAGTCGGCCATCAGGGTGATCAGGGCCAGCTCGGCCTCGTCCCGGTCGATGCCGGCGATGGCGGCCAGCTCCCCCAGCTCCAGGGGCCGGCCCTTCAGGTAGAGAATCGCCTCGAGCCGGGCCGGCAGGGACAGCCCCGGGGTGGCCGCCGCGGAGGGCTCGCCTTCGGGGTGCAGGGCGTCGGGTTCAGCCATGGGGACGTCCGGCACGGCGTGGCGGCAACGTATCGCAGGCCTCAGACCCCCACCAGCCCGCCCGGACTGGGCAAGGGCCGTCCCACCTCCCCCAGGAACAGCCGGTAGGCCGGATTGCCCGTCTCCTCCCAGTGCTGGTAGGGGAGATCGGCGAGGAAGGCCCGCCAGGCCTCCAGTTCCCCCGGGGGCACCTGAACCCCGACCACGATGCGTCCGACGTCGGCGCCGTGGTTGCGGTAGTGGAAGATGCTGATGTTCCAGTTCGGGTGCAGGGCGTTCACGAAGGCCATCAGGGCCCCGGGCCGCTCCGGGAACACGAAGCGGTACAGCCGCTCCTCCCCCTGGTCGAGGGCCGCCCCCGCACTGGCCGGCAACCGGCCGCCCACCATGTGGCAGAGGTGGAGCTTGGCCAGCTCGTCGCCGCTCAGATCCAGACAGGGAAACCCCTGGGATTCCAGGGCGTCCATCAGCTGGCGGGTGTCCTGGTGGCCGCTGATCTGCACCCCCACGAAGATGTGGGCCAGCCGGGGGTCGGCGAGGCGGTAGCTGAACTCGGTGAGGCTGCGCTGGCCGAGGACGGCGCAGAACCGGGCCAGGCTGCCCGGCTTCTCCGGGATCTCCACCGCCAGCAGGGCTTCGCGCTCCTCCCCCAGCTCGGCCCGTTCGGCCACGAAGGCCAGCCGGTCGAAGTTCATGTTGGCGCCGCAGGCCACCGCCACCAGGGTGCGGTCCCGGAGCTGCCGCTGGGCCACGTCCTTCTTCATGCCCGCCACCGAGAGGGCGCCGGCGGGTTCCAGGATCGAGCGGGTGTCCTCGAAGACGTCCTTGATGGCGGCGCAGATCTCGTCGGTGTCCACCGTCACCATGCGGTCGACGCAGCGCTGGGCCAGGGCGAAGGTGTGAACCCCCACCTGACGCACGGCCACCCCGTCGGCGAACAGGCCCACCTGATCCAGCCGCACCCGCTCCCCCGCCGCCAGGGAGCGGGTCATGGCGTCGGCATCGCTCGGCTCGACGCCGACCACCTCCACCCGGGGCCAGAGGCTCTTGACGTAGGCGCCGATGCCCGCGATCAGGCCGCCGCCGCCCACCGCCACGTAGATGGCATCGGGGGGATCGGAGCACTGGCGCAGGATCTCCAGGGCGACGGTGCCCTGGCCGGCGATCACGTCCGGATCGTCGAAGGGATGGATGAAGGTGAGTCCCCGCTGGCGCTGCAGCCGGTGCGCTTCCTCGCAGGCCTCGTCGTAGGTGTCGCCGTGGAGCACCACCTCGGCCCCCCGGGCCGCCACGGAGCGCACCTTCATCTCCGGCGTCGTGACCGGCATCACGATCACGGCGGTGCAGCCCAGCCGCTGGGCCGCCAGGGCCACCCCCTGGGCGTGGTTGCCGGCGCTGGCGGCGATCACCCCCCGGTCGAGCTCCGCCCGCTCCAGGCCGGCCATCTTGTTGTAGGCCCCGCGCAGCTTGAAGCTGAACACGGGCTGGAGATCCTCCCGTTTGAGCAGCACCTGGTTGTGGAGCCGGCGGGAGAGGTTGGGGGCGGGATCGAGGGGAGACTCGATCGCCACGTCGTACACCCGGGCCCGCAGGATCCGCTGCAGATAGGCGGTCGCCCCGGGAAAGGCGTCGTCGTTGTCGGCCGTGGTCATGGCTCCAGTGTCGCAACCCGACCCCGGAACGGTGGCATCCGTCGCCGTGTGCCGGGGCGAACCCCGTAGATTGGCCATCTGGAAGCAAGGACGGGCATGCATCTGAGCGAGCTGAGCCATCCGAATCAGCTGCACGGCCTGAGCACCGCAGAACTCGAGGCCATGGCTCGCCAGATCCGCGAGAAGCACCTGGAGGTGGTGGCCACCAGCGGCGGGCACCTCGGTCCGGGATTGGGGGTCGTGGAACTCACCCTCGCCCTCTACCAGACCCTCGACCTCGACCACGACCGGGTGGTCTGGGATGTGGGTCACCAGGCCTACCCCCACAAGCTGGTGACGGGCCGTTACAAGGATTTCCACACCCTGCGCCAGCAGGGCGGTGTGGCGGGCTATCTCAAGCGCAGCGAGAGCCGCTTCGACCACTTCGGCGCCGGCCACGCCTCCACCAGCATCTCGGCCGCCCTGGGCATGGCCCTGGCCCGCGACCGCCGCGGCGAGGACTTCAAATGTGTCGCCGTGATCGGTGATGGCGCCCTCACCGGCGGCATGGCCCTGGAGGCCATCAACCATGCGGGCCACTTGCCCCGCACCAAGCTGCTGGTGGTGCTGAACGACAACGACATGTCGATCTCACCGCCGGTGGGGGCCCTCTCCACCCACCTCAACCGCATGCGGCTCAGCAAGCCGGTGCAGTTCCTCTCCGGCAGCGCCGAGGAGGCGGTGAAGCACCTGCCCTTCCTGCACGGGGAGCTGCCCACCGAGCTCAAGACCCTCAAGGAGAGCATGAAGCGGCTGGCGGTGCCCAAGGTGGGCGCCGTGTTCGAGGAGCTGGGCTTCACCTACGTGGGCCCGATCGACGGCCACGACATCCCCGAGATGGTGCGCACCTTCCAGGCGGCCCACCGCTGCGACGGCCCGGTGCTGGTGCATGTGGCCACCACCAAGGGCAAGGGCTACCCCTACGCCGAAGCCGATCAGGTGGGGTACCACGCCCAGTCGGCCTTCGACCTGGCCACCGGCAAGGCCTACCCGTCCAGCAAACCCAAGCCGCCCAGCTGGAGCAAGGTGTTCGGCCAGACCCTGGTCAAGATCTGCGAGCAGGACTCCCGGGTGGTGGGCATCACCGCCGCCATGGCCACCGGCACGGGCCTGGATCTGCTGGAGAAGGCCCTGCCCCAGCAGTACTTCGATGTCGGCATCGCCGAGCAGCATGCCGTCACCATGGCGGCGGGCATGGCCTGCGAGGGCCTGCGGCCGGTGGTGGCGATCTACAGCACCTTCCTGCAGCGGGCCTACGACCAGCTCATCCACGATGTGGGCATCCAGAAGCTGCCCGTCACCTTCGTGCTCGACCGGGCCGGCATCGTCGGCGCCGACGGCCCCACCCACCAGGGGCAGTACGACATCAGCTACCTGCGGGCCGTCCCCAATTTCACGGTGATGGCCCCGAAGGACGAGGCCGAGCTGCAGCGCATGCTGGTCACCTCGATCGCCCACGATGGCCCCTGCGCCATCCGCATTCCCCGCGGTGAAGGGGAAGGGGTGCCGCTGATGGACGAGGGCTGGCAGCCCCTGGAGATCGGCCGCGGTGAGCTGCTCACCGACGGTGACGACGTGCTGATCGTGGCCTATGGGGCCATGGTGGCGCCGGCGATGGCCACCGCCGGCCTGCTGCAGGAGAAGGGCCTGCGGGCGGCGGTGGTCAATGCCCGCTTCCTGCGGCCCCTTGATGAGGCGCTGCTGCTGCCCCTGGCCCGCCGCATCGGCCGGGTCGTGACGATGGAGGAGGGGGCCCTGCCGGGGGGCTTCGGTGCCGCCGTGGTGGAATCCTTCAACGATCACGACCTGCCCGTGCCGGTGCTGCGCCTCGGCATCCCCGATGTCCTGGTGGACCACGCCAGCCCCGACCAGAGCAAGGAGCGCCTTGGCCTGACGCCGTCCCAGATGGCCGATCGCATCCTCGAGCGTTTCGGGCCCGTCTTCCGCGCCACCGTTCCCACCGCCCTTGCCGTCTGAGTCGACCCTCCGCTGCCAGGTGCTGGTGGTGGGGGCCGGTCCGGCCGGCGGCGACCTGGCCCGGCGTCTGGCCCTCCAGGGGGTGGATGTGGTGCTGGTCGACCGGCTCGAGGACCTGACCCGTTCCGCCTTCAGCAGCGCCGCCCTGCCGATCGAGACCATGGTCAGGCTGGGCCTGCCGGCGGAGGTGGTGGGCAGCCGCTGGCGCCACTGGCAGCTGATCGGACCCGGGCCCTCCACCCGGTGCTGGACCTCGCCCCGTCCGCTCGGAGTGGTGCTCGATTTCGGGGCCCTGCGCCGCTGGCAGGCCGACCAGTGCCGCCGCTGGGGCGGGCGGGTGCAGCTGGGACTGCACGCCTGCGCCAGCCGCCAGGAGGGCGAGCGGATGGTGACCCTGCTGCGCCGAAGCGATGGCAGCACCCTTGAGGTCCTCAGTGACTGGACGGTGGATGCCAGCGGCCACGGGCGGGCCCTGCTGGGGGAGCCACCGGTGTCCGAGCGCCGGCGCGATGGGCTGGTGCGGGCCGCCGGCCTGGAATGGCTGCTGCGGGTGTCCCCAGCCTGCTGGGAGCGCTGGGCCGACCGGCTCAGCTTCTGCCTGGGCAGCGACTGGGTGCCCCAGGGCTACGGCTGGATCTTTCCGATGCAGCACGGGGTGCTGAAGCTCGGCGTCTGCAGGCTGGTGGACCCCCAGCGCCAGCAACCTCCCCTGGGGGGGCTGATCAACGAGCTGGGCCGCCGGTTGCTGGCGGAGGGCGGGGCGGCCAATGGAGCCAGCCGCGAGCCCTTCGAGGTGCTCGACCGCCACGGCGGCCTGGTGCGTAGCACGATCCGGCGCCGGGAGCCCCATCGGCGCGGCCGGCTGGTGGGGTTGGGGGATGCGGTCAGCACCGCCAACCTGCTCGGTGGCGAAGGGATCCGCCACGCCCTGACCAGCAGCGCCGTGCTCGCCCCGCTGCTGCTGGAGGGCCTCACGGCCCCGGCGGGTTCATCGATGCAGGCGGAGCGAGCCCTGCGGGACTACGCGCCTCGGCTGCGCCGTGCCCTGGGCTGGCGCTGGTCGCTCAGCGGACGCCTGGCCCGGCGCACCTGGCTGGGCCTGCACGGGCCTCGGGCCGATGGGCGGCTGGATCAGGTGCTGCGGGGCCTGGAGAACAGCCGGGCGGAGGATCTCTCGGCCCTGCTGTTCGGCTATCGCTTCGAGCGCTACGGCCTCAGGGCGATGCCGTACCTGCTCGGCTGGCGCTGAGGGCTCAGAGGACGCCGCGGGAGGCCAGGCCGAGGATCGCGCCCATGCCCAGGATGTGGCCCAGGCTGGTGGTGCCGAGCATGGCGCCGTGGCTGAAGCCGCCGAAGAAGTTGTCGCTGGGCAGCTTGAGGCCGACGTTCTGCTGCTGGATGGTGGCCTTGCCGATGGCGATGGCGATGACGTTGCAGACGATCATGACCAGGGCCACCTTCGGGGACCAGCTGATCGAAGCGGGAGCCATGGCCAGGAGAGGAGCGATCATGATGCACGTGGCGACGCCCCATCTTCCGGGTCAGGGCGAGCTGTGCCCCGCCCCCTTAAGACTTGTTCACCTGGGGTGGGGCTGAGCCCGCCGCCGGACCTTTCTCAGGGGCCGGCTCCGGCAGCAGCCGGAACCCCAGCAGCACCACCAGGTTGCTGAGGGTCAGGAAGGCTTCGGCGCCGCCGTGCAGGGGATCGACGTCCGCCAGCTGCCGCCCGTAGACCTGCTGGGCCACCACCGCGGCGGCGATCGTGACCGCCACGAACAGCAGGGTCAGCTGGAATCCCCGCAGCGCCAGCCTTGGGAAGGCCCGCACCTGGCGGGCCCACCACAGGAAAGCCAGGTAGGGGAGCAGGGAGAGCACGAAGAACGGGGCCGGATCGATGGCGCCGAGGCCCTGGAACCAGGCGGCCAGGGGCAGGCTCACGGCGCTTCCTCCTCCGGGGAGAGCCCCTGCTGCCGCAGCAGGTTCCAGGCGGCCAGGGCCATCGCCCCGTTGCCCGCGGCGGTGAGGCCCGCCTGCAGCACCACCAGCCCCTTGAGGGCCGCGCTGTTGTCGAACAGATGCCAGGTGCAGGCGGCCATGGCGCTCACCAGCGCCGGCACCATCGCCAGGGCCAGCCAGCGCCAGCCCCCTTCCCGTCGCCGGCGGCCGAAGGCCTGAACGGCCAGGATCGCCAGCATCCACTCCAGCACCGAGGTGATGTGGATCCACCAGGTGGGCAGCGACAGCGCGTGCATGGGCGGGGCCTGGTGCGATCCGTAATGTACGGAGCCGGACCCGCCGTTGCGTCGGATGCGTGCTCTGATCTGCGGCTACTACGGCGAGCACAACCTCGGCGACGATGCCCTGCTGGAGGTGCTGCTGGACCAGCTGCCGGGGGGGTGCCGGCCCCTGGTCACGGCCCATGACCAGGCCCTGGTGCGGGAGCGCTTCGGGGTGGAGACCACCGACCGCCGGCGGCTGCAGGGGGTGCTGGCCGCCCTGGGCCGCTGCGACGCCCTGGTGCTCGGCGGCGGCAGCCTGCTTCAGGACGCCACCAGCTTCCGCAGCCTCCTGTACTACGGCGCCCTGATGCTGGCGGCCCGCACCCGGGGCAAGCCCGTCCTGCTCTGGGGCCAGGGCCTCGGGCCCTTGCGGCGCCGCCGCAGCCGGCTGCTGGTGCGGGGGCTGCTGCCCCTGGCCACGGCGATCAGCTGGCGGGACCCGGCCTCCGCGGCCCAGGCCAGGTCCTGGGGCGTGGCGGACCGCGTCGGCAGCGATCCGGTCTGGGCGCTGCCCGCCAGGGCCTGGAATGGCAGGGGCGGTCCGATCGTGGTCTGCTTCCGGCCGGTGCGCCAGCTCGATGCCGACACCTGGCGGCCCTACCTGCAGGCCCTTGAGGGGCTGGCGGTGGCCGCCGGCCGCCCGGTGCACTGGCTGCCCTTCCACCAGGACCAGGACCGGGGCCTGCTGGCCGCTCTCACCCGCCAGGGTCTGGTGGGGCCGGCCCTGGCCGCCCGCAGCCGCGAGCTGGGGGCCGCGACCCCCCAGGAGGCCATGGACGCCTTCGCCCAGGCCGGTCTGGTGGTGGCCATGCGGTTGCACGGCCTGATCCTGGCGGCCCTGGCGGGCAGCCC
The DNA here is from genome assembly GCF_009834675.1 of Cyanobium sp. Copco_Reservoir_LC18. Taxonomy (NCBI): domain Bacteria; kingdom Bacillati; phylum Cyanobacteriota; class Cyanophyceae; order Synechococcales; family Prochlorococcaceae; genus Cyanobium; species Cyanobium sp. Copco_Reservoir_LC18. The sequence goes on from NZ_ASAC01000012.1 coordinate 69,086, forward strand.
CTGCGCCGCCCTCAGTTACGACCCCAAGGTGGCCGCCGCGGCGGCCGGCATCGGCTGCCCCTCCCAGGATCTGGACGCCTCGCCATCTCCAGGGCTGCAGGAGGGCTGGGCCGCCGTGCTCGACCAGCCACCCAACCAGAGCGGCATCGCCGACCTGCAGCTCCAGAGCCAGGTGCATCGCGCGGTGCTGGAGAGCCTGAAGGGCTGAGCCTCCCCGGTGGCCCGGATGGTGGGTTGACGGCTCAGGTCGGGGTGTCCCCCTGCAGACGGGCGAGTTCGGCGAGCACCTCCTGGCTGTGGCCGGAGGGCCTGACCGCCACCCAGCTGGCGCGGAGCACCCCGTCCGGGTCGATCAGAAAAGTGTGGCGCGCCGAAAAGGGTGCCAGCCAGGAGCCGTAGCGACGGCTCACGGCACCGCCCGGATCCGACAGCAGCGGATAGGCCAGACCCTCGCTGCCGCAGAAGGAGAGGTGGGCGTCCGGGTCATCGGCGCTCACACCCACCACCTCGGCGTTGCGGGCGTGGAAGGTCTCCAGGTCCCTCTGGAATCCCCGGGCTTCCAGGGTGCAGCCGCTGGTGAAGTCCTTGGGGTAGAAGTACAGGGCCAGCCAGCGGCCACGGAAGTCGGCCTGGCTGCGGTGGGTCGTGACGACGGTGCCGTCGGCCGACGGAGCGACGCCGTCAAGGTCGAAGGCGGGGGCGGGCTGGTCGATCTCGGGAAGGGTGCCGCCCATGGCCCGGGCCCGGCCCGGGAGGACCAGCAAGCCGAGGGCGGCCAGCAGGGATCCCCCCAGAAAGGTGCGACGATTCACAGCCAGGTTTCGATCAGGGTCGGACCCTAGCGGGGCCGGCCGGATGGTCAGACCTTGGCGAGATTGACGCCCAGCTCCTTGGCATAGGCACCGAGACCCTTCTTCTGGATCGTCTTGAGGGCGCGGGTGGAGACGCGCAGCTTCACGAAGCGGTTGCCCTCGGCCCACCACAGGCGGCGCTCCTGCAGATTCACCTGCTGCAGCTTCTTGGTGCGCACGTGGGAATGGCTGACGGCCATGCCGTTGTTGGCGCGCTTGCCGGTGAGCTGACAGACCCGGGACATGACGAGGTGACGACGGTGGACGGTGCAGGCCTGAGCCAGCCTGCGACTTTACCAAACAGCCCCCAGGCCTTGGAGCCGGGCCCCGCTGAGGGGATCGAACCAGAGTTCGTGCTGCCGCTGCCAGGCCAGGCGCGGCTCCGCGGGAACCGGCGCCTCGGGGTCGCTGAGCACCCGCACCGGGCCCCAGCGGGTGTCGAACCAGAGCAGCTGCTGGTGGCCCCACCATTCGCGCCGCCGCAGCCGGGCTTCCACGGTCCCGTCGCCGGCCAGGTGCAGGTGCTCGGGCCGCAGGCCCAGCTGGCGGCCCGGCGCGATCGCCAGCAGGTTGATGGCCGGCCGTCCCAGGAAGCTGGCCACGAAGCGGTTGGCTGGATCGGCATAGAGCTCCCGCGGGCTGCCCACCTGCTGCAACCGGCCGGCTTCCAGCAGGGCGAGGCGGTCGGCCATGCCCAGGGCCTCCTGCTGGTCGTGGGTGACGTAGATCACCGGCTGCTCCCGGCCGCACAGCAGCCGCCGCAGTTCCGGTCGCAGCTCCTCCCGCAGCTGGGCGTCGAGGTTGCTCATCGGCTCATCCAGCAACATGATCCGCGGCTGGCGCAGCAGGGCCCGGGCCAGGGCCACCCGCTGGCGCTGGCCGCCGGAGAGCTGGGCGGGGCGGCGCTGGCGCAGCGCGTCGAGCTGGAGCAGCTCGAGGACGGCCCCGAGGCGCCGCTGGCGTTCGGCGGCGGGCACCCCACGCACCTTGAGCCCCAGTTCCAGGTTGCCCTCCACGCTCAGGTGGGGATAGAGGGCGTAGCTCTGGAACACCATCGCCACCTGGCGTTCGCCCGGGCCGAGGGCGCCCAGGTCCACCCCGTCCAGGAGCACCTGGCCCCCACTGGCGGGGTCCAGCCCCGCCACCACCCGCAGGGTGGTGGACTTGCCGCAGCCGCTCGGGCCGAGCAGGGCGAGGCATTCGCCGGGGGCGACGCTCAGATCAAGCCCGTCCAGCAGCCGGCGCCCCCCCACCTCCCGGCACAGCTGGCGCAGCTCCAGACCGGCGGCGGCGGCGGCGTTCATCCCTTCACCGCCCCCCGGGTGAGACCCGCGACGATCGGCCGCTGGGCCACCAGCACCAGCAGCAGCAGGGGCAGGCTGCCCAGCACGGTGGCGGCGGCGAAGGCGCCGTAGGGGATGGTGAACACCGAGCCGCCACCGATCCGGGCGATGGCGATCGGCAGGGTGAGCAGGTCGCTGCGGCTGATCCAGGTGAGGGCGACGGCGTACTCGTTCCAGCTGGCCAGAAACACCAGGATGCCCGTGCTGGCCAGGGCCGGCCCCAGCAGGGGCAGCAGCACGTGCCGCAGCCGCTGGCCGAGGCCCAGGCCCTCCAGCCGGGCCGCGTCCTCCAGCTCGACGGGCAGGTCGGCGAAGGCGGCCCGCAGCAGCAGCACCGCCAGCGGCAGTGACAGGCCCGCGTAGGGCAGGCTGAGGGCGAGCAGGTCGTTGGCCAGGCCGAAGCGGCGGGCGATCTCCAGCAGCGCCAGGAACAGCAGCACGGGGGGGAACATCGCCGCCCCCACCAGCGCCAGGCCGACGCCCCAGCGCAGCAGGCCGCGCTGCTGCTGCAGCCCGTAGGCGCAGGGCACCGCCAGCAGCAGGGTGAGCAGGGTGGTGGCCAGGGCCACCACGGTGCTGTTGCCCAGGTAGCGCCAGAAGGGCGGATCGCCGGCGAGCACCAGCCGGTAGTTGGCCAGCGTCCAGGGGTTGCCCTCCAGCAGCGGCGCCACCAGCGCCTCCGGCCGCAGCAGGGAGGTGCGCAGCTGCCAGAGCAGCGGCCCCAGGCTCCAGAGCAGCACCAGCAGTCTCATGCTGCCCCCTCCCGGCGACCCTGAAGATCACCCCACCGCCACAGCAGCCAGCCGCCACCGAGCAGGACCAGCAGCAGCAGGAAGGTGGCCAGCATCACCGTGGCGGCGTATCCGAAGTCGAGGAAGCGCATGGCGTTGAGGTAGGCGTAGAGGGCCAGGCTCTCGGTGCTGCCGGCCGGGCCCCCGCCGCTGAGCACCTGGATCAGGTCGAACACCCCCAGGGCCTGGGCCAGCCGGAACATCACGGCCAGGGCCAGGTAAGGCACCAGCAGCGGCAGGGTGAGGCGGCGCAGGATCTGGAAGCGGCCGGCGCCCTCCAGCCGCAGGGCCTCCTCCAGGTCCTCGGGAATGGTCTGGAGTCCGGCCAGCAGCAGCAGGGCCACGAACGGCAGGGTCTTCCAGACATCGGCCAGCACCACGAACAACCAGGTGGTGGAGGGGGTGGAGAGGAAGCCGTAGCTGCTGCCGCCGAGGGAGCGGATGGCGGCGTTGAGGGGGCCGTGGGGATCGTTGAGGATCCAGCGCCAGCCCAGGGCCATCACGGTGGTGGGCAGGGCCCAGGGCAGCAGGGTCAGGGCCCGCAGGGTCCCCCGGCCCCGCAGGGGGCGATGCAGCAGCAGGGCCAGCCCCAGGCCCCCGGCCAGTTCCAGCGCCACCGAGCAGACGGCGAACCGCAGCGTCTGGGCCGCGTCCGTCCAGAAGCGGGCGTCATCGAGCAGCCGCCCCCAGTTGGCGCCCCCGTTCGGCACCGGCACCAGCCCGGTGAGCACCGAACTGGCCTGGAAGCTCAGCCAGCCGTAGCGCAGCAGGGGATAGAAGAACACCGCCGCCAGCAGCAGCAGGGCCGGCGCCATCAGCAGCAGGCTGGCCGCACGGGGTTTCATCGGTCCTCGGCAGGGCGGCCGTCTGCAGTGTCGCCCGCCGCTCCCGCCAGCGAGCGCAGGACCTGCAGGCTCTGGCGCTGGGCGGCGGCCATGGTCGGACCGGGGCCCCCCTGGCCGGTGAGCATGCCGTTCACCTGCCTGGCCAGCAGGTCGCTCAGCTGGGCATAGGCCGGCGTGGGCGGACGCAGCTGGGGATGCTGCAGGGCCTGGCGCTGCACCGCCAGCAGCGGGGCACGGCGCTGCAGGTCGGGTTCGTCATAGAGCGTGCTCCAGGTGGGGGCATAACCCTGCTCGATGGCGAGCTGGCGCTGCACCACCGGACCGGTGAGCCAGCGGATCGCCGCCACCGCCTCCTCCGGGTGGGGGCTGCCCTTGATCAGGGAAAGGCCCCAGGTGCCCAGGGTGCCGCCCCCCTGCTCGCCGGGAGCCCCCACCATCGCCGTGACGCCCACCTTGCCCTTCACCGGCCCGTCGCCCTTCTCGATCTCCCGCCAGACGTAGGGCCAGTTGCGCAGGAAGGCGGCGTCACCGGCGGCAAAGGACTGCAGGGTGTCGTTCTCGGCGTAGCTGGCCACCGCCGGCGGGCTCACCCCGTCCCGCAGCAGTGCCGCGAGCCACCCCGCCGCCGCCACGGCCTCCGGACTGTCCAGCTCCGTGCGTGCGCTGGAGCCGTTCCACCAGCGGGCTCCGAAGCCCTGCAGCACCTCCACCATCACGCAGCTCAGCCCCTCGTACTGGCGTCCCTGCCAGAGGTAGCCCCAGCGGACTTTGCCGCGACGCTGCAGGTCCCGGGAGATCGCCACCAGCTCGTCGGTGTCGCGCGGGGGGCGCTCCATCAGATCGGTGCGCCAGTAGAGCAGGCCGGTGTCGCCCGTGAGGGGCATGCGCCAGAGGTGACCCTCCAGGTCATTGCCCAGGCGGGCGCCGGGCTCCATCGCCGCCAGCAGCTCCGGCCCGAACCAGCGCTCCAGGGGCTCGAACCAGCCGGCGGCCACGTAGCGGGGCAGCCAGCTGACATCCACCAGCAGCAGGTCGAAGGGGGCCTCCCCCAGCAGCAGGCTGCCGGTGGCCAGATCGGAGATGGTCTCGGTGTCGAGGGGCCCGCGGATCACCTGCAGCACCACCCCGGGCGTGCTTGCGTTGAACTGGGCCACCGGGGCGGCCACCGCGTCGGCCAGGGGCGCGGGCATCAGCACCCGCACCGGTATGGGTTCGGCCGTCGACGCCGGGGGGCTCGAGAGCCCAGAGCTGGACAGCCCGGAGCCGGGCAGCAGCAGCAGCGCCGTCGCCGACAGCAGGGCCAGCAGGCCCGTCGTCAGCCCCTTCGGAAGCGACCGCCACCGCCGCAGGCTCGAGAGGGGAGGGCGGGGGGCCATGGGGCGAGGTTAGGCGCCCTGCGGCAGCGGCTCCGCAGGTGGGGAGCCCGAAGGGAATCCCATGGCCCGCCGGCCCCGGCCTCAGAGGCCGCGCTGCATCAGCTGTCCCATCAGGTCGGCACTGCGCTGCTGGAAACCGGCCAGCTGGTTGGGTTCCAGGCCCCCCACCGCCAGGCGCGCCATCTCATAGACATGACGGCTGAGACTCTCGGCGAGCTGGAGGCTGGGGGAGCTGCCGCCCCCGGTGATCACGGCACCGGAGGAGAGCTTCAGCAGGCCCTCCACCAGGGGATGGCGGCGGTTGACCAGCAGCACGTGGTGGTCGGGCAGGCCCGGCAGCCGCTGCTCCATCAACGCCCCCATGTCGTTGAGGCGGCGCATCTGCTCCGGCAGCAGGATCAGGGCGGCCGGCGATCCCTCCCCCTTCAGTGACTGCACCTGGATGGTGACCTTGTCGTTGGCGAGGGCGGCCTTGAACAGACCCCGCAGCTTCTCGCCGCTGTCCACCCCGTCGGCGTCCGCCAGCTCGCTCTCGGGCTCATGCAGGCTGGCATCGAGTTCGGCGTCGACCCGCTGGAAGCGCAGGTCGCCGTGGCGGGCCTCCAGCCAGGGGATGAACTGGGAATCGATCAGGGTGTCGGCCAGCAGCACCTCGGCCCCCTGCCCCTTCCACAGGGCCAGGGCCCCGGCCTGGCCGGCCTCATCGGTGCAGTAGAGGATCCGGGTGGCGTTGTCGGCCGGCAGCCGGCCGCGGTAGCCGGCCAGGGTGGTGTAAGTGCGGCCGTCGGTGGCGATCGGGTCGGGGGCCACCGTGTCCTCGCCTTCCGCCGGGGTCTCGGCGGCGGCGGCGGCGGTGGTGCCGAACAGGATCAGGTCGGCCACCTGGTCGGCGAACTTGTCGTCCTCCATGGCGCCGATCTTGATGAAGGGGGCCAGGGAATCCCAGATCTCGGCATAACGGGCCGGTTCGTCGCGGTGCAGCTCCTTGAGCCGGTCGCCCACCTTCTTGGCCACGAAGTTGCCGATGGAGCGCACCCGGCGGTCGGTCTGCAGGGCGCTGCGGCTGACGTTGAGGGGAATGTCGGGCGAGTCGATCACGCCGCGCAGGGGCAGCAGGTAGCGGGGCACCACTTCCTTGATCGAATCGCTGACGAACACCTGGTTGCAGTAGAGGCGGATCTCCCCCTTCTCCCAGTCGGCCCGGCCGGTGATCCTGGGGAAATAGAGAATGCCCTGCAGGTTGTAGGGGTAGTCGGTGTTGAGGTGCACCCAGAGCAGGGGATCCCCCTGGAAGGGGTAGAGATAGCGGTACAGGGCGATGTAGTCGTCGTCGCCCAGCTCCCGGGGGCTCTTGCGCCAGGGAGCCTCCCGCTTGTTGACGGTTTCGCCCTCCAGCTGCACCGCCACCGGCAGGAAGTCGCAGTAGGTGGTGATCAGGGTGCGGATCCTGGAGGGCTCGATGTACTCCAGCTCCTCCTCCATCAGATGCAGGATCACATCGGTGCCGGGTTCGGAGCGCTCCGCCCCTTCGAGGCTGAAGTTGGGTGAGCCGTCACAGCTCCAGCGCACCGCCTCGGCACCGGGCCGGGCGCTGAGGCTGACCAGCTCCACCCGGGAGGCCACCATGAAGCTGGAATAGAAACCCAGGCCGAAGTGGCCGATGATGGCGTCGCTTTCGCTCTTGTACTTCTCGAGGAAATCCTCGGCGCTGGAGAAGGCCACCTGGTTGATGTAGCGCTTCACCTCATCGGCGGTCATGCCGATGCCGTTGTCGCTGATGGTGAGGGTCTTCGCCTCCCGGTCGATGCGGATGGCGATCGTTCCTTCCTCCCCTTCGCTGCAGTCGCCGGCCATGGCGGCCATGCGCCGCTTGCTGATGGCATCGACGCCGTTGCTGACCAGTTCCCGCAGGAACACCTCATGGCCGGAATAGACGGCCTTCTTGATGATCGGGAAGATGTTCTCGGTGTGGATCTGAATCTGGCCCTGTTCCAGCACCGTCATGGCGAAAGAGAAGAATCGCCCTGAACCTAGGTGGGGGTCCGCGGCGGCTCAAGGGCGGCGAGGGTGGGGTCCCCGAACCACGCGTTCTCAGACGCCGGGCTTCTGCAGGTCGGGCCGCTCCTCGGGCAGGATCGCCCCCGCCACCGGACACACCTGCAGACAGATGCCGCAGTCGATGCAGGTGTCGAAATCGATCCAGTAGAAGGCCGTGCCCTTGCTGTTCGCCCCCGCGCCGGGGTGGATGCAGGCCACGGGGCAGGCGTCGACGCAGTCGGCCACGCCCTCACAGACGTTGGTGACGATCGAATGGGCCATCGACGCGAAAGACCGGGCGGCCGGATCCTAGGCAGCCAGCCACACGGCACCGCGGCAGCCCCGTTCCGCCGCCAGCTGCTCCGCCGTCGCCTGGTCGGCGCAGGGCTGGGTGCAGAGTTCGGCCGCCTCGCCGCCGCCGTGCAGGTCCGCCATGCGGCGCAGGGCCGCCCCGAGCCCGGCGGCGCTGGCGCAGGCCACCAGCCAGGGACCCGGCGACTCCGCGTCGGCCGCCGCGGTGGTTGCCGATTCGAGCAGATCGCGGATGGCCTCCACGTCGAAGCCGAAGCCGGTGCCGGCCGCCTGGGCGGTGTCGCTGCAGAAGCGACCCACCAGGCCGTCGTAGCGGCCGCCGCTGGCGATCGCCACCGGGGCATCGGCGCCCTGGCAGACGAGCCTGAACACCAGCCCGTCGTAGAGATCGAAGTGGGGCTGGAAGGTGGGATCCAGCTGCACCCGCACCCCCAGCACCCTGGCCGGCTCCTGGACGCTGGCCAGGGTGGCGGCGAGCGACTCCAGCAGCGGCACCGGACCGAGCCACTGCTCCAGCTGGTAAAGCACCCGCACCGGCTCGCCCCGCAGGCCGATCAGGGCCGTCAGCCGCTGGCGCTGGCTGTCGGGCAGGGCGAGGGCGGCGAGGGCGAGGGGATCGAAATCGGTGAGGGCGTGGCGTGCCGTGGAGCGCTGCTCCGCCGGCACCTGGCTCAGCAGGGCGCTGAGCAGGCCGTGGTGGCCCACCAGCAGGGTGGGGCGGTGCTCGGCTGCCAGCCCCAGGGTGGCCACGGCGGCCAGCAGCAGATGCAGCAGCTCCGTGTCGGCGGCGGCGGAGGGTTCACCCAGCAGTTCCACACCGCTCTGCAGCTGCTCGCTGATGCGCTGGCCGCCGCCATCGCCGATGAAGCTGCGGAAGGTGGTGCCGCTGGCCCACAGCCGCAGCGGGCGGGGCCGGCCGAGCATGCGGGTGCTGGCGGCCCGGGCGATCGGGGCGGTGAGCTCCGGCCGCAGGCCGAGGGGCTCATCGGCCGCCAGCCGCACGAGCTCCCGTTCGGCGATGGCGCCGCCGGCCTCGAGGGTGTCGAGCCGCTCGATGGTGGGCGGCGCCACCTCCTGGTACCCCCAGAGGCGGTACACCGTGGCCAGCAGGTCGCAGAGTCGCCGGTTGCTGTCCACCTGACCCGGGTTGAGGTCCCGGGCGCCGGCGGCAGGTTGGAGGGCCATGGAGGGGGAGTGCTGGGGCGGTGGGGTGGGGCGGATCCTATGGAGCGTCGGTCGCCACGCCGGCCGGGTCTCCGGCAGTGGCATCCAGCTCCGGGGCGCCGAAGCTGGCCCCGCTGAGGGGACGGCACAGGGCCAGGCCCTCGATCAGCGGCTCACGCAGGGCGGGGGTGCAGGCGATCACCCGTCCCTCGGCCAGGTCGAGGGGGCCGCCGTCGTAGGCGCACACCTGCCCGCCGGCCTCCTCCACCAGCACCACGCCGGCCACCAGATCCCAGGGGGAGAGGCCCCGCTCCCAGTAGCCATCGACCCGGCCGGCGGCGACGAAGGCCAGGTCGACCGCCGCCGCCCCTGCCCGGCGCACCCCGTGGCTGCGGTGGGTGAACCAGGCGAACTCGGCGTAGTTGTTATCCAGGCGCCGCACCCGGTCGTAGGAGAAGCCGGTGACGAGCAGGGAGTCGGCCAGGGCGCCGCAATCACTGACGCTCAACCGGCGCCCGTTGCACCAGGCCCCCCGTCCCGGGGCCGCCCAGTAGTGCTCCTCCAGCACCGGCACCTCCAGGGCGCCGAGGAGGGGCAGGCCCCGCCAGCTCAGTCCCACGGAGGTGCCGAAGAAGGGGTAGCCGTGGGCGTAGTTGGTGGTGCCGTCGAGGGGGTCGACGCACCAGAGCAGGTCGCCCTGGCCGGCGAGCTGGCCACTTTCCTCCGCCAGCACGGCCACGGTGGGGGTGCCGGCCGCCAGCACCGCCAGCACGGCCGCTTCGGCCGCCAGGTCCGCCTCGGTGACCAGGTTGCCCGCCGTGCCCTTCTCCTTCACCTGCTCCAGCCGGCCGAAGTGGCGCCGCAGCTCACGGCCCCCCGCCTCGGCGGCCGCGCGGGCCACCTGCAGCAGGCGCTCCAGCTCGGCGCCATCGAGGCCGGACCCCTCCAGGGCCCGCTGGCAGAGCGAGGTCATTCGTCGTCCAGGGGCAGGCCGGGACGCACCAGACCGCGGCCGAAGAAGCGGCCGAACTGGCGGTCGTACACCTCGTCCTCGTCCTGGGTCTCCACCTCCAGCGGGCCGGTGGCCCGGGCCACGCACAGCAGGCCGTAGCCCTCCTCCCGCAGCTGCCTGGAGAGGCCGAGGGCCTCCCGCTGGTCGATGCTGCCGTCCAGCACCCGCACGGCGCAGGCGGTGCAGCAGCCGTTGCGGCAGCTGAAGGGCAGCGGTTCGCCCTGGGCCTCGAAGCTGCGCAGGATGTAGTCCCCTTCCGGAACATCGAGCCGGATGACGCGGTTGGCCTGTCGCCAGTGGACCGTGATCGGATGGGTGCGGGTCATGGGGCGCTGGACGGGGGGCAGGGGGCGCAGCCGGGGTGAGATCGCTGGGGAGCGGTGGCCAGGTGCAGCCCCTGCTACATTGCCATCTGCCCCATTTCGCCGCTGGAGAGGTGGCCGAGTGGTCGAAGGCGCAGCACTGGAAATGCTGTATAGGGGCAACTCTATCGAGGGTTCGAATCCCTCCCTCTCCGTTTGCTGAAGCCGGTCCCCAGGGCCGGCTTTTTTTTGCCCTTTCACCCCAGGATTCGACACGACAAAATCAGGCCCATCGCTGGTACGGAGCGGGATGTCCCGTTCGGCCTGATGTCGCTTCCTCCCCGGAGTGGGGCTCAGCCGAAGCGTCCGCTGACGTAGTCGAGGGTCGACTGCTGGCTGGGGGAGTTGAAGATGTTCTCGGTCTCGTTGAATTCCACCAGATAGCCCACCTTGCCGGTGCCGCCTTCGACGGCCTCGGCATTGAAGAAGGCGGTCATGTCGGCCACGCGCACGGCCTGCTGCATGTTGTGGGTGACGATCATGATCGTGTAGCTGCGCTTCAGTTCATGCATCGTCTCCTCGATCTTCAGGGTCGAGATCGGATCGAGGGCGGAGCAGGGTTCGTCCATCAGGATCACCTCCGGCTCGGTGGCGATGGCCCGGGCGATGCAGAGGCGCTGCTGCTGGCCACCGGAGAGGGAGAGGCCGCTCTCCTGGAGCTTGTCCTTGCATTCGTCCCACACGGCCGCCTTGCGCAGGGAGCGTTCCACCAGCTCATCCATGTCGCCCTTGTAGCCGTTGATCCGGGCCCCGAAGGCGATGTTCTCGTAGATCGACTTCGGGAAGGGATTGGGCTTCTGGAACACCATGCCGATGCGACGGCGCACCTCCACCGGATCCACCCGCTTGTCGTAGAGATCGTGCTGATCAAAGATCACGCGGCCCTTGAGGGTGCAGCCCGGTATCAGGTCGTTCATGCGGTTGAGGGCCCGCAGCACCGTGCTCTTGCCGCAGCCCGAGGGCCCGATGAAGGCGGTCACCTTGCCCTTGGGCAGATCCATGTAGACGTTCTTGACCGCTTCGAAGCTGCCGTAGGAGATCGTCACGTCCTGGAGGGACATGCAGACGTCGCTGGCCGCGGTGGAGGAAGGGGAAGCAGTCATGGCAGGGATGGGAGGAAACGGAGCCGGAAGGATGGGGACGGGGAGGGAGTCAGGAGCGCGAGGCCCGGCTGATCCAGCGGGCCAGCAGGTTGGCGCCGAGAATCATGATCACCAGCACGAAGGAGGCGGCCCAGGCGAGTTCGTTCTGGGCTTCGTAGGGCATGATCGCGAAGTTGAAGATCAGCACCGACATGGTGGCGATCGGGTTGAACACCCCCTCGGGCCAGAAAGGGGAGAACAGGGCCGTGAAGATCAGCGGCGCCGTTTCTCCGGCGGCCCGGGCGATGCCCAGCACCACCCCCGTGGCGATGGGGGTGAAGGCGGCCGGCAGGGTGATCCGGGTGATGGTCACAAAGCGGGAGGCGCCGACGCCGTAGGCCCCCCAGCGCAGTTCCTGGGGCACCAGCAGCAGTCCCTCGTAGGTGGTCTTGATGACGGTGGGAAGCATCAGCACCGACAGGGCGATGCCGCCGGCCATGGCACTGAAGCTCTGATCGAAGAACACCCGGGTGGCGACGATCAGGGAGTAGATGAAGACACCGCTGATGATCGAGGGCACCCCGGCCAGCACGTCGTTGCCGAAGCGCACGAAGCGGGAGAACCAGCCGTTCTGGGCGTATTCGGAGAGGTAGACACCGCCGCCCACCCCCACCGGGATGGCGATCAGGGAGGCGATGAGGGTGACGACGATCGTGCCCAGGATGGCGTTGCCGATGCCGCCGCCTTCGAGGCCGGGGGCCGGGGGCAGCTCGGTCAGCAGCTGCAGGCTCAGCAGCCGCCCCCCCTGGATCAGCACGTAGATGATCACCAGGAACAGGGGGATCACCGCCACCACGGCGAAGAATCCGGCGATGGCGGTGGCGATCTGGTTGAAGCGGTTGCGCTTCAGGGATGGGTCGTAATGGAGACTGAGCCGTTCCGAGAAAAGACGGGTCGTCGGCGGGGTCGAGACGGACATGGCCAGGGAACGTCGTGAACGCTGGTGGGTGGAGTGGGGGAAACCGGATCAGTACCGCAGGCTGAGGCGCCGCACGATCCATTGGGCCATCACGTTGACGACGAAGGTGAGGATCATCAGAACGACGGCCGCGTACATCAGGGCCGACACCTGGATGCCATCCGCCTCACCGAACTGATTGGCCAGCATCGAGGCAATGGTGTTGCCCGGGGCCAGGAGGGAGACACTGAAGTTGAGGGAGTTGCCGATGATCATGGTCACCGCCATGGTCTCCCCCATGGCCCGGCCCAGCGAGAGCATCACGCCGCCCATGATCGAGGAGACGGCCGCCGGCAGAATGACGTTGAAGATGGCGCCCCAGCGGGTGGTGCCCACCCCGTAGGCCCCCTGGCGCAGCTCGATCGGCACCTGATTGAGGGCATCGCGGGAAATGGCGGTGATGATCGGCAGCACCATCACCACCAGGATCAGGATCGCCGGGGCCGTTCCGGGACCCTGGGGCTCGGTGGAAAAGAACGGCGTCCAGCCGAGGCTGCTGTGAAGGAACGAGAGGAAGGGGCGGATCGCGGGCTCCATCACGAAGATGGCCCACAGACCGAGCACCACCGAGGGAATGGCGGCCAGCAGTTCCACCAGCAGGCCGATCAGATCCCGCAGGCCCCGGGGGAGCAGGTCCTCGGTGATGAAGATCGCCGTGCCCAGGCCGATGGGTACGGCGATGAGCAGGGACAGGATCGAGGTGACGAGGGTGCCGTAGATGGCGATCAGGGCGCCGTAGTCCTCATTGACCGGATCCCAGGCGGACGTCGTCAGGAACTTGAGGCCGAAGGTGGCCATGGCCTCCTTGGCGCCGCTGAACACCGTCACGAAGATCGCCAGAAGCACGATCCCCACCGAAGCGGCCAACACCAGGGTGAGCTGGCGGAAGCCGATGTCGACCAGCTTCTCCTGGGGGGGCCGTCGTCTGAGGGTGAACGCGTCGGTGGAGGGGGAGCTCCTCATGCAGCAATGATGCCGGTCGGCATGGACGTTGCTCCTGATCTCAGCACGAGTTTCAGCCGGCCCGTTTAAGCTCGGTTTAACGGTCGACGGGCTCCGGTAGCGTTGGGCCGCCATCAGGACTTCCATGGGGCGCATCGTCGGCATCGATCTGGGCACCACCAATTCGGTGGTGGCCGTGCTCGAAGGCGGCCGGCCCCAGGTCATCGCCAATGCGGAGGGGGGGCGCACCACCCCCTCGGTGGTGGGGTTCAGCCGCGACCAGGAACTGCTGGTGGGCCAGCTGGCCCGGCGCCAGCTGGTGCTCAATCCCCGCAATACCTTCGCCAATCTCAAGCGCTTCGTCGGCCGCAGCTGGGACGAACTCGACGAGGGCAGCCTGGGGGTGCCCTACAGCGTGCGGGCCAACGACCAGGGCAACGTGCGCGTCATCTGCCCGGCCACCGAACGGGAGTACGCCCCCGAGGAACTGGTGGCCTCGATCCTGCGCAAGCTGGTGGACGACGCCACCACCTACCTGGGCGAGGCGGTCGAGGCGGCGGTGATCACGGTGCCGGCCTATTTCAACGATGCCCAGCGCCAGGCCACCCGCGACGCCGGCCGGCTGGCGGGCATCACGGTGGAGCGGATCCTCAACGAACCCACCGCGGCGGCGCTGGCCTACGGCTTTGACCGCAGCACCGTGAAGCGGGTGCTGGTGTTCGACCTCGGCGGCGGCACCTTCGACGTCTCCGTGCTGCGCATCGCCAACGGCGTCTTCGATGTGATGGCCACCAGCGGTGACACCCAGCTGGGGGGCAACGACTGGGACCGCCGCATCGTCGACTGGGTGGCCGAGGCCTTCCTGGCGGAGCACAGCATCGACCTGCGCCGCGACCGCCAGGCGCTGCAGCGGCTCACCGAGGCCGCCGAGAAGGCCAAGCAGGAGCTCTCGGGCGTGCAGAGCACGCCGCTGTCGCTGCCGTTCATCGCCACGGGCCCCGACGGCCCCCTCCACATCGAGACCACCCTGGAGCGGGGCACCTTCGAGGGGCTCTGCCCCGACCTGCTCGACCGGCTGCTGCGTCCGGTCCAGCGGGCCCTGCGGGATTCGGGTCTGAGTGCCGACGCCATCGATGACGTCGTGCTGGTGGGCGGCTCCACCCGCATGCCGATGGTGCAGGAGATGGTGCGCACCCTGATTCCCCGGGAACCCTGCCAGTCGGTCAACCCCGACGAGGTGGTGGCGATCGGTGCGGCGGTGCAGGCCGGCATCCTCACCGGCGAGCTGCGCGACCTGATGCTCAACGACGTCACGCCCCTCTCCCTCGGGCTGGAGACGATCGGTGGCGTGATGAAGGTGCTGATCCCCCGCAACACCCCGATCCCGGTCCGCAAGTCGGACCTGTTCAGCACCTCGGAGGCCAACCAGTCGTCGGTGGAGATCCACGTGCTTCAGGGGGAGCGCCAGATGGCCGCCGACAACAAGTCCCTCGGCCGCTTCCGCCTCTCCGGCATCCCGCCGGCCCCCCGCGGTGTGCCCCAGGTGCAGGTGTCCTTCGACATCGACGCCAACGGCCTGCTGCAGGTGTCCGCCACCGACCGCACCACCGGGCGCCAGCAGAGCGTCTCGATCCAGGGGGGCTCGAACCTCAGTGAGGAGGAGATCAACCGGCTGCTGGAGGAGGCGGAACGCAAGTCGGTGGAGGACCGCCGCAAGCGGGCCGTGGTCGACCGCCGCAACCGCGCCCAGACCCTGGTGGCCCAGGCCGAGCGGCGGCTGCGGGATGCCGCCCTGGAGCTGGGTCCCGCCGGTGCCGACCGCCAGCAGCGTGCCGTGGAGCTGGCCCTGCGGGATGTGCAGGACGTGCTCACCCAGGAGGACCCCGCTGACCTCGAACTGGCCGTGAGCCAGCTGCAGGAGGCCCTGTTCGGCCTCAACCGCCGCCTGCTGGGCGAACGGCGGGCGGAGAGCGGACCCCTCAAGGGCCTCAAGAACACCCTGGGGTCCCTCAAGGACGAACTCTTCTCCGACGACGACTGGGACGACTGGGGCGGATCGGGCCGCTCCGACCCCTGGTCGAGCCCGCCCCGGCCGCTGCAGCGGGATCCCTACCCCCTCGGCCGCTTCGCCGAGCGGGAGGCCGGCTACGACGACGACCTCCCCCCCCGCCGCGGGGACAACGGTCGCCCCTGGGACCGCCAGGAGCCCTACGACCGCGAGGTCTCCGGCGAGCGTCACCGCCCCCGCCGCGCCGGCCGCTACGACCAGGACGATCCCTGGGCCGATAGCTGAGGGTCGTGAGCCAGTCCCCCACGTCGGACCCGGCGGCCACGGCCGCCCGCGATCACTGGGAGGTGCTCGGGCTGGCTCCGGGCGCCGACGCCGCCAGCATCAAGCGGGCCTTCCGCCAGCAGGCCCGCCGCTGGCACCCCGATCTCAACGGCAACGACCCGGTGGCCGAGGCCCGCTTCAAGCGGGTCAACGAGGCCTACGCGGTGCTCTCCGATCCTGTCCGCCGTCGCGCCTGGGAAGCCGGGGAGGGCCAGGAGAGCGCCGGCCTCGACGCCGATCCCTTCGCCAGCGGCTTTCCCCGCTTCGAGGACTACCTGGCGGAGCTGTTCGGCCAGGACAGGCGCCGTCCCCGTGACTGGAACGAGGACCCCGTCGAGGAGGATCCCCCGGCGGCCGGCGAGGTGGCGCCGGCGCCGGCCGCGCCGCCACCGGTGATGGCCGCCACCGACGAGGAGACCCTCGTGAGTCTCGCCCCGGAGCAGGCGCTCAGCGGTCAGCGGCTGGAGCTGGAGCTCCGGGACGGCACGGTGGTGGAGGTCTGGACCCCGCCCCTGGCGGGGGATGGCTGGCGGCTGCGGCTGGCGGGGGTGGCGCCCGGCGGGGCCGACCACTTCCTGCAGCTGCGGGTGCGCACCGCGGAGGGTCTGCGCATCGATGGCCTGCGGGTGCACTACCAGCTCGACCTCCATCCCGCCGATGCCGCCCTCGGCTGCCAGGCGGTGGTGCCGACCCTGGAGGGGCCCGTGCGGCTGCGGGTGCCGCCCGGATCCTCCAGCGGCCGGCTGCTGCGGCTGCGGCAGCGGGGGCAGCGGCTGGGGGAGCAGCGGGGCGACCAGCTGGTGGAGGTGAGGATCGTCGTTCCGGAGCGGCCGACGGAGGCGGAGGAGGCCCTGTTCCGGCGGCTGCGGGAGCTGGACCGGGAACAGAACGGCCCCAGGGACGGGGACTGAACGCCCCATCAACCGCCAACGGATGAGACACTGGCCTGCGCCCCACCCCTGACGATGTGACAGACGGCGGTCTCCCACCCAACCCGGTGCACGTCCTGCTGTTCGATCCGGGCAGCGACCAGGAAGGCATCCACTCGCTCGAGCTCGGCGGTCGGACGGTGGTGCTGTTGTTCGAGAACCCCGACGACGCCGAGCGTTACGCCGGGCTGCTCGAGGCCCAGGACTTTCCGGTGCCTTGCGTCGAGGCCCTCAATCGCCAGGATCTGGAGGATTTCTGCGCCGAGGCGGGCTACGAGGCCCGCTTCGTGCCCACTGGCTTCATGCCCGAGAGCGAGGAGGAGCGGCTGCTGCTCGCCCCGCCCGAACGCAACATGGAGGTGACGGGCTGGAAGGAGGAGCCCGATCCGGCCGACGACGGGGCGGATGCCGCCGGCCCCAGCGGCGACACGGAGCTGGAGGCCTTCCGCCGGCGCCTCGAAGGTCTGCTTTGAGCGCCCCAGGCGGCGACAGGGGTCACCTGCTCACCGAGCGGCCCAACCCGGCCAGCGAGACCCTCGACCAGCTGCCCACGGCCAGCCTGGTGGAGCTCTTCTGTGCCAACGACCTGCTGCCCCAGCAGGCGGTGGCCGCCGCCGCCGGGGAGCTGGCGGCCGCCATCGACGCCATCGCGGCGCGGCTCGCCGGCGGCGGGCGCCTCTTCTACCTGGGGGCGGGAACCTCCGGACGGCTCGGGGTGCTGGACGCGGCGGAGTGTCCGCCCACCTTCTGCAGTCCCCCCGAGCTGGTGCAGGGGGTGCTGGCGGGCGGAGCGGCGGCCCTGCTGCGCAGCTCCGAAGGACTGGAGGACCTGCGGGAGGCGGGCCGCGACGATCTGCTCCAGCGGGGTTTCGGCCCCGGGGACGCCCTGGTGGGCATCGCCGCCGGCGGCACCACCCCCTACGTGCTCGGGGGGCTGGCCCACGGCCAGGCGATCGGGGCCCTCACCGTGGCCATGGCCTGCGTGCCCGCTGAGCAGGTGCCGATGCCCTGCGACATCGACATCCGCCTGCTGACCGGGCCGGAACTGCTGACCGGCTCCACCCGGCTCAAGGCGGGCACCGCCACCAAGATGGCCCTCAACATCCTCTCCACCGGCGTGATGGTGCGCCTGGGCAAGGTGTACGGCAACCGGATGGTGGATGTGGCGGTCACCAACAGCAAGCTGGAGGACCGGGCCCTGCGCATCCTGCGGGATCTGGCCGGCGTACCACGCGATCAGGGGCTGGCCTTGCTGGAGCGGGCCGGAGGATCGGTGCGCCTGGCGCTGCTGATGGCCGCCTCCGGGCTTGAGGCCGGGGCGGCCCGATCAGCCCTGGAACGTCACGGCCCCGGCCTGCGGCAGTGCCTCGAGGCCCTCGGGGTCAGCCTGCCGCCGGCGTCGTCTCCCTCGTGACCTCGCCCTCGCTGAACGGGCCCCAGTAGGGGGCGGTGAACAGCTCGGTGCGGCGCCGGGTGGCCGGCGGCACCTGGGCGGGCGGCGTCATCAGCGCATCGCGCAGGGCCTGGTGGGCCGGGCTGGGGGGCCGCAGGGCCTGCACCCGCTCGGCCGCCAGCCGCACGATCTGCTGGGCCAGGGCCGCATTGGCCCGCAGGTTGTCGATCACCAGCTCGACGGTGACCGCGTCATGCATGGCGTGCCAGCAGTCGTAGTCGGTGACCATCGCCAGGGTGGCGTAGGCCATCTCCGCCTCCCGGGCCAGCCGGGCCTCGGTGTGGTTGGTCATGCCGATCACCGTGCAGCCCCAGGAGCGGTAGAGCTCCGATTCCGCCCGGGTGGAGAAGGCCGGCCCCTCCATGCACAGGTAGGTGCCGCCGCGGTGCAGCTGGCGCCCTTCCGGCATCAGGCTGTCGCTCACGTCGGCGAGGACCCGGGAGAGCACGGCGCAGTAGGGGTCCGCGTTGCCGACGTGGGCCACCAGGCCCTCACCGAAGAAGGTGAGCGGCCGCTGCATGGTGCGGTCGATGAACTGATCGGGCACCACCATGTCGAGGGGCCGCACGCTCTCCTGCAGGGAACCCACGGCGGACACCGAGAGGATCCAGCGCACGCCGAGGGAGCGCAGGGCCCAGAGGTTGGCCTGGTAGGGAACCTCGCTGGGGGTGAAGGTGTGGTGACGCCCGTGCCGGGCCAGGAACACCACCTCCAGATCGCCGATCCGGCCGATCCGCAGGCTGTCGGAGGGAGCCCCGTAGGGGGTGTCGACCGTCAGTTCACGCACGTCCTCGAGGCCCTCCATGGCATAGAGGCCGCTGCCGCCGAGCACTCCCAGACGGGCCTTCGCAAGGTCGGACGTCGGCAGACCGCTGGCCTGGGGTGACGGGGAACGGGGCTCGGTGCTGGCCATGGATGCGGGGTGCCCTGGACGGATACAGTCGAAGTTTGCCTCCTCGACCGTGACCAAGGCCCTGATGGACACCGACGCCGGCCTGATCACCATCGATCTGTTCGACGCCGATGCCCCCGGCACCGTCGCCAATTTCGTGAAGCTCTCCAGGGACGGCTTCTATGACGGCCTGGCCTTCCACCGGGTGATCGACGGTTTCATGGCCCAGGGGGGGTGCCCCAACAGCCGCGAGGGTGCCCGCGGCATGGCCGGCACCGGCGGTCCCGGCTACACCATCCCCTGTGAGATCAACGCCCAGAAGCACAAGGCCGGCAGCCTCTCGATGGCCCATGCGGGCCGCAACACCGGCGGCAGCCAGTTCTTCCTGTGCCATGGTCCCCAGCCCCACCTGGATGGCCAGCACACCGTGTTCGGCCACACCGAGAACATCGATGTGGTGCTGGCCCTGAAGAACGGCAGCCGGATCCGCACGGTGACGATCGAGGACTGACCACATCCGGCCCCGGGCACCCCTCAGGACCAGACGATGAAGGCCCCGGGGGTGAGGTTGAGCAGGGGACAGGTGAGGGTCCGCCCCTGCTCGCTGCCCTCAGGCGGCACCAGGTCGGCCAGCTGGCGGCGCTCCGGCTCCAGGTCGATGCTCGGATGGGCCTTGCGGCGTGCATCGGGCGCCAGCAGCAGGTTCACGCCGGTGGTGCCCTGCCAGCGGGCCATCTCCATCAGCGGCCCGGCCAGGTCGGCGGCCGTGAGCTGGCGCGACTGGTGGGCGGCCAGCAGCAGGGCCAGCCCGGGGCCGTCGAGCAGGGCCAGCAGGCGGGGGTCCTCCTCCCGCTCCAGCAGCAGCCCCTTGCGCCGGGCCCACTCCCGCAGCACCTCCAGTCGGCTGGCCCCCAGCAGGGGATCGTGGGGGCCGTGCCAGCCCAGCACCGCCGTGAGGCCATGGGATTCGGCCTCCATCAGGTGGCCCAGCTTGGTGCGCTTCACCCGCAGGTAGGCGGCGTTGTGGATGCCGGGATCCATCACCAGCGGCACCCGGTCGACCACCTGGAGGCCGTAGCCGCCCAGTCCGGCGATCTTGCGGGGGTTGTTGGTGATCAGGCGCAGCCGGCGCACCCCCAGGTCGCTGAGGATCTGGGCGCCGACGCCGTAGTTGCGCAGGTCGGCGGCGAAGCCCAGCCGTTCGTTGGCCTCCACCGTGTCGAGCCCGCCGTCCTGGAGGCTGTAGGCCTTGAGCTTGTTGATCAGGCCGATGCCGCGCCCTTCCTGGCGCAGGTAGACCACCACCCCCTCCCCGGCCGCCTCGATCATGCGAAGCGCCGCCTCCAGCTGGGGGCGGCAGTCGCAACGCAGCGATCCGAACGCATCGCCGGTGAGGCACTCGGAGTGCACCCGCACCAGCACCGGGCCGCTGCCCCGTTCCGGGTAGCCCTTGACGATCGCCACGTGCTCGCTGCCGTCAAGTTCGTTGCGGTAACCGATCGCCCGGAACTGGCCGAAGCTGCTGGGCAGGGTGGCCTCCGCCTGGCGGGCCACGAACCGCTCGGTGTCGAGGCGGTAGCGGATCAGGTCGGCGATGCTGATCAGCCGCAGGCCGTGGTGGCGCGCGTAGTCGGCCAGCTGGGCCAGCCGGGCCATGGAGCCATCGGGATTCTGGATCTCGCAGATCACACCGGCCGGGTAGAGGCCCGCCAGGCGGGCCAGGTCGACGGCCGCCTCGGTGTGGCCCGCCCGCTGCAGCACCCCGCCCTGGCGGGCCCGCAGCGGGAAGATGTGGCCCGGTCGGCGCAGGTCGCCGGGCCGGGTATCGGGGTGGATGGCCACCTGGATCGTCCGGGCCCGGTCCTCCGCCGAGATGCCCGTGCTCACCCCCCGCTCCGGACCCGCATCCACGCTCACGGTGAAGGCGGTCTGGTTGCTGTCGGTGTTGCGATCCACCATCAGGGGCAGATCCAGGGCATCGAGCCGCTCGCCCTCCATCGCCAGGCAGATCAGCCCCCGGGCATCGGTGGCCATGAAATTGATCTGCTGGGGGGTGGCGAACTGGGCCGCGCAGATCAGGTCCCCTTCGTTTTCCCGGTTCTCGTCATCGACCACCACGATCGACTCACCGTTGCGGATGGCCGCCAGGGCATCGGCGATGGCATCGAAGTGAATGCCCGTGGACTGGCGTGGGCCGGACAGGACGGTCAAGGGAGCGAGACGGATCGGAGAAAGGATCGAACCTCATTTATAGGGTGCCGGTACGATCCAGCGTTCTTCTGCGTTCCGCATGGCTGGCAAGCGCGTTGCGGTGATCGGTGCCAGTGGCTACGGGGGACTGCAGACCCTGAGGCTGCTGCAGGGCCACCCGGATCTCTCGGTGACCTTCCTGGGCGGGGAGCGCAGCAGCGGCAGGCGCTGGAGCGAACTGGTGCCGTTCCTCCCCCTGGAGGACGACCTGGTGGTGCGTTCGCCCGATCCGGAGGCCATCGCCGCCGCCGCCGATCTGGCCGTGCTGAGCCTGCCGAACGGACTGGCGGCCGGTCTGGTGCCGGAGCTGCTGCAGCGCGGCGTGAAGGTGGTGGATCTTTCGGCCGACTATCGCTATCGCTCCCTGGCCCAGTGGCAGGAGGTCTATGCCGCCGAGGCCCGCCAGGTCGCCCGCCAGGACGATGACCTCTGCCGGGAGGCCGTCTACGGGCTGGTGGAGGTGGCGGAGGCGCGGATCCGCCAGGCCCGCCTGGTGGCGGCCCCCGGCTGTTTCCCCACCGCCAGCCTGCTGGCCCTGCTGCCGTTCCTCGAGCAGGGGCTGATCGAGACGGGCGGCATCGTCATCGATGCCAAGACGGGCACCTCCGGCGGCGGCCGGGCCGCCAAGGAGACCCTGCTGCTGGCCGAGGCCGCCGAGGCCGTGGCGCCCTACGGGGTGGTGGGCCACCGCCACACCAGTGAGATCGAGCAGCTGGCCGGCCAGGCGGCGGGCCAGGCGATCCAGCTGCAGTTCACGCCCCACCTGATGCCGATGGTGCGCGGCCTGCTGGCCACCGTGTACGGACGGCTGCGGGACCCCGGCCTGACGGCGGAGGACTGCACGACCCTGCTCAAGGCCTCCTACCGCCACAGCCCCACCGTGCAGGTGCTGCCGGTGGGGGTCTACCCCTCCACCAAGTGGGTGCGCAACACCAACCGCTGCCTGCTGTCGGTCCAGGTGGACCCGCGCACCGGCCAGCTGATCGTCATGAGCGCCATCGACAACCTGGTCAAGGGCCAGGCCGGCCAGGGGGTCCAGTGCCTCAACCTGCTCAGCGGCCTGGAGGCGGGCACCGGCCTGCCGCTGCTCCCCTTCTACCCCTGAGCCAGGCGCCGGGCGGCCAGGCTGACGGCCAGGGGCAGGATCCGGTGCTCCTGGCGCTGGATGCGGGCATGGAGCCGCTCCCGGTCGTCGCCCGCGAGCACCGGCACCGCCGCCTGCACCAGGATCGGCCCCGCATCCACCTCGGCGGTCACCAGGTGGGCGGTGCAGCCGGCCAGGGTGACTCCGGCCGCCAGGGCCTGGCCCACCCCGTCGGCGCCCCGGAAGCTGGGCAGCAGGGAGGGATGGATGTTCACCAGCCGCTCCGGGAAGGCTCCGATCAGCACCGGGGTGACGATGCGCATCCAGCCCGCCATCACCACCAGATCCACCCCGTGCGCCTCGAACAGGTTGATCAGGGCCCGGTCGAGGGCCTCCCGCGAGGGCTGGTGGCGGTGGTCGATCACCGCACAGGAGATGCCGAGCCGTTCGGCCCGCTCCCGGGCCCCGCAGTCCGCCCGGCTCACCGCCAGCACGACCACCCGCCCGTGCAGCCGCCCCTCGCCGCAGGCCCGCACCAGGGCTTCGAAGTTGCTTCCCGCCCCCGAGGCCATCACCGCCAGTCGCAGCGGGGCCTCGGAGGCCGGAGCCGGCTGTGGCAACGGCCACTGGAGGGACCCGCCGGGATCGCTATGGTCAGCGGAATCGGGCATTGCGTCCATGTCCCATCTCTCCATCCTGCCCACCGTGCTGCGGGATGCCGAGGCCCTGGCGGCCACCCTCGCCAGCCTCGATCTCCCCTGGCGCTGGGGGGGGGAACTGGTCGGCTTCGCCGGCGAACGCCAGGCGGTGACACTGCAGCTGCAGCTCAGGGACGGCCAGGGCCTGGGATGGGCCGCCATGGACGACGGATCCCTGGCTCTGGTGGGCGATCTCCAGCGCCTCAGCCGCAGCACCGCCCTGCAGCGGCTGCTGGGCCGGATCACCCGGGCCTATGCCGCCCGGGTGGCCCTCCAGGAGGCCCGTCTGGCCGTCCCCACGGCGTCGATCGAGCTCCGTGTCTGACGACCCACCCCACCCCGACACGGCCGCCGGGCCGGTCGTTCAGCTCGACCTGCGGGAGCCCCATCGCCATCGGGTCCGGGTCACCCTCCATCTCACCCCCCGGTGCCTGCAGCCGGAGCTGCGGCTTCCCGCCTGGACCCCGGGCTCGTACCTGATCCGGGACCACGTCCGGAACCTGGAGGGTCTGGAGGTGGTTCAGGGGGAGACCCGGGTCGTACCGACGCGACGGGCGGAGGCCTGCTGGCGGCTGTCCCTCACCCGCCCCGATCCCCTCATCGTCCGCTACGACCTCCAGGCCACGGAACTGACCGTGCGCACCTGCCACCTCAGCGCCGACCATGGCTTCCTGGCCCTGGCCGGCGTGGTGCTGGAAGCCACGGGCGAGCGCTGGAATCCCCACCGCCTGGAGCTGCGGCTGCCCGAGGGCTGGCAGGCCTTCCTCCCCCTCCCCGCCACCGGTGACGGGGCCTGGATGGCCGCCGACTACGACCGGCTGATCGATGCGCCGCTGGAGGCCGGCCCCCACCCCTGCCACCCCTTCCGCGTCGCCGGGGTGCCGCACCGCTGGGTCACCTGGGGGGGCGACCTGCCCGTGCAGGATCCCGCCTGGCTGGACGACGTGGAACGGATCGCCCTGGCCTGCTGCCGCCTGATGGGGGAGAGCGCCCCCGCCAGTGACGGCTACCTGTTCGTGCTGCACCTGCTGGAGTCGGGTTTCGGCGGGCTGGAACACGACCACGCCAGCGTGCTCCAGTACGGCCGCCGCGCCCTGGCGGGTCCCGGTGGCCGCCGCAAGCTGCTGCAGCTCGTGGCCCACGAGTACCTGCACCAGTGGAACGTGCGGCGCCTCAAGCCCGCCGAGCTGACGCCGCTCGACTACGGCCGGGCCACGATCGTGGCCGGTCTCTGGTTCGCCGAGGGGGTGACCTCCTACCTCGATCTGCTGCTGCCGCTGGCGGCCGGTGTGGGCACGGAGGCCGACCTGCTCGAGGACCTCGGGGCCGACCTCAGCCGCTACCGGCTCACCCCCGGTCGCCGGGTGCAGGGACTGCAACAGAGCGCCGAGGAGGCCTGGGTGAAGCTCTACCGCCAGGACGCCTCCTCCCCTGACAGCCAGATCAGCTATTACCTCAAGGGGGCCGTGGTGGCCCTGGTGCTGGACCTGCACCTGCGGCGCCATGGCTCCAGCCTGGGGGTGGTGCTGCGGGGGCTGTGGCGCAGCCATGGGGTCGCCGGGCGGGGCTACAGCAACGCCGATCTGGTCGCCGCCTTCGCGGACCAGGCCCCCGACCTGGCTGCGCTGCTGCCGCACTGGCTGGAGAGCACCGACGACCCCGACCTCGACGCCTACCTGGCGGATCTCGGGCTGGTCCTGCGGCCCACACCGGCCCGGGAACCCTTCCTCGGCTGGCAGCTGGAGGAGCCCGCGGCGGGCAGCCTGCGCCTGAAGCGGGTGCATCGGGACGGGCCGGCGGAGCGGGCCTGCCTCCAGGCGGGCGATGAGCTGCTGGCCCTCGACGACCTGCGCCTGCGCACCCCCGAGGACCTGGCGACGGCCCTCGCCATGGCCAGGTCCTCGGCGGAACGGCAGGTGCTCTACGCGCGGGACGGCCGGGTGCGCACCACCCGCCTGGTGCCCGACGCCCCGGCCATCGCCAGCTGGCAGCTGGTGATCGATCCCGATCTGGACGGCCCCCTCACCCGCGACAACCGGCAGCGCTGGCTGTCGCTGCAGCCATGACCTCGTCCCTGCGCCCCCTGGTGCTGGCGCTGGCCGGTGCGGGCGTGCTCAGCCTGGGGGGGCTCACCTGGCTGGGCCGTGACCTGTTCGGCGCTCCAGGCAACGCCGGCGGCCGCGCCTCCCTGCTCGACCTGCTGGAGGAGGTGCGCCAGTCCCCCGCCGACGGGGGAGGGTCGCCGTCGCCCCCCGAGCAGGCCCTGCCACCGCCCCAGGCCGCCTGGCGCGCCCCCCTGGGCGGCGCCTGCCAGGCGGACCCGGCCCTGCGGGCCCGCCTGGCGGGCCTGGCGGAGCGGCTCCGCTACGAGACCGTCCGGCTGCGCATCGACCCGAGCAACTACGGCGAGCGCTTCCGCCGGGATGCCTTCGGCCAGCCGCTCGACACCACCCCCCAGGTCGTTGTCCTGCACGAGACCGTCTTCGGCATCAACTCGGCGATCAACACCTTCATGACGCCCCATCCGCGGGACGAGGATCAGGTGAGTTACCACACCCTGATCGGCCTCGACGGCCAGGTGGTGGAGGCGCTGGATCCCGCCAAGCGGGCCTTCGGTGCCGGCAATTCCGCCTTCAACGGCCGCTGGGTGGTGACCAACCCGGAGCTGGCCGGCTCGATCAACAACTTCGCCCTGCACCTCAGCCTGGAGACGCCCCTCGACGGCGAGAACCAGGACCCCAGCCACAGCGGTTACACGGCCGCCCAGTACGACGCCCTCGCGGTGGTGCTGGCCCGCTGGATGCGCCGCTACGGCATCCCCCCCAGCAACATCACCACGCACCGGCACGTGGATCTGGGCGGCGAGCGCATGGATCCGCGCAGCTTCGACTGGCGGGAACTGCAGGTGCGCCTGGCCGCGCTGGGGGTGCTGTGCTGATCGGGGTGGGGCGAGGATCCGGAGGCAGAGCGGGGGCCCGGATTCAGATCAGCGGGCTGGTGATCGGTTTGCGGGTTCCGTAGAGGAGGGCGTGCAGCTCGGGGTCCTGCATGTAGCGCAGCACCCGACCGGGGTAGTCCAGCTTGCCGTTGTGCAGGTAGGCCAGGGTGGCGATGGCCTTGGCATCGGCGGGGGAGGTGCTGGCCATCAGCAGGGCGTTGCCGGAGAGCCCCAGGGCCTGCTTCAGCCGCACGAACTTGCCCACCAGCAGCCGGACGTTGCGGTCGGGATCCAGCAGCTCCATGCGCGCCTCGTCGATCTGCTCCGGGGTGGCGTTGGCGGGCAGGAGGCCCTGCTTGACGAGCTCGCCGACGCTCAGCTGGGCGGGGCCGTGGGTGTTGAACAGGCCGCTGCGGGCGGCTAGGGGCAGATCTTCGCCGGGTTTGGCGTGCTGCAGCTCGTCGAAGAGCACGGCGGTGACCAGCATCGGATTGATGTGGTGGCGGCGACTCTCGCTGAGGATGACCGGCCTGAGCTCCTCGAGCCGGCCGAGGGTGTGGCTGCGCAGGGGTTGCAGCTGGTCGATGCCCTCGGTGAACAGCTGGGCCAGCCGGGGCTGGGGGCCGTGGACGCCGAAGCGACGGTTGAGCTCCCGCAGTTCCTCGGGCGTGAAATCCACCGGATCGGGCCGCAGCCCTTCGCTGGTGGAGGGCGTGATCAGGGGAAAGGAGCTGCCCTGGCGCCCGCCATCGGTGAGCAGGAAGGAGCTGCGCAGGGCCACCTGGGGTTGGCGGCTCAGGGGAACCAGCACCAGGCCGCCGGCCACCAGCAGCAGGCCCAGCTTCAGGGCGTGGCGGTGCAGGAGGTGGCGAAAGGCTTGGTGACGCTGGCGAGCCGGGGCGGCGACCGCCGGCTCGGGGCCGGAGCGTCGGGGCTTAGTTCCGGCGGGGCGGGACAGCAAGCGGAATGGCGCTCTTTAGATCAATTGTAACGAACACGGTCGGATTCTTCCCGCACCGGGGGCGCTCCCGGCGCCGGCCCCGTGGTGGAAAGCCCGCATCCGCCGATCCGCTTGCCGAACATGGAGGCTGATGGATACGGTTCGGGGGCCCGTCACGGCGTCCCAGGAGCCATGTCCCCGCTGCCGCCGTTGAACGGCCAAGATGCCGCTGCCCTCTGGGAGCGATTCCGCCAGCTGCTCTGGCACGACCCCGATCTCGCCCTCTGGCTGGACGTGAGCCGGATGGCCCTGGAGGAGAAGGATCTCGAGGCCTTCGAAGCCCCCTTCGCCCGCGCCTTCGCCGCCATGGAGGCCCTCGAGGCCGGGGCCATCGCCAACGCCGACGAGGGGCGGCAGGTGGGCCACTACTGGCTGCGGGCCCCGGAGCTGGCCCCCGAGCCGGCGGTGGCCGCCGCGATCGCCGCGGAGGTGGACCGCCTCGAAGCCTTCGGACGGGACGTGCTGGCCGGGACGGTCACCGCCCCCGGCGGCCGGCCCTTCACCGATGTGCTCTGGATCGGCATCGGCGGTTCCGGCCTGGGCCCCCTGCTGATGCTCCGGGCCCTGGCGCGCCAGGGGGTGGGACTGCCGTTCCACTTCTTCGACAACGTCGATCCCGACGGCATGGCCCGCACCCTCGCCGGCCTGGCCGACCGGCTCACCACCACCCTGGTGATCGTGGTCAGCAAGTCGGGGGGCACCCCCGAACCCCACCTGGGCATGGTGCAGTCCCGGGCCCGGGTGCTGGCCGCCGGGGGCGACTGGAACGCCCAGGCGGTGGCCATCACCATGGCGGGGAGCCACCTGGATCAGGAGGCCAAAGCGGCCGGGTGGCTGCGGCGCTTCGACATGTTCGACTGGGTGGGCGGACGCACCAGCATCACCAGCGCCGTCGGCCTGCTGCCCGCCGCCCTGATCGGTGCCGATCTGCGCGGCTTCCTGGAGGGGGCCGCCGCCATGGACCGGCTGACCCGGGTGCCCGATCTGCGCGCCAACCCCGCCGCCCTGCTGGCCGCCTCCTGGCATGTGGCCGGCGGCGGCCAGGGGCGCCGCGACATGGTGGTGCTCCCCTACCGGGACCGGCTGGAGGTGTTCAGCCGCTACCTGCAGCAGCTGGTGATGGAGTCCCTGGGCAAGCGGCTCGACCGCGACGGTGTCGTGGTGCACCAGGGGTTGGCCGTCTACGGCAACAAGGGCTCCACCGACCAGCACGCCTACGTGCAGCAGCTGCGGGACGGCCTCGACAACTTCTTCGTGACCTTCATCGAGGTGCTGGAGGACCCGGCGGAGATCCCCACGATCGACGGTGAGTGCCCGGCCGACTTCCTCCAGGGGTTCCTGCAGGGCACCCGCGCCGCCCTGGCCGAGCAGGCCCGCCAGAGCATCACCATCACCCTGCGGCGCTTCGACGCCCGGGGCCTCGGCGCCCTGATCGGTCTGTTCGAGCGGGCGGTGGGACTCTACGGCGAACTGGTCAATGTCAACGCCTACCACCAGCCCGGGGTGGAGGCGGGCAAGAAGGCGGCCGCCGGGATCCTGGCCCTGCAGAGCCGCGTGGAGGCGCTGCTCGCCGACGGCCGGGCCCGCACCCTGGCGGCCATCGGTGCGGAGCTGGAGCTGGACGCCGTGGAGCCGGTGTTCTGGCTGCTGCGCCACCTCTGTGCCAACGACCGCGGCTATGGGGCGAAAGGCGACTGGGGGCAGCCCGACGGGCTGGTCTTCCAGCACACTTGAGGGACCTTCCCCCCTGAGCATGGTCCGATCCCGCGCCGCGGTCGCCTGGGCCGCCGGTCAGCCCCTGGAGGTCACCGAGATCGATGTGGAGGGCCCCCGGGCCGGCGAGGTGCTGCTGCGGGTGGTGGCCACGGGCGTGTGCCACACCGATGCCTTCACCCTTTCCGGCGCCGACCCCGAGGGCATCTTCCCGGCGGTGCTCGGCCACGAGGGCGGGGCGGTGGTGGAGGAGGTGGGTGCGGGGGTGACCTCCCTGGCGGTGGGCGACCACGTCATCCCGCTCTACACACCGGAGTGCCGCTCCTGCCGCTTCTGCCTCTCCGGCAAGACCAACCTCTGCCAGGCGATCCGCGCCACCCAGGGCCGGGGCCTGATGCCGGACGGCAGCAGCCGCTTCTCCAGGAACGGCCAGCCCATCCACCACTACATGGGCACCTCCACCTTCTCGGAATACACCGTGGTGCCCGAGATCGCCGTGGCCAGGATCGCCCCGGAGGCGCCGCTGGAGAAGGTGTGTCTGCTGGGCTGCGGCGTCACCACCGGCATCGGCGCCGTGCTCAACACCGCCAAGGTGGAACCCGGCAGCAGCGTGGCCGTCTTCGGCCTGGGGGGCATCGGCCTGGCGGTGATCATCGGGGCGGTGATGGCCGGGGCGGAGCGGATCATCGGCATTGACACCAACCCCGACAAGTTCGCCATCGCCAGCCAGCTCGGCGCCACCGAGTGCCTTGATCCCAAGGCGTTCGACGCCCCCATCCAGGAGGTGGTGATCGACCGCACCGACGGCGGCGTGGATTACTCCTTCGAGTGCATCGGCAACGTCCAGGTGATGCGCGCCGCCTTGGAGTGCTGCCACAAGGGCTGGGGGGAATCCACGATCATCGGCGTGGCCGGGGCGGGCCAGGAGATCGCCACCCGGCCGTTCCAGCTGGTGACGGGCCGGGTCTGGCGGGGTTCCGCCTTCGGCGGCGTGCGGGGTCGCAGCGAGCTGCCCGGCTACGTGGAGCGGTTCCAGCAGGGGGAGATCCCACTGGACACCTTCATCACCCACACGATGGGGCTCGAAGACATCAACCGGGCCTTCGACCTGATGCACGCCGGCCAGAGCATCCGCTCGGTGATCCACTTCTGACACCCCCTGCGATCCCGGAGGCCGGCGTCCCCATGCTCGAGCTGCTCAGCGAGAACCGCAGTTTCGGTGGTCTGCACCGCCGCTACCGCCACCCGTCCTCCGCGCTGAACGGGCCGGCGACCCTGGCGGTGTACCTGCCGCCCCGGGCCCTGGCCGGGGAGCGGGTGCCGGCCCTCTACTGGCTCTCAGGCCTCACCTGCACCGACGAGAACGTGATGCAGAAGGGTGGAGCCCACCGGCTCGCCGCCGAGCTCGGCCTGGCCCTGGTGGCACCCGACACCAGCCCCAGGGGGGCGGAGGTGCCCACCGACCCCGAGGGCGGCTGGGACCTGGGCCAGGGGGCCGGCTTCTACGTCGATGCCACCCAGGCCCCCTGGGATCGCCACTACCGGATGCATGCCTACGTGGTGGAGGAGCTGCCCGCCCTGCTGGAGGCGGAGCTGCCCCTGGCGCCGGCCCGTGGCATCAGCGGCCACTCCATGGGGGGCCACGGCGCCCTGGTGGCGGCCCTGCGGCACCCGGGCCGTTACCGCTCGGTGTCCGCCTTCGCCCCGATCTGCCATCCCAGCGCCAGCCCCTGGGGCCGGAAGGCCTTCGGGGCCTACCTGGGCCCCGACCCGCGGGCCTGGGCCGCCTGGGACGCCACCCTGCTGCTGCCGGGTGCCGCGGAGCGGCTGCCCCTGCTGGTGGACCAGGGCAGTGCCGACCCCTTCCTCGACAGCCAGCTGCGGCCCGCCGACCTGGCGGCGGCGGCCAAGGCGGCGGGCCACCCCCTGGAGCTGCGCTTCCAGGAGGGCTACGACCACAGCTACTTCTTCATCGCCAGCTTCATCGACGACCACCTGCGCCACCACGCCGCCGCCCTCAGGGCACCAGGTTGACCAGCTTGCCTGGCACCACGATCACCCGTCGGGGCGGCTGACCCTCCAGCCAGCGCTGAGCCACGTCGCTTTCCAGCGCCAGCCTCTCGAGGGTGGCGGCATCGGCGTCGGCCGGCACCTCCAGGCTGCCGCGCATCTTGCCCTTCACCTGGATCACCAGGGGGATGGTGTCGCGCACCAGGGCCGCCGGATCGACGGCGGGCCAGCGCTGGGCATGGACGCTCGCCCCGGCACTGATGGGCTGGCCTTCCGGGTGGCCGCTGAGCTTCTGCCAGAGCTCCTCGGCCAGGTGGGGGGCGAACGGCGCCAGCAGGATCAGCAGGCTGGCGAGGGCCTCGGTGGCCACCGCCGGAGCGGCCCCCTCGAGGTGGGTGGTCAGGGCGTTGCTGAGTTTCATCAGCTCGGAGACGGCCGTGTTGAGCTGGAGCTCCCCTTCCAGGTCCTCGCTGATGGCGGCGATGGCGGTGTGCACGGCCCGGCGCAGGTCCCGTTCGCCGTCGCTGAGGGGGGCGGCATCCGGTGCCGCCGGCTGGGGGGCATCCGGGGCGCCCAGGCGCAGCCCGCGGCCGTGGGCCCCGTCCACCAGACGCCA
This sequence comes from Cyanobium sp. Copco_Reservoir_LC18, assembly GCF_009834675.1. Taxonomy (NCBI): domain Bacteria; kingdom Bacillati; phylum Cyanobacteriota; class Cyanophyceae; order Synechococcales; family Prochlorococcaceae; genus Cyanobium; species Cyanobium sp. Copco_Reservoir_LC18. The sequence goes on from NZ_ASAC01000012.1 coordinate 100,136, forward strand.
GAGGCGCTGCAGGAAGCGGTACTGGCCCTCCACATCGGCGTCATCCCACTCCAGATCCTTCTCCGGAGGCGCCTTGAACAGGATGAACATGCGGGCCGTGTCGGCCCCGTAGCGGTCGATCACCACCGCCGGGTCGACGCCGTTGTGCTTCGACTTGGACATCTTCTCGTAGAACACCTCCAGCACCTCGCCGCTGACGGGATCGCGGGGGTCGCTGGGGTCGGCCACTTCGGCCGGGGCGACGTACTGCCCGGTGCTGGGGTTGCGGTAGGTGATGCCCTGCACCATGCCCTGGGTGAGCAGGCGGGCGAAGGGTTCCGAGAAACCCAGCAGGCCCCGGTCCCGCAGCACCTTGGTGAAGAAGCGGGAATAGAGCAGGTGCAGGATGGCGTGCTCGATGCCGCCCACGTACTGGTCGACGGGCAGCCAGCGGTCGACGGCGCCGCGATCGAACGGCCGCGTCCGGTTGTGGGGATCGCTGTAGCGCAGGTAGTACCAGGACGAACACATGAAGGTGTCCATCGTGTCGGTCTCCCGCCTGGCGGGGGCGCCGCAGCGGGGGCAGGGCACATTCACCCACGACTCCAACCTGGCCAGCGGGGTGCCCCCCTTGCCGCTCAGGGGGATGTCCCGGGGCAGTTCCACCGGCAGCTGGTCGTCGGGGACGGGCACCACGCCGCAGCTGTCGCAGTGGATGACAGGAATGGGACAGCCCCAGTAGCGCTGGCGGGAGATCAGCCAGTCGCGCAGGCGGTACTGCACCCGTCCCTGGCCCCAGCCCTGCTCCTCGGCCCAGGCGACGATGGCCGACCTGGCCTCGGTGGTGGTGAGGCCGTCGAAGGAACCGGAGCCGATCAGCACACCGGCTTCGGTCCAGGCCTGGCCCTCGTAGGCGTGGGGATCGGACCCCTCGGGGATCACCACCCGCCTGACGGGAAGCTCGTACTGGCGGGCGAAGGCGAAGTCGCGCTGGTCATGGGCCGGAACCCCCATGACGGCGCCGGTGCCGTAGTCGGCCAGCACGTAATCGGCGATCCAGACGGGGATGCGTTCACCGCTGGCGGGGTTGCGGGCCCAGGCGCCGATCGGCACGCCCCGCTTGGGCCGGTCCTCGGCGGTGCGCTCCTGCTCGCTCTGGCGGCTGACCAGATCGCAGAAGGCCGTCACCGAGAGACGGCAGTCGTCGCTGGTGAGTTCGGCCACCAGCGGGTGGTCCGGAGCCAGCACCACGTAGGTGGCGCCGTGGATCGTGTCGGGCCGGGTGGTGAAGACGGTGATGGCGGCACCGCTCTCGGTGGTGAAGGTCAGCTCGGCCCCGAGGGAGCGGCCGATCCAGTTGGCCTGCATCGTGCGCACCCGCTCCGGCCAGCCCTCCAGGGAGGGGAGATCGTCGAGCAGGGCATCGGCGTAGGCGGTGATCTTCAGAAACCACTGGCGCAGCCGGCGCTTCTCCACCTGGGCACCGGAGCGCCAGGAGCGCCCCTCCGCATCCACCTGCTCATTGGCGAGCACCGTCTGGTCGATGGGGTCCCAGTTGACGGTCGCCTCCTTGCGGTAGGCCAGGCCCGCATCCAGGAACTGCAGGAACAGCCACTGGGTCCAGCGGTAGTAATCGGCGTGGCAGGTGGCCACCTCCCGGTCCCAGTCGATCGAGAGGCCCAGCCGCTTGAGCTGGTCGCGCATCTGGGCGATGTTGCGGTCGGTCCAGTCGCCAGGGTCGACGCCCCGCTCGATGGCGGCGTTCTCCGCCGGCAGACCGAAGGCGTCCCAGCCCATGGGATGCAGCACTTGCCGTCCCCGCAGGCGGGCCGCCCGGGCGATCACGTCGGTGATGACGTAGTTGCGGACGTGGCCCATGTGCAGGCTCCCCGACGGGTAGGGGAACATCGACAGGGCGTAGTAGGCGTCGCCGGCGTCCCCGGTCTGTGCGGGGGTGGCGTGCAGTCCGAGCTGCTCCCACTGCAGCTGCCAGCGCTGCTCGATCGCTTCGGGCCGGTAGCGGGAGGGGTCGGTCACGGGCCAATGGGAATGGGAGTGATCGTGTCACAGCCCATGGAGAGACTCAGCTGAGGGCGCGCAACGAGGCCACCGCGGCCAGGCTGATCAGCAGCAGCGGCGTGCCGGGTTCGGTGCTCATCGCCAGGAAATGGCTGTCCTGCCAGCGGATGATGCCATCGAACTCCTTACCGGAGAGCAGCACCACATTCACGGGCGTGCGGATTCGGATCAGCTCCTGGACGTGACGGACGCTGGGCAGGGTGGTGTCGAGCCTGGGTCCCCGTTTTTCGAAGAAACTCTGCATAGGATCGACCCCAACCTCCAGGTCTCACGGAACGGTGCTTCAGGTGCTCCAATTCAGCAAATACCAGGGTCTGGGGAATGATTTCTTGCTCCTGGATGGGCGCAGCTTAGAGGATCCTGAGGGCCTGTTCGGCCTGACGCCTGAACGGGTGCAGCGGCTCTGCGACCGCCGCTTCGGGGTCGGTGGCGATGGGGTGATCCTGGCCCTGCCGCCCCGGGAGGGCGGGGAACTGCGCATGCGGATCTTCAACGCCGATGGCACCGAGCCGGAGATGTGCGGCAACGGCATCCGCTGCCTGGCCAGGTTCCTGGCGGACAGCGACGGCGACCGGGCCCCCCGGAGCTGGGAGATCGAGACCCTCGCCGGTCGCATCGTTCCGGCCCTGGCCGAGGACGGTCGCATCCGCGTCGACATGGGGCCGCCGTTCCTGACCCCCGAGACCGTGCCCACCACCCTGGCGGTGGGGGAGCAGGGACTGCCGGTGGGGGAGCTGGAGGTGCTGGGCCAGCGGCTGGCGGTGGCGGCCGCCGGCATGGGCAATCCCCACGCCGTCGTGCCCGTCGCCGACGTGGCGGCGGTCGATCTGGAGGGCCTCGGCGCCGCCCTTGAGGTCCACGGCGCGTTCCCGGCCCGCACCAACGTCCACTTCGTGCAGGTGCTCGCCCCCGACCATCTGGTGATGCGGGTCTGGGAGCGGGGGGCGGGGCCCACCCTGGCCTGCGGCACCGGCGCCTGCGCCACCCTGGTGGCCTGCCACCGGCTCGGCCTGGCCGCCCGCCAGGCCCGGCTGGATCTGCCGGGGGGCCCCCTGGAGATCCACTGGGACGAAGCCAGCGGCCACGTGTTCATGACCGGGCCGGCCGAAGCGGTGTTTGACGGTGTCGTGGCCCCGTCGCTGTTCGGCGAGGACGAGGAGATGCCCCCCGCCCTGGCGATGGCACCGCCAACCACCGGCCCGGCCCAGGCGGGGGATGGCGCCAACGACAACACCAGTGGCAGCGCCATCGACTGCGCCACCGCCTGTGTCAACGGCTGCCTGCGCCCGGAGGCCTGTCCCAGCGCCGAAGCCCGGGCCCGCGTCACGGCCCTGCTGGAGGGTCGTTCCCTCGACGACCTGGTGGCCCTGGCCGGCGAATCCCTGGAATCCCGCACCCGGGGCCGCCTCTCCCGCGATGCCCCCGCCCCCTGAGATCTACCTCGACGCCTGCGCCACCGCCCCCCCGGCCGTTGCGGTGCTCGAGGCCATGGATCAGGCCCAGCGCGAGGCCTGGGCCAACCCCTCCAGCCTCCATGGCCCCGGCCTGGCGGCGGCGGAGCGGCTGGAGCGCGACCGCCAGGCGATCGCCGCGAGCCTGGGCTGCGGCGGCGATGAACTGGTGCTTCTCTCCGGCGGCAGCGAGGCGATCCACACCGCCCTGGTCGGTTCCGCCGGGGCACTGGAGCCGGGTCGGCTGCTGCTCTCGGCGGTGGAGCACCCCGCCAGCTACGCCGCCGCCGCCGCCCTGGAGCGCCGGGGCTGGGAGGTGCGGCGTCTGCCGGTGGACCGCCGCGGCGTGGTCGACCTGGAGATCCTGCGGCGCCTGCTGACGCCGCCGACCCGAATGGTGTCGATGCTCTGGGGCCAGAGCGAGGTGGGAACTCTCCAGCCGATCGAGGCGATCGGGGCGCTCTGCCGCCAGGCGGGCGTGCGGTTCCATGTCGATGCGGTGCAGGTGGTGGGGCACCGCCGGGTCGTCTTCAGCCGGCTGCCGGTGGACCTGCTCAGCTGCGCGGCCCACAAGCTGCAGGGTCCCTGCGGGGTGGGGGCCCTGCTGGTGCGGCGCGGCGTCCGGCTCGAACCGTTGATCGGCGGCGCCCAGGAGGGGGGCCGTCGCGGCGGCACCGAGCCGGTGGCCCTGGTGGCCGGCTTCGCGGCGGCCCTCGAGCTGGCCGACCGGCGCCTGGCGGCCCATGGCGGTGTTGATCCAATGGTGGCGCTGCGGGATCCCCTGCTGGCCGCCCTGCGGCAACGGGAGGGCGTGCGGCTGAGCGGCCCGGAGCCGGACGACCCCGCCGGGCGCCTGCCACACCACATCAGCCTGCTGGTGGACGGGCCGGACGGGAGGCCCCTGGGCGGTCGGCGGCTGGTCCGGGAGCTGGCCCGCCGGGGCTACGCGGTGAGCAGCGGATCGGCCTGCGCCAGCGCCGGCGCGGCGGCGGGCACGGCCGGCACCAGTGCCGTGCTGCTCGCCATGGGCTACGGCCCCGCCGAGGCGGCCAGCGGCCTGCGGATCAGCCTGGGCCCCTGGAACAGCCCCGATGAGCTGGCCGGACTGCCGGCGGCCCTGGAGCAGGCCCGCCGCAGGCTGGCGGAAGCGCCTGGGTAGGGTCCGATCAGCCCTGCCGTCCGCCGATGCTGCCCGCCGACCTGCGCACCGCCGAAGCCGAAGCCCTGCAGGCCCTGCAGGCGGCCCTGGGGGCCGGATCGGGGGGCCGCTGGACCGTCGAGTTCCGCTTCGAAGGGCTGCGGCTGATGCCCGTGGTGCTGCGGCTGCTGGAGGGACTGATGGCGGAGCGGCCCGGGGTGCGGCTGCTGTTTCCCGATGCCGGTGCCACCGCCCTGGCCCGCCGGGATGCGCCGGCCCTGGCCGAGCACATCGGCAGCTTCTCCGACCAGCGGCGGCGCCAGCAGGAGGGACCCTCCAGCGGCGTGCTGCTGCTGGTGGGGGCGAGCCAGGCGGAGTACGAGCTGGTGGAGGAGGTCTGCGGCGGCCACGGCGACGCCGTGGTGCTGATCAATCCCGCCCTGGAGGATGCCGCCGTGGGCATCGGCAGCGTGGCCCGCCAGCGCCGCCGCGGCTTCCTGGCGGGCTGGCGGGCCGCCTATGCCCTGCTGCCCAAGGCCGACCGGGCCCTGCGCTGCGCCTACCCGGGCGAGTGGGAGCTGTACCGGCTCGACCCCGACGGCTTCCGGCTGGCGGCGAGCTTCGAGCAGAAACCCGATGCGGAGCAGCAGGACCTGGCCCTCAGCGGCCGTGAAGAGGCCGGTCTGGGCGGCAACCTGCGGGCCCTTGGCCAGATGATCGAGGACCTGCAGAACTGAGACCCCGGTCGGGAGCGGACCGGCCGGGGCAGCTGGTGGATCCCGGAAAGGCTGCGTACACTTCGCGGGCTTTCCCATGCCCATGCCCAGCGAATCGCCCCGGTCCCGTTCCTTCAGCCTCGTCGACGTCGGCGCCGCCGCCGCCGCCCTGCTGGCGATCGGGGGCGTGATCTGGAGCCCCCGGCTGAGCGGAGCGGTGGCCCAGGCCACCGGCGCCCTCGAGCCCGTCACCGTGATGGTGGATGTGCGCGGTGCCCCCGCCGCCGCCCCCCTGGAGCTGCTGGAGCAGGCCCGGGCCGAAGGCAAGGTGGCGATCGTGATCCGCAACCAGCCCCACGGCAGCGTGGCGGTCAAGCAGATCATCCCCTTCGATCGCATCATCTCCACCCTCACCCCCGACGGGAAGGTGGTGAGCGCCCCCGATCCCAACCAGAAGACCTTCAGCACCTTCGATGGTCGTTTCGTCCTGGAGGGGCAGGGGCGCCGCACGGCCGGTGGGGTGGTCTTCGGCAACCAGACGATCAAGATCGGCGCCCCGGTGGAGCTGGAGGGCACCAACTACCGCTTCAACGGCACCGTCACGGGCCTGAAACTCGGAACCTCCTGACATGACCGCCTCCGCCCGCCCCGGCCACCGACGCCACCGCCAGCCCCTGGGGCTGGCGACCCTGCTGCTGGTCGCTGCCGGCACCGGGTCGGCGGGCCCGGCGGCCCTGGCCCAGAACGCGCCTGCCCTGCCTTCGGCCCGGAGCGAGCGCCCCCTGCCGATGGCGACCCTGCCTCCGGCGCCCCCCCCGGTGGGCATGCCGCGGCTGGCCAGTGAGGTCAGCTGCCCCAGCCTGCAGCGGCAGGTCGCCCGGGTGCTGGGCAGCGAGAGCCCCCGCTGGAGCGTCAGCGTCGCCGATGGCAGCGGCCGCCTGCTGGCCGACGTCAACGGCCGTCAGCCCCGGGTGCCGGCCTCCAACCAGAAGCTGGTCAGCAGCGCCTTCGCCCTTGATCGCCTCGGCCCCGACTACCGGCTCACCACCCAGCTCTGGCGCCTCCAGGACGGCACCCTGCGGCTCACGGGGCAGGGGGACCCCGACCTGGCCCTGCCCCAGCTCCAGCGCTTCGCCCAGCTGGCCATGGCCGCCGGCGCCGCCACCGCCCCGGGGGGTGGTCCGGTGCGGCTGGAACTGGCGGAGGAAGCCTCCCAGAACTGGTGGCCCAGCGGCTGGCACGTGGCCGACCGGGCCTACGCCTACGGGGCCCCGATCACCCGGCTGGCGATCACCAGCAACGCCATCGACGACGCGGTGAGCAATCCCCCCTCCCGGCTGCAGACGCTGCTGCGTCGGGCCATGAACCAGGGCGGAGGGTCGCCCTTGCAGCTCACCCTAGTGTCCGCCCGTCAGCCCATCCCCGCCGATGCCGTGCTGATCCACCAGGAACCCTCCACCTCCATGCATGGCCTGCTGAGCCTGGCCAACACCGAAAGCCACAACTTCACCGCCGAGGTGCTGCTGCGCCAGGCGGCCGGCACCTGGGACGTGGCCGAGGCCAGCCGGCTCAACACCCTCTGGCTGGTCGAACAGGGGCTGCCGATGGAGGGGGTCAGGGTGGCCGACGGCAGCGGCCTCGACCGCGCCAACCGGGTGACCAGCCGCTTCCTGGTGGCCCTGCTGCTGCGCATGGACCACCACCCCTATTCGAGGGACTACATCAGCTCGATGGCCATCGCCGGACGCCGCGGCACCCTGCGCAATCTCTACCGGGGGACCAGCCTCGACGGCCGTCTCTTCGCCAAGACCGGCACCCTCACGGGCGTGCGCTCGATCAGCGGCGTGCTGCAGACGCCGGACGGCCCCCGCTACGTCAGTGCCGTGTCCGCCGGGGCCGGGGCTCCGAACACCACCATCGGCCGGGTGCTGCGGGAGGTGCAGGCCGTGGGGGCCTGCCCATCGGGGATCTGAGCCGGCGCTGGGGCGGCTGCCTCAGCTGGCCAGCCCCCGGCTGGCGGCCCGCCGCAGACGGCCGGCGGCCCGTCGCGCCCGGTCTACGGCGGCGTTCTCCAGGGGAATGGGGGCTTCGGGGGGGCGACTGGCGGCCTGGGTGTCCTGGGCCTGCAGCCGCACCAGCTCCCTCCGGCCCCCCAGCACCACCTGGCTGAGCTCCTTGAGGCGCACCTCCAGTTCGCCCAGCACCTGCTCGGCGTAGCGGTTGGCGCCCTCCTGGATGGTGGCCGCCTCCTGGCGGCTGCGGGCGATCAGGGCATCGCACTGCTGCTGGGTCTGCTGGCGGAACTGGAGCGCATCGGCATGGAGACGCTCGGCCTCGGCCTGGCTGTCCCGCTGGATGCGCAGCCCTTCCTGGCGGATGCCCTCTAGTTCCTGCAGGGCCTGGGCCCGGCTGCGCTCGTGCTGCTCGAGCAGCTGGCGGTTGCGCTCCGCCGCCTCCTGCTCCAGCTGCTGGCGCCGCTGCTGGGCCTCCTGCTCCAGCTGCTGCCGACGCCCGGCGAACTGCTGCTCGAACTGGGCCATCCGGGCCTGGTGCTCCTGTTCGGTCTGGGCCACCTGCTGGCGGGCCTGGAGCACCATCTGCTCACACTGCTGGCGGGCCAGTTCCCGCTGTTCCGTCACCTGGCGCTCCGCCTCCTGGCGGATGGCGGCGGCGTTGATCAGCTGCTCCCGCTCGCGCCGCGCCTGGGTGACGATCTCCTCGGCCTGCAGCCGGGCCTTCTCGATGAAGCCCTCCCGCTGGCGGATCAGATCCTCGGCCTGGGAGATCTGGCCGGGCAGGGCCTCCCGCAGGGCATCCATCATCTCGATGGCGTCCTGCTCGTTCACCAGACGGCCACCGCTGAAGGGGATCCGGCTGCCGTCGAGAACGATGTCCTCCAGCTGGTCCAGCTGATCGAGAACGGTGAAGCGGACCTCAGCCATATCGGGTTCCGGGAGCTGCCTGTCGATTAAAGAGCCTCTCCAGGTCGATCGCCACTCCCGGCGGGACCATGTGACCCACGTCCCCGCCGAAGCGGGCCACCTCCTTCACCACCGAGCTGCTGAGAAAGCTGTGGTGCGCTGCGGTGGCCATGAACAGGGTCTCGACCCGGGGGGCCAGGGTCCGGTTGGTGTGCGCGATCTGCAACTCGAATTCGAAGTCGCTCATCGCCCGCAGGCCCCGCAGGATCACCTGGGCGCCGCAGGTCTGGGCGTAGGTGACGGTGAGACCGTCGAAATGGCCCACCTCGATCCCGGCGATTCCCTCGGTGGCGCAGCGGATCTGCTGCAGCCGCCGTTCCAGGGGGAAGGCGGGCTGCTTGGAGGGGTTCATCAGCACCGCCACCACGACCCCGTCGAAGAGGCCGGCCGCCCGCTCGATCAGATCGAGGTGGCCCAGGGTGAGGGGATCGAAACTGCCGGGGTAGAGGGCTCGCATCGCCCCAGCCTATGGAGAAGGGCCCGGGCGGGTTCCCGGACCCGGCCGGGTTCCTAGAGTCGCCCAATCCCTGCCGCCCACCCCATGACCGACGTTGCCCTGGACGCGGCCGCCAAGAAGACGCTGCTGCGCAAGATCCCCCACGGTGTGTTCATCTGCGGGGTGGCCGAAGGCGACGAGGTCAACGGCTTCACCGCCAGCTGGGTCACCCAGGGGTCCTTCGAGCCTCCCCTGGTGGTGATGGCGGTGCGCGCCGACTCCACCAGCAACGGCATGATCCAGCGCAGCGGCCGTTTCTCCCTCAACGTGCTGGCCGCCGATCAGAAGGACCTGGCGGCGGTGTTCTTCAAACCCCAGAAGGGGGTGGGGGGACGCTTCGATGCCGCCCCGTTCCAGCTCGGTCCCCTCGGCCTGCCGGTGCTCGACGATGCCCTCGGGGCGGTGGAGTGCATCCTGGTGGGCCAGGTGGCCCATGGCGACCACACCGTCTTCGTGGGGGAGGTGAAGTCGGCGACCCTGCACCGCGACGCCGCCGCCCTGGAACTGGCCGCCACGGGCTGGCAGTACGGCGGTTGAGGCTCCGCCATGGCTGAACCGGGCGGCGATGTCGTCGGGCCGCTGCTGCTGCAGCGCGAGCGGCTGGCGGCCCGGCTGCGGGAGCTGCCGGCGGAGCCCGGCTGCTATCTGATGCGGGACGCGAGCGACCGCATCCTCTACATCGGCAAGTCGAAGAGCCTGCGGGCCCGGGTGCGCAGCTATTTCCGCGACTCCCACGACATCAGTCCCCGCATCGCCCTGATGGTGCGGCAGGTCTGCGAGATCGAGTTCATCGTCACCGACAGCGAGGCGGAGGCGCTGGCGCTCGAATCGAACCTGATCAAGAACCACCAGCCCCACTTCAACGTCCTGCTCAAGGACGACAAGAAGTACCCCTACCTCTGCATCACCTGGAGCGAGGCCTACCCGCGCATCTTCATCACCCGCCGGCGCCGGTTGCGCAGTCCCCTCGACCGCTTCTATGGCCCCTACGTGGATGTGGGCCTGCTGCGCCGCACCCTGGCGGTGGTCAAGCGGGTGTTTCCGCTGCGCCAGCGACCCCAGCCCCTCTACCGCGACCGCACCTGTCTCAACTACGACATCGGCCGCTGCCCCGGGGTCTGCCAGGAGAAGATCGGCTCCGAGGAGTACCACCGCATCCTGCGCAAGGTGGCGATGGTGTTCCAGGGCCGCAACGATGAACTGCTGGACCTGCTGCGGCAGCAGATGGAGCGCTATGCCGAGCGGCTCGACTTCGAGGCCGCCGCCCGGGTCCGCGACCAGCTGCAGGGCCTCGACCTGCTCACCGCCGACCAGAAGATGAGCCTGGGGGACAGTTCCATCAGCCGGGACGTGATCGCCCTGGCCTCGGACGAGCGGGTGGCGGCCGTGCAGATCTTCCAGATGCGCGCCGGCAAGCTGGTGGGGCGCCTGGGCTACACCGCCGACGCGGCCATCGCCACGCCGGCGGAGGTGCTGCAGCGGGGGGTCGAGGAGCACTACAGCCAGGTGGACCCGGTGGAGATTCCGCCGGAGCTGCTCCTGCAGCACCCCCTGCCGGCCCAGGAGCTGATCGGTGACTGGCTGGCGGAACGGCGGGGCCGCAAGGTGCGGCTGGCCGTGCCCCAGCGGCGCCAGAAGGCGGATCTGATCGAGCTGGTGGAGCGCAACGCCGGTTTCGAGCTGGCCCGGGCCCAGCGGGGGGCGGAGCAGCAGCTGCTGGCCACCGAGGACCTGGCCCAGCTGCTGGAGCTGCCGGTGCCGCCGCGCCGGATCGAGGGTTACGACATCAGCCACATCCAGGGCAGCGACGCGGTGGCCTCCCAGGTGGTGTTCATCGACGGCCTGCCGGCCAAGCAGCACTACCGCAAGTACCGGATCCGCAGCAGCAGCATCCGCGCCGGCCACTCCGACGACTTCATGGCCATGGCGGAGATCATGCGACGGCGCTTCCGGCGCTGGTCCCAGGCGAAGGCGGAGGGGGCCGACCTGGCCGCCCTGCGCAAGGCCGGCGCCTCGGCCCTGCACACCGATGGCCTCAGCGACTGGCCGGACGTGGTGATGATCGATGGCGGCAAGGGCCAGCTGTCGGCGGTGATGGAGGCCCTGCGGGAGCTGGATCTGCACGAGGAGCTGACGGTGTGCTCCCTGGCCAAGCAGCGGGAGGAGGTGTTCCTGCCGGGTTCCAGCCAGCCCCTCGACACGGAGGCCGACCAGCTGGGGGTGGTGCTGCTGCGGCGCCTGCGCGACGAAGCCCACCGCTTCGCCGTTAGCTTCCACCGCCAGCAGAGGGGGGAGCGGATGAAGCGCTCCCGCCTCAGCGACATCGCCGGCCTGGGCCCCAAGCGCGTCAAGGACCTGCTGGCCCACTTCCGCTCCATCGACGCCATCCAGCTGGCCAGCCCCGAGCAGATCGCCGCCGTCCCCGGCATGGGACCGGCCCTGGCCCGGCAGGTGTGGGAGCACTTCCATCCCCCGATGGACGGGGCCGAGGAGACCGATGCCCCCCAGGGGAAACCCCTGGAGCTGGCGGGATGAGGCCGGCCGTGCGCGCCTGGGGAGCGGGGGTCTGGGCTGGCCTGCTGATGGCCCTGCTGCTGCTGCTGCCGTTGGTCCCGGCGCCGGTGGCGGCGTCTCCGGGCCTCTGCGTCGGTCCGGTCTGCGGGGACGAGATCAGCCGCAGCGCCAAGCACCACTGGCAGCTGAGGCTGCGGGTCAGCGACCAGGAGAGCCGGCGGGAACGGATCGTGGTGGATTGCCGCGATGGCGCCATCAGCCCGCGGCTGGGGCCCGTGGACCGGGCCTACAGCGCCGCCGTGGCCCGCCGCTGCTGCCGCCTGGTGGGGGAGGGCTGAGCCTCGCCGCCGCCCATCCGGCGGCGACTAACTTGGCGATCCGCCGCGCCACGCGCCTCCCCGGGCCCCGACATGACGCTGTCCCTGCCCCTGACCCTCGCCCTGACCTGGCCCCCCGAGGCCTACCTCTGGTTCAAGACCCTCCACATCGTCGGGGTGGTGGTGTGGTTCGCCGGACTGTTCTACCTGGTGCGCCTGTTCATCTACCACCGGGAGGCCGCCGAGCTGGAGCCGCCCGTTCGCCAGGCCTTCGAGGCGCAGTACGGGCTGATGGAGCGGCGTCTGGCCAACATCATCACCACCCCGGGCATGGTGGTGGCCGTGGCCATGGCGGTGGGCCTGCTGCTGGTGCAGCCCCTGTGGCTCAAGCAGTCTTGGATGCACGCCAAGCTGGCCGTGGTGGCGGGCCTGCTCGTCTACCACCACCTCTGCTACCGGCTGATGGGCCAGCTGCAGCGGGGTGAATGCCAGTGGAGCGGCCGCCAGCTGCGGGCCCTCAACGAGCTGCCCACCCTGATGCTGGTGCTGGTGGTGATGCTGGTGGTCTTCAAGAACCAGTTCCCCACCGGTGCCGCCACCTGGTTCCTGGTGGCCCTGGTGGTGTTCATGGCCGCTTCGATCCAGTTCTATGCCCGCTGGCGGCGGCTGCGCGCCGAACGGCTGGCCCAGCAGGAGAGCGGTGGTGCTGCGGCCTGAGGCTCTCGCCCATCCCCTTACCCCGGTGCTGCGCCAGGTGCGGGCCGACAGCTGCCCGGAGCGGTTCAATTTCCACTGCCACACGATCTGCAGCGACGGCAGCCTCCACCCCCACGATCTGGCGGCCGAGGCCGTGGCCATCGGTCTGGAGCACCTGGCCGTCACCGACCACCACGGCCTGGCGGCCCACGGCGCCATCAGCGCCGCCCTGGAGGACCACCGCCGCCGGGGGGCGGCCATCCCCACCCTCTGGCGCGGGGTGGAGATCAGTTGCCTGCTGGAGGGCTGCCTGGTGCATGTGCTCGGGCTGGGCTTCGCCGAGGAGCACCCCTCCCTCCACCCCTACCTGCAGGGCACCTCCGTGGTGGGGCCGGCCCTGCGGGCCGAGGCGGTGGTGACGGCGATCCGCGCGGCCGGGGGCCTGGCACTGCTCGCCCACCCCGCCCGCTACCGGCTGCCCCACCAGCGCCTGATCGCCGCGGCGGCGGATCTGGGCTTCGACGGCGCCGAGGTCTGGTACGACTACGCCATGCAGAGCCACTGGCAGCCGACGCCGCTGGTGTGCGAGGCGATCGCCGCCGACCTGGAGCGCCGGGGCCTTCTGATGAGTTGTGGTACGGATACCCATGGGCTGGTGCTCCGCGGCCGCTAGGGTTTGCTGACACCTTCCTCCTTGCGTCGATGGGTCTGTTCGATCGTCTGTTCGGTTCCCGTGCCGCTTCGGTGAGCAAGCCCGAGGCTGCCGCCAAGGCCAAACCAAAGGCCGAGACCTTCTTCCTCGATCCCGAGACCTCCAGCAGCCTCGGTGATGTCAAGTTCATGAAGCGGTCCAACACGATCCGCCACACCTTCCCCGGCAACGCCGACAGCCCGGGTGAGAAGGAGATGGTGGCGGAGGTGGCCTCGATGGAGGCCCGGGTGGAGAAGATGACCCCCGGTCTGGCCGGTATCCAGCCCACCGAAAAGGGGTCGGTCAACCTCACCGGCGGCATCCCCAAGCCCGTCAAGAAGACCTTCGCCCAGCAGATGAGCGCCGCCGAGCTCGGCCAGCGCATGAAGGGGGCAGCCGTGACCCCCACCAACCTGCCCGGTGGTCCGGCGGCGGCCAAGCAGCAGAAGGAGGCCGAGGCCCAGGGCCAGCCCGCAGGCTCCCAGGCGCCGGCCAAGCCCGGCACCACCGATCCGTTCCGCTCCATGGTGCGGGATCTGGAGCTCTGATCCCCGCGGCTCCCGGAGCCTGGTTCAGCGCTGCTCCACCAGGCTCTCGCTCTCCAGCACCAGCTGCCGCAGCCGCTCCAGCCGCTCCGGATCGGCCCCGTTCCAGAGGCCGCGATGGTGCGCCTCGAGAAGCCGCTCCGCCATGTCCCTCAGGGCCCACGGATTGGCGCGTCGAAGAAATGCCCGCACGGCCCCGTCCTCCAGCCAGGCGGCGCTGATGGCGCCGTAGCCCCAGTCGGGGACGCGGCCGGTACTGGCGTCGTAGGCGAACAGGTAATCGAGGCTGGCGGCCATCTCGAAGCCGCCCTTGTAGCCGTGCTCCTGCATGGCAGTGATCCAGCGGGGATTCAACAGCCGGGAGCGCAGCACCTTGTCGAACTCGCGCTCGAGCCGGTGCAGCCGGGGGCGCTGGCTGCGGGAGTGGTCGCCGAACCAGAGGGCCGGCGCCCTGCCCTGGAGCGTCTCGGCGGCGGCGCTCAGGCCCCCCTGGAACTGGTAATAGTCGTCGGAATCGAGCAGGTCGTGCTCCCGGTTGTCCTGGTTGTGCAGCACCACCTGCACCTGGGCCAGGCGCCGTTCCAGGCCGGCCCGATCCGCCCTGGCCTCAATGGCGCCGCCACTGGGGGCATCGCCGGGATCGCCGTCGTAGCGCCAGGCGCTCCAGTTCAGGAACGCCTCGCCCAGGTCGCCGCGCTCCTCCCAGTGGCCACTGTCGATCAGCCCCTGCAGCCCGGCCCCGTAGGCGCCGGGCGCTGATCCGTAGATGCGCCCCCCGTGGCCCTCCTCCTGGGCCGACGCCGCCAGCGGGTTGTCCCGGGGGTCCTCCTCGAGGCCGGCCACCAGGCGGGTGGCCCGGTTGAACCAGCCCACCAGCTGGGGGAAGGCATCACGGAACAGGCCCGAGATGCGCAGGGTCACGTCCACCCGCGGCCGGCCGAGCAGGCGCAGGGGAATCGCTTCCACATCCACCAGCCGGCGGGTGGGGCCATCCCAGACGGGTCGCACCCCCATCAGGGCCAGGGCCTGGCCGATGTCCTCGCCGCCGTTGCGCATGGTGGCGGTGCCCCAGACCGAGAGGGCCAGGCTGCGCAGGTCGTCGCCCTCCTCCTGGAGATGGAGCTGCAGCAGCAGCTCGGCGCTGCGCCGCCCCAGGTCCCAGGCGGCCTCCGTCGGCAGGCCGCGCAGATCGACGCTGTAGAAGTTGCGCCCCGTCGGCAGCAGGTCCGGCCGCCCGCGGGTGGGCGCCCCCGAAGGCCCGGCGGCGATGCGGCCCCCGGCCAGGCCGGTGAGCAGGGACTGGCGCTCCGCCCCACCACAGGCCAGCAGGGGCGGCAGCAGGGCCCGGCGCAGGTGCGCCAGCGCCCGTTCGGTGGCTGCCCCCGGCAGCACGGGCGACCCTGGCCCCACGGGTGTCTCCGGCGTCAGCGCCGGTCTCCCGGGGGCTCCGCCCAGCTCCGCCTCCACCAGCTCCAGGGCGCGGGCCTCCAGCAGGGCCACCCCGTCGCCGGCATGGCGCAGCAGGGGACCGCTCCCCCGGAGGGAGGTGAGGCGGCCGCGGTCGGCATCGGAGAGGGGAGCCTCCTCCGGATCCGACCAGGGATCCAGATCCAGGCCCAGATCGAGGGCCAGGGCCTGGGTGAGCCCGGGCACCCCCGCCTGGGGCGCCCGGGCCAGGCAGAGCAGCAGTTCCGCCAGCTTGGCGGCTGCCGGCAGGGTGCCGAAGGTGTGCAGGCCGAGGCGGATCTGGGCCTCCTTGAGCTCGCAGAGGTAGCCGTCAGCCGCCTCCAGCTGGCCGTCCAGATCCGGCTGGGCCGTGGCGGGCAGCTGCAGCTCCTGCAGCCGCTGGCCCAGGCGCTCCCGCAGCAGCGGCGCCCGGGCGCTGCCCAGCTGGCGCGCCTCCCAGTACTCATCCAGCAGGACCTCGAGGCCCTGCAGATCGCCGTGCAGCCCGGCCCTTCCCAGGGGCGGGGTCAGGTGGTCGAGGATCACGGCCTGGGCGCGGCGCTTGGCCTGGCTGCCCTCCCCCGGGTCGTTGACGATGAAGGGATAGAGATGGGGCAGGGGGCCGAGGGCCCACTCCGGGAAGCAGTCCTGGGACAGCCCCAGCCCCTTGCCGGGCAGCCATTCGAGGTTGCCGTGCTTGCCCACGTGCACCACCGCCTGGGCGCCGAAGCCCTGGCGCAGCCACAGGTACTGGGCCAGGTAGGCGTGGGTGGGGGGCAGATCGGGGCTGTGGTAGCTGAGGCTGGGATCCCGGTCGTAGCCACGCTCGGGCTGGATCAGCAGCAGCACCCGGCCGAATCGCAGTCCGCGCACCGGGAACGCCGGGCCCGTGACCCCTTCGGCCAGCAGCGCCGGCTCCAGGCCCGCGTCGACCTCGGGCGGCCCCCAGACCGCCTCCAGCCGCTGGCGGCCCTCCGGCGGCAGGGTGGCGTACCAGGCCTGGTAGTTGGCGAGGGGCAGGTGGTCCAGGGGCGGGCGGTGGCCGCTCTCCGGATCGTTGCTGCGGCCCTCCAGCAGCCGGTGGATGAGGACATCGCCGTCGGTCGGCAGATCCCCGGCCGCCCCCAGGTCGTAGCCGGCCTCCGCCAGCCAGCCCAGCATCAGGGCGGCACTGGCCGGAGTGTCGAGGCCGACGCCGTTGGCCAGGCGGCTGTTGCGGTTGGGGTAGTTGGCCAGCACCAGGGCCACGCGGCGCCCGGCGGCCGGGGTGCGGCGCAGGTCGACCCAGGCGGCGGTGAGCCTGGCGATCCAGTCGAGGCGCTCCCGCTCGGGCACATAGCGATGCAGGGCCGTGGCCAGGATGTCGCTGGTGGCGCTCCATTCCTTGAAGGCCCCCACCCGGGTGGTGAGGCGCCCGTCCAGCTCCGGCAGGGCCACCTGGAGGCTGAGGTCCAGGGGCGCCAGACCGATGCTGCTGGCGCTCCAGGCCCCGCGGCTGCGGCCGCTGCAGAGCACCTGCAGCACCGGCACCCCCAGCCGTTCCCACAGGGGCGCCCCCAGCCCCGCCTCCTCGAACGACACCGAGGCGAAGCCCGTGCCGCAGAGCACCGCCTCCGCCCCCTCCCGGGCCAGGAGATCGCCCACCCCCCGCTGCACGGCGGCGTCCCGCAGGCTGCTCACCCACAGGGCCCGCGGCGCCAGACCCTGGCCGCGCAGGGCCGCCAGCAGCGCCTCCATCAGGGCCAGATCCCCCGCCTGCCAGAGGGCCCGGTAGAGGATCACCCCCACCCGGGAGCCGGGCTCGTCGCGCCAGTCATGGGGCAGGGGATCGGCGGCCGGTGCGGGCCATGGCGGCTCGGGACGCTCCCCGGCCAGCAGGGCGGCCAGGGTGCGCAGCAGCAGGCGCAGGTTGGCCGGCCCCCCCTCCCGCAGACAGGCCGCGCAGGCCGACGCCAGGGGCCCATCGAGGCTGCCGAGGCAGGCCAGGGCCCGTTCCTCCTCGGCGGTGCCGGCCAGCACCAGCAGTTGGCGGCCTGCCGCGGCACCGGCCCACTGCCGCAAACACTCCAGCCCGTAGCTCCAATGGCCGCGTCCCCCCAGCAGCCGCACCACCACCAGCCTGGTGCTGGCCAGGCTGGTGGCCACGTAGTGGTCGATCACCGCCGGGTGCTGCAGGGCCGAGAGGTTGAGGGCCCGCAGCTCCCCGGGCAGCAGCTCCGGCTCCGCTTCGAGCAGCTGGGCCACCGCCAGCAGATCCGTGTCGGCACTGCTGAGCAGCACCAGCGGGGCCGGTGGCTGCTCCACGAAGAGGCCGCCGTCGTCCTCCGTCCTGTCCCCGGCGATGGACGCGAGTCGATGCATCACCCCATCCTGCCGAACGCGATGAGAAGATCGCATCGTCGCCACCGCCTTCCATGCACCAGTTCCTGCCCTATGCCTGGTTCGGCGGACAATGCGTCCCCTTTGCCGAGGCCACCCTCTCGGTGGCCACCCATGCGCTGCATTACGGCACGGGCGCCTTCGGCGGCATGCGGGCCCTCCCCAACCCCGCCGACAACAACGAGATCCTGCTGTTCCGGGCCGATCGCCATGCCCGTCGCCTCAGCCAGAGCGCCCGGCTGCTGCTGACGGAACTGCCGGAGGAGACGATCCATAACGCCATCCATGCCTTTCTGCAGGCCAACCGGCCCACCTGCCCGATCTACCTGCGGCCGTTCGTCTACACCAGCGATCTCGGCATCGCCCCGCGGCTGCACAACATCCAAACCGACTTCCTCATCTACGGGATCGAGATGGGCGACTATCTCTCCCCCGAGGGTGTCAGCTGCCGCATCAGCAGCTGGTGCCGCCAGGAGGACCGCTCCCTGCCCCTGCGGGGCAAGATCAGCGGCGCCTACATCACCAGTTCGCTGGCCAAGACGGAAGCCGTCAAGAGCGGTTTCGATGAGGCCCTGCTGCTCAACAGCCGCGGCAAGGTGAGCGAGGCCAGCGGCATGAACCTGTTCATCGTCCGGGACGGCGTGCTGATCACCCCCGGCGTCGATCAGGACATCCTCGAGGGCATCACCCGAGCCAGCATCATGGAGCTGGCGCGCTCGATGGACATCCCCGTGCTCGAGCGGGCCGTCGACAAGACCGAACTGATGATCGCCGACGAGGTGTTCCTCAGCGGCACCGCCGCCCGGGTCACCCCGGTGCGCCGGATCGAATCCACCGACCTCTCCAGCCACCGCCCGGTGATGGAGCGTCTGCGCGACCGCCTCACGGCGATCACGGAGGGCCGCGATCCCTCCTATGACCACTGGGTCACCCGCATCCGCATCGACGCCTGATGGTCGTCACCGCCGCCATCCACCACCCCACTGACCGCATCGGCTTCCTCGACTGGCTGCACGGTCCGACCCGGCCGGTGCTCGTCTTCGACGGCGCCACGGGCACCTCCCTGCAGGAGATGAACCTGACGGCGGAGGATTTCGGTGGCCCGGCCCTGGAGGGCTGCAACGAGAACCTGGTGTTCACCCGGCCCGATGCGGTCCAGGCGGTGCATCGCCAGTTCCTGGAGGTGGGTTGCGACGTGATCGAGACGGACACCTTCGGGGCCGCCTCGATCGTGCTGGCCGAGTACGGACTGGAGGACCAGGCCTTCGCCATCAACTGCCGGGCCGCCGAACTGGCCCGCGAGATGGCCGCCGCCTACAGCACGCCCGAGAAGCCCCGCTTCGTGGCCGGCTCGATGGGGCCCACCACGAAACTGCCCACCCTCGGCCACATCGACTTCGACACGATGAAGGCCTCGTTCCGGGAGCAGGCCGCCGGCCTGATCGCCGGGGACGTCGACCTGTTCATCGTCGAGACCTGCCAGGACGTGCTGCAGATCAAGGCGGCCCTGCAGGGGATCGAGGAGGCCTTCAGCTCAGCTGGAGAGCGGCGTCCGTTGATGGTCTCGGTGACCATGGAAACCACAGGCACCATGCTGGTGGGCTCCGACATCGCCGCGGTGGTGGCGATCCTGGAGCCCTTCCCGATCGACGTGCTCGGCCTCAACTGCGCCACCGGTCCGGAGCAGATGAAGGAGCACATCCGCTATCTGAGCCAGCACAGTCCCTTCGTGGTGAGCTGCATCCCCAACGCGGGGCTGCCGGAGAACATCGGCGGCGTGGCCCACTACCGGCTCACCCCCACCGAGATGCGGATGCAGCTGATGCACTTCGTCGAGGATCTCGGGGTGCAGGTGATCGGTGGCTGCTGCGGCACCACCCCCGCCCATATCGGCGCCCTGGCGGACCTCGCCGCCGGTCTGAAGCCGGCCCCCCGCGAGGTGCGGCAGCCCCGGCAGCGGCTGGAGCGGCCACCGCTCCACTACGAGCCGGCGGTGGCCTCGATCTATGGCGTCACCCCCTACTTCCAGGACAACTCGTTCCTGATCATCGGCGAGCGGCTCAATGCCAGCGGCTCGAAGAAGGTGCGCGAGCTGCTCAACGCCGAGGACTGGGATGGCCTGGTGGCGGTGGCCCGGGGCCAGGTGAAGGAGAACGCCCACGTGCTCGATGTGAACGTCGACTACGTGGGGCGCGATGGGGTCAAGGACATGCACGATCTGGTGAGCCGGCTGGTCACCAACGTGAACCTACCGCTGATGCTCGATTCCACCGAGTGGCAGAAGATGGAGGCCGGCCTCAAGGTGGCCGGTGGCAAGTGCATCCTCAACTCCACCAACTACGAGGACGGCGACGAGCGCTTCTTCAAGGTGCTCGAACTGGCCCGTGACTACGGCGCCGGCGTGGTGGTGGGCACGATCGACGAGGAGGGCATGGCCCGCACCGCCGAGCGCAAGTTCGCCATCGCCCAGCGGGCCTACCGGGACGCGCTCGAGTTCGGCCTGCCCGCCCATGAGATCTTCTACGACCCGCTTGCCCTGCCCATCTCCACCGGCATCGAGGAGGACCGGGCCAACGCGGCCGCCACGATCGAGGCGATCCGCCGGATCCGCCAGGATCTTCCGGGCGTGCATGTGGTGCTGGGGGTCAGCAACGTCAGCTTCGGGCTGTCGCCGGCCGCCCGCATCGTGCTCAATTCGGTGTTCCTGCACGACTGCTGCGCCGCGGGCATGGATGCGGCGATCGTCAGCCCGGCGAAGATCCTGCCCCTGGCGAAGATCAGCGAGGAGCACCAGCAGATCTGCCGCGATCTGATCCACGACCGGCGTCGTTTCGAGGACGGCATCTGCGTCCACGATCCCCTCACCCTGCTGACCAGCGAGTTCGAGGGTGTCAGCGCCAGGGAAGCCCGGGCCTCCGGGCCGTCGCTGGCCGATCTGCCCCTGGAGGAGCGGCTCAAGCAGCACATCATCGACGGCGAACGCATCGGCCTGGAGACGGCTCTGCAGGAGGCCCTGGCGGAGCATCCACCGCTGAAGATCATCAACACCTTCCTGCTGGATGGCATGAAGGTGGTGGGGGAACTGTTCGGATCGGGGCAGATGCAGCTGCCCTTCGTGCTGCAGAGCGCCGAAACCATGAAGGCGGCCGTGGCCTTCCTCGAACCCCACATGGAACGCCAGGAGGGGGAATCCAGCAGCAAGGGCAAGTTCCTGATCGCCACCGTCAAGGGGGACGTTCACGACATCGGCAAGAATCTGGTGGACATCATCCTCACCAACAATGGCTATGAGGTGGTGAATCTGGGCATCAAGCAGAGCGTCGATGCGATCGTCGAGGCCCAGCGGCAGCACGGTGCTGACTGCATCGCCATGAGCGGCCTGCTGGTGAAATCCACCGCCTTCATGAAGGACAACCTCGAAACCTTCAATGAGGTGGGCATCTCCGTTCCCATCATCCTCGGCGGCGCGGCGCTGACACCGCGGTTCGTCAACGGCGACTGCCGAGCGGCCTACCGGGGCCAGGTGATCTACGGCCGGGACGCTTTCGCCGACCTCCGCTTCATGGATGCCCTGATGGAGGCCAAGGCGGCCGGCCGCTGGGACGACCACCAGGGTTTCCTCGACGGCGGTCCCGAGGGCCTGGGGCTGGCTGAGCCCGCCTCCGGGGCGGCCGCCGCCGATGGGGGCGAGGCGACCGTGGAGCCTGGGGAGGCTCCGGGGCCGGCCGAGCCCGGGGAGGCCGCCAGCGACGAACGCTCCGCGGCGGTGCCGGCCGAACCGGCCCTTGCGCCCCCCTTCTGGGGCACCCGGGTGCTCACCGAGGCCGGGATCGACCTCGACGAGGTGTTCGCTTACCTGGATCGCAACGCCCTCTTCGCCGGCCAGTGGCAGCTGCGCAAGACCCAGCAGCAGAGCCGCCAGGACTACGAGGCGATGCTCGCCGAGAAGGCGGAACCGGTGCTGCAGGAGTGGCTCGGCCGCTGCCGCCGGGAGGGCCTGCTCACCCCCCGGGTGGCCTACGGCTACTTCCCCTGCGGCCGCGCCGGCAATGCGCTGGTGGTGTTCGATCCTTCGGCGATGGCCGACGGGGATCCGGCCACCAGCGGCGGCGGCGAGCTGGGGCGCTTCGCCCTGCCGCGCCAGCGCAGCGGCAACCGCTACTGCATCGCCGACTTCTACCGCGACCTGGAGACGGCTCCCGACGGCAGCCAGCGGCCGGCGGACGTGCTGCCGATGCAGGCCGTCACCATGGGCGAAGGGGCCACCCGCTTCGCCCAGGAGCTCTTCCGGGCCGATCGCTACAGCGACTACCTCTATTTCCACGGCCTGGCGGTCCAGATGGCCGAGGCCCTGGCCGAATGGACCCATGCCCGCATCCGCCGGGAGATGGGATTCGCCGCCGATGAGCCCACGGCGCTCCGGGACGTGCTGGCCCAGCGCTACCGGGGCAGCCGCTACTCCTTCGGCTATCCCGCCTGCCCGAACGTGGCCGACTCCCGCCAGCAGCTGGCCTGGCTGGGCGCCGACCGCATCGGCCTGACCATGGACGAAAGCGACCAGCTGGAGCCGGAGCAGAGCACCACCGCCCTGGTGGCCCTCCACAGCCAGGCCCGTTATTTCAGCGCCTGAGAAGGCCCCAGGCCATGGCAGGCTTTGCTCTCCCTTCGCATCCCTGGCCATGGCCATCGCAGGACCCGGCGGCGTTGATGACGCCATCGCGGCGGGCGTGGATCTGGACGGCTCCCCGATCCCGGCCGCCATGCTCGCCCTCTACGGCGAAGTGATGGAACTGGAGAGCCGCCGGGCCCGCAGCGGCGTGAAGAAGTCGATGCGCAACCGCATCGTCCGCACCGGCGCCAAGCACCTGGATCGGCTCACCCTCGACCAGCGCCTGCGGGAAGCGGGCTGGGAGGGTCTCAAGGACAAGGAGATCGCCTTCTTCTACGGCTGAGCCCGGCCCCGAGGGGCTCAGCTGCAGAGCTCCTCCAGGCTGTCGATCACGTCCTGCTGGAAGGCATCGAGGGCGTCGGAGTCGCTCAGGTCGATCCCCTCACCGGCGGCGTTCTGGGTGAGTTCCTGGAAATGGAAGGCACCCTCGCCATGGGCCAGAAACTCCATGGCGGAGGGCTCACCGCTTTCCTTGTAGGCGTCGCAGAGGGCCAGGAAGGCCGCATCCTCGGTGAAATCCCAGCTCATGAAGGGGGTCGTGCTGAAAGACCTTTAACCCCTCTCCCCCGGAATTCGTCAACCTCCTGGGGGCAATTTGTGCCAGTCCTCCGTCAGACTCTCCCCGTTCCTGCACCGTTCCGGCCTTGGTCGCCTCCCCCTTGCAGCCCCCTGCCGAAAGCCGCAACGTGCTGGGAGAACCATTGCAGGAGTGCGGCTGTGCGCCCCTCACCGGTTGGTTCAGGGACGGCTACTGCCATGCCGATCCCGGTGATCTCGGCCGCCACACGGTCTGCTGCGTGGTGAACGAGTCGTTTCTGACCTACAGCCGCGCCCAGGGCAACGATCTGTCGACGCCGATGCCGGCCTACAACTTCCCCGGCCTCCGCCCCGGGGATCACTGGTGCGTCTGCGCCGCCCGCTGGCTGGAGGCCTACGAGGACGGCATGGCCCCCCCCGTGCGGCTGGAGAGCTCCGCCCTCTCCACCCTCGAGGTGATCCCCCTGGACGTCCTGCGCAGCCACGCCGCCTGAGCGCCGCCCGCCAGCGGGTGCCTCACCAGGGCACCGGCTGGCCGTCCCAGGCGAGGAAGGCGCCGCTGCCGGCGGGCGTCTGGCTTTCCAGCACATCCAGCAGGTGGCCGGCCGCCCGCTCCGGGCTGAACAGGGCCGTGGGCGGCACGGAGCGGCCGAAGGGGGCCGAGAGCGGGGTGGCGGTGGTGCCGGGATGGAGCAGGGTCACGCAGGCCTGGGGGAGGCGGCGCTGCCACTCGATCGCCAGGGTGCGCAGCAGCTGGTTCTGGGCCGCCTTGGCGGCCCGGTAGGCGTACCAGCCGCCGAGGCGGTTGTCGCCGATGCTGCCCACCCGGGCCGAAAGGCTGGCGAAGTGCACCGGCCGGTCGCGGGGCAGGGCCGCTTCGACCGCCTGGGCGAGCAGCAGGGGTCCGAAGGCGTTGACGGCGAAGCTGCGCTCCAGGGCCTGGCGGCTCACCTGGGAGAGGCGCTTCTCCGGTTGCAGGGGGCCGTCGTGCAGCAGCCCGGCGGTGTTGATCACGACCCGGAGGGGGGCGAGCGCGTCGGCGGCAGAGGCGGCCAGTGCGGCGAGGCTGGCGTCATCGGCCAGATCAAGTCGGATGTCCGCATCGCGGCGGCCGGCGGTGCGGATCCGCAGCCCCGGCGCCCGCCGGGCCAGCTCGGCCGCCAGCGCCCGGCCGATGCCCCCCGGGCCCACGATCAGGGCCTGACCGTCCCAGTCCTGCCAGCAGGGGTTGGAGGTGCTCGGCATGGCGGACACGGAGATGGCGCATGATGGCGGTTCCTTCCGGGGAACCGCCCCACGCGTCGGTCCATGAGTCTGCGCATCACCGTGCTGGGTCGGGGTGCCTGGGGCGGCACGCTGCTGCGGCTCTGGGAGCGCCAGGGTCACCATCTGCGCAGCTGGTCGCGGCGCGATGGGGGAGACCCGGCGGCCCTGCTGCAGGACTGCGATCTGGTGGTGGTGGCCGTGTCGATGGTGGGGGTCGCCCCCCTGAGCCTGAGCCTGCGGGGGTGCTGGCCGGAGGGCCTGCCGCTGCTGAGCTGCAGCAAGGGCATCGATCTCGACAGCCTCTGCACCGCCAGCCAGCTCTGGCGGCGCCACCTGCCGGCGGTGCCGCTGGCGGTGCTGAGCGGTCCGAACCTGGCCGAGGAGCTGGAGCGGGGCCTGCCCGCCGCAAGCGTGCTCAGCAGCGACGACCCGTTGCTGGCCCGCCGGCTGCAGGAGCAGCTGCGGACCCCGCACCTGCGGCTGTACACGAACGCCGACCCCATCGGCACCGAGGCGGCCGGGGCCCTCAAGAACGTGATCGCCCTGGCTGCCGGCATCAGTGACGGCCTGGGCCTGGGGGCCAACGCCAAGGCCTCCCTGCTCTGCCGCGGTCTGGCGGAGATCGCCGTCGTGCTCGCGGCCCTCGGCGGCCAGCCCACCACCCTCTATGGGCTGGCGGGCCTGGGGGACCTGCTGGCCACGGCCAACAGCAGTCTCAGCCGCAATTACCGCTTCGGCAGCCTGCTGGCCGAGGGCTGCGACGAAACCACCGCCCTGGCCAGGATCGGCGCCACCGTGGAGGGGCCCCGCACCGCCCGGGCCACCCTGGCCCTGGCCGAGCGGGAGGGCTGGCAACTGCCCATCTGCGGGCAGGTGGTGCGCCTGCTGGCGGGCGAGCTGGAGGCCCGCCAGGCCGTGCAGGAGCTGATGCAGCGCGACCTGCGGGCCGAAGCGGCCGCCTGAACGACAGGGCTGGGCCGCTGTGCGATGGGGCGACCGTCCTGCGCCGGGCGGCGACGCAGACGGATTCTCCGGCATGATCCATGCACCTCTTTGTGGATCTCCGCCGTGAGCCGGCATGTCACGGCCGCCATCGCCGCTTTCCGCGCCACCGGCCGGCGACTGCTGCAGGGTTGCCGCCGCCACCCGATCCTGCTCACCGCCCCCCTGGCCGTCGTGGCGGTGGGAGCGGGTTTCGCCGCCCAGGAACTGATCCCGGCAGGGGCTTCCCGCTCCGATCCCGACCTCCTGGAAGCCCTGATCGCCCAGCCCCGGGAGGTCTCCCAGGCGAACACCGGGGCCAGCGCCGCCCCGGACAGCGATCTGCTGGCGGCCGCCTCCCTGCAGGCCCAGCGCACCAGCCTGAGCCATCCCGACCCCGCCCTGGTGGAGCCGGAGGCCGGCACGGAGGTGCCCCTCGAGATCCGGGTGGCCCTGCTGGGCGCCTCCCCCTCCCCCCGGCTCGGCGCCAGCGGCTACTGGCGGCTGGTCGACCGGGACGGCCGCCCCGTCCAGGAGGGCGGTCCCGCTGACGCCCCCGACCTGGCGGCGGCCATGGCCGGACGGGCCGAGGTCTGGATGGAGACCGGCTCCGACCACGTCCTGCAGGTGGACGGGCGTCCCTACGAAGGCCGGCTGAGGGTGCTGCGCGGATCCCAGGGCCTCCAGCTGGTGAACCACATCTCCCTGGAGCGCTACATCAGTTCCGTGGTGGGCGCCGAAATGCCCAGCAGCTGGAACATGGAGGCCCTCAAGGCCCAGGCCGTGGCGGCCCGGTCCTACGCCATGGCCCACATGGCCCGTCCGGCCAGTGCCCACTGGCACCTGGGCGACACCACCCGCTGGCAGGCCTACCGGGGCCTGGGCAGCGTCACCGCCCGCACCCGCCAGGCCACCGCCAGCACCTCCGGGGTGATCCTCAGCTACCAGGGGGGCATCGTCGAGAGCCTCTACGCGGCGACCTACCGCATCACCCAGGAGGCCCACGGCCACCTGGGGGCCAGCATGAGCCAGCATGGCGCCCAGGATCTGGCGGAGCAGGGACTCCGATACAACGAGATCCTCGGGCGCTACTACCGGGGCGCCTCCCTGGCCCGACTGCAGGCCGGTGCGAGCTGAGCGCCATTGGCAGCGGGCCCGGGAGGTGACGGAGCGGGCCCGCCGCCAGGGGGCCCTGGTGCCGCTCGACACGCGCCTCCTGCCGGTCCCCGGCATGGAGCCCTTCGTCGTCCGTGAGCTGCTTTCCTCCACGCCCCGGCACCTGCGCCAGGGGGGTCCCCGGCCCAATCCCTTCCTGCCCTGGGACCGGCCCCTGCAGGTGGAGCTGCTCGAGCCTGCCCACGTGCTGCTGCTGAACAAGTACCCGGTGCAGGAGGCGCACCTGCTGGTGATCACCCGGGACTGGCGTCCCCAGGCCGGCTGGATCGAGGCCGCCGACTGGCAGGCGGTGGCGGAGGTGGGCCGGGACACCGGCGGGCTGTGGTTCTTCAACAGCGGCGCCCGCTCCGGCGCCAGCCAGCCCCATCGCCATCTGCAGCTGCTGCCGCGGCGCCCCGGGGAGCCCAGCTGCCCCCTGGCGCCGCTGTTCCTGGAGCAGCTGGAGACGGGGTCGACCTCCTGGAGCTGGGCCTACCGGCTCAGCCGGCGCAGCGATCCCCTGGGCGGGTCCGATCTGGCGGATCTATACCACACCCATGCCAGGGACCTGGGCCTGGGAGAGCCGGGCCGCGACAGCGAGCCCCTGCACCCCTACAACCTGCTGTTCGACGACGACTGGTTCCTGACCGTGCGGAGGGTGCGGGAGCACGGGGCCGGCTTCAGCGTCAATGCCCTGGGCTTCGCCGGCTTCCTGCTGATCACCGAAGGCTCCGACAGGGGCTGGCTGGAACGGCACGGTCCCTGGGCCCTGCTGAAGGACGTGGCCGCCCCTCTGTCCTGAACCCGACGGCAGACTTCCGTGGTTTCACGGTTGTGGGTTTCGGCCCCCCTGGCCCTCTCTGGAAAAGGAGCGCACCGCCAGCCTTCATCGGCGCCGCGGCACGCCCCGCTTGTCCCGACATCGCCGACGTCCAGGCCCCACGACCATGGCCCCTTCACCCTCCTGCCGCCAGACCCTTCCCGCCGCCGCCGCCCGCCGCAACCGGCGTGTGGAGCAGTACCGGGCGGTGGTCCGCCCTCTGGCACTGCACTACGCCCGTTGCAGCCGGGAGTCCTTCGACGACCTGCTCCAGGTGGGGCTGCTGGGGCTGATCCGGGCCGCCGAGCTGTTCAACGAGGACCGCCGCACCCCGTTCGAGGCCTTCGCCAGGCCCCACATCCGGGGAGCCATCCTCCATTACCTGCGGGACGCGGCCCCGATGGTGCGACTGCCGCGGCGCCAGGCGGAACTGCAGGAACGCTTCAACCGACTCAGCCGCCACCCCATGCTGCTGGCGGATCCAGGCCGGGGAATCGCCCTGCTCTGCGGCACCCTGGGCGTCACCCCGGCGGAGTGGCAACGGCTGGAGGTGCAGCGGTTGCTGGCCAGGCCCGCCAACCTGGACGATCCCTGCCTGCTGGAGGCCGTGGCCTCCCAGACGGCCAGCGAGCCCTGCCGCCAGGGGGAAGCGGGACCGTCGGCGGCGATGCTGCTGGCCCTGCTGGAGCCCCGGACGCAGCTGGTGGTGCGCCAGGTGGTCTTGGCGGGCTGGAGCTACCGGCGCCTGGGGCGCCAGATGGACGTCAGCCCGATGACGGTGAAGCGCCTGCTGCACAAGGGGCTGGAGCAGCTGCGGCGGGAGCTGGACGCCCGCGGACTCACCCCTGGTGATCGGCCTGATCGCGATGCATCTGCTGTTCCAGGGTGCTGATGGCGGCGTTCATCGCGGCCAGCTGGCGCTCGATGCCATCGCGCCAGAAACTCAGCAGGCGCAGCTTGCGTTCCTGATACCGCCGCAGGGCGCTGGCTCCGGACTCCGACCCGGAGCAGTACCCGAAGGGAGGAATCATGACAAAATCTGCAGAGTGGGTCCGTTCTAGCGAGCCCGTCGTTCCATCCGGGGCTGCCCAGGTCCTCGCACCCCATCGGTTGGGACGGTCGCATCCCGCCTTACCGTCCTCTGGCCACCCACTCCACCAGCCTGTCGCAATTTGAGATCAGTTTCCCCCATTGGTCCCATCGGTGTCTGGCTGACGCTGGGTCTGGGCCTCGTGCTGGCGCAGCCAGCCCACGCCTATGTGGCCCTGATGGCGGGTCAGAAGGCCCGGCCGCTGAACGGCACCTTCAACACCGTGCCGGTGCTGCACTCCAACCAGCCCGAGGAAGTGGAGGGGCCGGGGATCCTGATCAACACCGCGCCGGGCTATGCCTACGCCGCGGAGACAGGCCAAGCCCTGCGCAATGCCGAGTTCACCTTCAACGGGGAATTCGGCATGCACCTGCACCACAAGTACTTCCCCCCCAACCGCCGCTCCATCGCCCCCGGCACCCGCCGGGCGGAGCTCACCCTGGCGGCCATCCTGATCAATCCCGGCCCCCGTCCGGTCCACATCCGCTTCTCCAAGGGGGCGGTGCGCAACAGCTTCGAGGCCCCCTACCTCGCCAACAATCTGATGGGGGTCAAACCCCTGGGTCCCCGTCCCTGGAACACCGGCCCCGGTGATGCCACCGCCGTGCAGATGCTGCGGGGCCGGCTGGACAGCCGTCTGACCGATGAGATCACGATCCCGGCCCGTAGCCGCATCGTGCTGTTCCAGACCGATCTTCCCGCCCTCGGCATCGCCAACGCCCTCCTGCGGGGCCGCAGCGACGGCCCCTTCCAGATCGCCGTGGTGGCCGCCAAGACCCCCGATTCCGACAGGGACGTGCTGGCGGTGCTGGATGGGGGCCGCCTGGCCCCCGGCCGGGTGTATCTCAGTCGGATCAACGACATCCACAACCGGCGCATCTTCTCCCGGGTGGGCGGCGTCGCGCTCGGCGATGCCTACCAGGCCTCGATCACCCACGACCTCGACGTCAAGGGGCCGCTGCACGTGCCCTTCACCAGCACCGACCGGCACCATTTCGGCACCCGGGACGTGCAGGTCAACGCCCTGGCCAGCCGCATGGTCGATTCATCCCTCGACAACGTCGGCACCTATGGGGTCCGTTTCGACGTCGACCTCAATCTCAAGGGCAACGGCCCCTATGAGCTGGTGATGAGCCACCCCACCCTCATCGGCGGCCAGCCGTTCACGGCCTTCCGCGGTTCGATCCAGATCCAGACCCCCGCCGGCATGCGGGAGGTGCATGTGGGTCTGCGCTCCGGGCAGAGCCTCTCCCTCGGCCAGCTCGACCTGACGCCCGGGGTCGTCAACCCCGTGCGGGTCAGCCTCGTCTACCCGGCCGATGCCACCCCCGGCCACCTGTTGAGCGTGGTGAGCGCCAGCCAGCTGGCCATGGTCCAGGAGCGGGAGCGGCAGCTGGAGCTGGCCCGGGCCGGGGCCGCCGTCCGTCCGGCCCCGCCGCCCGTCGCTCCGCCGGCGGTCACCATCGTGCCCCCCGCCGCCACGATCGCCCCGGCACCCACCGGCGGCACCGGTCCCCTGGTGCCGCCGTCCCAGATCCTCCGCCCGGCACCGGCCGCTGGCTGGCTGACGCCGCCGCCGCCGCTGCCCTCGTCCAACCGTGGCGTCCTGGCCCCATCCCCGATGATCACGCCGATGCGCAGCCGCTCGGGCACCGCCGCCGGCGGTGGGACGCTGGTGGATCGCTACCGCGAGGCCGTGGAGGCCCAGCAGCAGTTCCTGCGGGACCAGCGGGGACCCTGACCAGCCGTCCGATGCCCGCGAACCCAGCACCGATGGAGGGCTGCCGTGGCTGAGAAGTCGAATGACGGGCGCCAGCGGATCAGCGTCGACCTCACCCGGGAGCTGGTGGCCCACCTGGACCATCTGCGGCGGGAGTGGGGCATCCGCAGCCGGGGCGATGTGCTCGAACGGCTGCTGGACGACCTGTTCGGCTCCGGTGACGACGGGGATGGCGAGGCAGAGGGTGAGGGGGAACGGGAGGGAGATGGCGGGGACGGCCATGGCCTGGCGCTGGTGGGCCGGGTGCGACCGCACCACGCCGAGGACCGGCAGGACCTGGAGGAACAGGGGGCCCTGGTGCTGGTGGGACGGGGGGCGATGGACACCCTGCAGGCGGAATTCGAGTGGGAGGCTCCGAAGGAGCAGGCCCCGCGCCCCCAGCCATCGGGTGGGGGGATCGATCTGCCCGGCTTCGTGCGGCGCCGCTCCGATGTGCTCAAGCGCAGTCTGCGGCCGACGGTGTCCCAGGCGGCCGCGCCCCTGCCCCTGACCCCCCTGCCGCCCCTCGGCAGCGAGGTGGTGCAGCAGGCGATGGAGGAGGCCGGTAACCACTGGCGCACGCTCTATGGATCGCCGGCCGGGGCGGCGGTGCTGGAGGCGGCCATGCTCTGGCTGGGCCAGGAGATCTGGCCCCAGTCCGACCAGAGTGAGGGACGCAGCTTCACCTGGTCGGCGGCCTGCCAGGTGATGCAGCAGTTCGTTCCCGGCTGGAGCGATGGGCCGCCGACGTTCGAGCGGGTGATGGTGACCGCCGGGGTGCTGGAGGACCCGTTCAGTGGATCGACCCTGAGCCTGCGGATTCCCACCCTGATCCGCCGCTTCGTGCACCGTTTCCGCCGCCGCCGCCGGGGCACCTCCTTCCAGACCCTGGAGCACACCATGACCCTGCACGGGGCCCTGCGGCTGCTGCAGCTGCCGACCGATCCCGGCCAGCGCCTGACCCTGGCCCAGATCCGCGAGGCGTACCGGGAGATGGCCCAGAGCCACCATCCCGACGCCGGAGGGTCGGTGGAGGCGATGCGGCGCCTCAACGAGGCCTACCAGCTGCTCAAGGAGCTCTACCGGCAGGGGGCCGCGAACGAACGCTGACCCGCCGAGGCGAACGGCCGGACCCGCAGCGGGTGGATCGGCAGTCCCATTTAGGACCCGCTGCTGGTCTCCTCGTGCGACACATAGGCGGTCGGCGGGATGATGGGCTGGGTCGCCAGGCACGTCCCAGTCCCAGAAGGCGCCAGTGGGACTATGGATGGGTCTCACAATTGGACCAGGGCGGGTGCAGCAATACCGTGATTTTTCGTCGATCTGAGCTGTCAGTACCGATGAACGCAACGGTCCCCATCGACGCCGTTGGCGCTCGACGCTCACCTGGCCGCGGATCTGGGGGACGTCCAGGGGTCGCGAGTGATGGACCGTCGTTCTGTCCATGGATTGGACAGGGACTGAAAAGGCTGTACCCAGCAGGCTACCAAGGCTCTGCGTATCTGTCTTTGACACAGATACGCAGAAGAATTCGGGGTCTGAGGCGGTCGAACGCGTCAGAAGCCGCTGAAACCGCCAGGGGGAGAGCCATCCCCGATGGGTCGTCCATCCCCACGCCGGACCCCGCACCCCGAGCCCCGCACGCTTTGCATCGACAGTCTCAGATGGGAGTCCTCTTTGGACCTGGTACGGGACCAGACTGAGAGGACTGCGGGCCTCTCAGTCTGGTCCCGCCTCCCGCGTGCTGGGACGGACTCTCCTTCGGGCGGGTCATCGCCTTGGCGACTGGGAATGCCGTCCAGCAGCACCGCCAACGGCCCAGCCATCAAGGAACCGGCACCACCGCCGCTGCCGCCGTCGCGGCTGGCTGGTCCGGGTCCCAGATCGGGACCAGCTTAGGGTCTCGCCTGAGACCCATGATGTAGCTCTGTCGGCCCACAGGCGTTGTTGACGCGTATCCGGCGGGCCATCGATCCCCTCGCGGGAGTGCCCACAAAAAACCCGTCACCGAAGTGACGGGGACAGGCTAAGGGTATTTGGGCGTCTCATGCTGGACACAGCATCAGACCAGCACCTGGACCAGAATGAGACGGCCGGACTGATTCAGGTGGAGGTCTGCAGACCCTGGATCAGGTAGTCGAAGTAGGGACCGGCCAGGGCGGCTTCGTCGCCACCGAGCAACACCAGAGCCGCCTCCTTGAGGGTGCGCATGGCCTCCACCATCCCGGGCAGGGGCACACCCAGGCTGTTGTACATCTCGCGGGCACCCACCACGCCGATCTGCTGGATCAGCTCGGTGCTGCCGGCCAGGATGCCGTAGGTGACCAGCCGCAGATACCAGCTGTAATCCCGCAGGCACTGGGCCCGCTGTTTCTGGCCGAAGGCGTTGCCGCCGGGGGCCACGTACTCCGGCTTGCGCAGGAACAGCTGCTTGGAGGCTTCGGCGATGATCTTCTTCTCGTTGTCGGTCAGCACCCTGACGACACTCAGCCGGCGGGCCCCGCCGCTGAGAAACTCCACCATCGTGCGCAACTCGCCGCCGGTGGGATAGCGGAGCTGATCATCGGCCTGGAGGATCAGATCGCGAACGACGCTCATAGCAGCGACCACAGTCCGGCGAATCCTATCGAGCCCGAAGCCTCAGCCAGGGCTCCGGGCGCAAGGTGTAACGCCCCTTTGCACGACCCCCGATAGGG
This sequence comes from Cyanobium sp. Copco_Reservoir_LC18, assembly GCF_009834675.1. NCBI lineage: Bacteria > Bacillati > Cyanobacteriota > Cyanophyceae > Synechococcales > Prochlorococcaceae > Cyanobium > Cyanobium sp. Copco_Reservoir_LC18. The sequence goes on from NZ_ASAC01000012.1 coordinate 132,537, forward strand.
TCGCAGCAGTGCGGCGGACGACGGATGGCTTCGGTGGGCGACAGGCTCGAGCTGGAGATCACCGACCTCGGCCATGACGGGCAGGGGGTGGGGCGCCACGACGGGCAGGTGGTGTTCGTCAGCGGCGCCCTGCCCGGGGACACCGTGCAGGTGCGGCTGCAGGCGGTGGCGCGGCGCCATCTGGTGGGCCAGCTGCTGCGGGTGCTGACGCCCTCCCCTGACCGGCGCCGGACCCCCTGCATCCTGGCCGACAACTGCGGGGGCTGCAGCCTCCAGCCGCTGACGGACGGGGCCCAGGCGGCCTGGAAGCAGCGCGCCCTGGAGCAGACCCTGCAGCGCATCGGCGGCCTGAGCGCCCCGGTGCGGCCGCTCCTGGTGGCCGATCCGCCCCTGGGCTACCGCAACCGCGCCCTGATTCCGCTGGAGCGCCGGGCCGATGGCCGTCTGCGGGCCGGCTACTACCGCCGCGGCTCGCACCAGATCGTCAACATGGCCCGCTGCCCGGTGCTCGATCCGCGCATCGACGCCCTGATCGCCCCCCTGAAAGCCGACATCGAAGCCAGCGACTGGCCGATCGACCGCCACGGCAACGACCCCGAGGCCGTTGAGGGTCCCGGCCTGCGTCACCTGGGCCTGCGGGTGGGGGCGGCCACCGGTGAGCTGCTGATCACCCTGATCAGCAGCCATGACGACCTGCCCGGCCTTGAAGCCCTGGCCGACGCCTGGTGTGAACGCTGGCCCGAGCTGGTGGGGGTCTGCCTCAACCTCCAGCCCAGGCCCACCAACCGCCTGATGGGCGACGAGACCCGGGTGATCCGCGGCCGGGAGTGGGTCCAGGAACGCTTCGCCGGCCTGCGCTTCCGCATCGCCGCCGACACCTTCTTCCAGGTCAACACCCGCCAGGCCGAACGGCTGGTGCCCCACCTGATCGAAGCCCTCGGCCCGGCTGCCGCCGGCGGTTCCCTGCTCGATGCCTACTGCGGCATCGGCACCTACAGCCTGCCCCTGGCCGCCGCCGGCTGGCGGGTCAGTGGCCTGGAGCTGCACCCCGGCGCCGTGGCGATGGCCCGGGTGAATGCGGGCGCCAACGGGCTGGAGGATCGGGCCAGCTTCGAGCAGGCCGATGTGCCCCAGGTGCTGGAGGAGCGCCTCCAGGGCCAGCAGGCCCTGGTGCTGGATCCCCCCCGCAAGGGGCTGAATCCGATCGCCATCGCCGCGATCCTGGCGGCGCCGCCGCAGCGGATCGCCTACGTGAGCTGTGATCCGGCGGCCCTGGCCCGCGACCTGGCCCAGCTGTGTGGCTCAGGCGCCTACCGGCTGAACTGGGTGCAGCCCGTCGACTTCTTCCCCAACACCAGCCACGTGGAGGCCCTGGCGGCCCTGGAGCGTCTCTAGCGGCGCTGTTCGGCGCCGAAGCGGCGTTCGAGGGCGTCGCGCACCCGCCCGTGGGCGGCCTCCACCTCCTCGTCGGTGAGTGTGCGGGCGCTGTCGCGGTAGCGGAGGCGGAAGGCCTGGCTGCAGCGGCCGGCCTCCACCTGGGCCCCTTCGTAGCGGTCGATCAGTTCGGCCTGCTCCAGCAACGGCTTGCCCGCCTTGCGGATCGCCGCCAGCAGGTCCGCCGCCGTGGTGTCGGTGGGAACCACCAGGGCCAGATCGCGCTCCGAGGCCGGCACCGTGGGGTAGGGGCGGAAGCTGGGCTGCCAGCGGTTGCGGCGGGTGCCGGCGCTGAGCAGGGGTTCCAGCTCCAGCTGGAACACGTAGGTGGCCGCCGGCAGGTCGAGGAGCTCGGCCTCGGCCGGGTGGAGCTGGCCGAACCAGCCGGCGGGTTTCCCTTCCACGAGCAGCTGGGCGGCGCGGCCGGGGTGCAACAGGGGGGCGTCGGTCAGGGGGCGGTCCTCCAGGGGCAGGCGCAGGGGCTCCAGACCGACCTGGAGCACGCCGCGGGCCTGGAAGTAGTCCGGCGGGGTGGGCTTGCCGGAGCTGCGCCAGCGTTCGCCGCGCCGCTCCCCGGAGATCACCCCCACCAGCAGGGTGCGTTCCCCATGGCGCTCCTCACCGCTGGCCGTCCCCCCCGGGAAGACCCGGCCGATCTCGAAGCCCCAGAAGCCCCCAAGGGAGGCCTGCAGGTTGCGGCGGGCGGCCAGGAGCAGCTCCTGGTGCAGGTTGTCGCGCAGGTGGCCGTAGTCGGCCAGAAGTGGGTTGGCCAGCGGCACCCGGCCCGGAGCCGCCGCCACCAGGGACAGGGAGACGATCTCCTGCAGGCCGGCGGCGCAGAGGGAGCGGCGCAGGCGTCGCTCCAGCTGCTGGGCCGGCTCGAGGCCGCCGGGGATCAGGGGATCGGGCAGGTGGGCGGCGAAGTGGTCGTAGCCCACCAGGCGGGCCACCTCCTCGATCAGGTCCACCTCGCGCTTGAGGTCCATCGCCCGCTCGGGCGGCACCCGCACCTGCCAGCCCTCCTCGTCCTCCTCCAGGACGCAGCCGAGGGCTTCGAGGGTGGCGGTGATGCGTTCGTCGTCCAGGTCCTGGGCCTCGCCCTCCACCAGCACCGGACCCAGCAGGTTGTGGAGGGCATCGCGGCGCAGGGGCAGGGGCGGCTGGGGTGTCGCGGCTCGCTGGTGCAGCCAGCGCCCCTCCACCCGGGCTCCGGCCAGCTCCTGCAGCAGGGCCACGGCCCGGTCGGCGGCGGCCAGGGTGATCTCCCGCGGCACCCCCTTCTCGAAGCGGCTGCTGGCCTCGGTACGCAGGCCGACGCTGCGGGCGGAACGGCGCACGGCCTGGGGGGCGAACACCGCCGCCTCCAGCCAGATGGCCGTGGTGGATGTGGTGACGGCCTCGGCGAGGCCCCCCATCACCCCGGCCAGGGCGATGGGATTGTCGGCGCAGGTGACCACCAGGGCCTCCTCACTCAAGCTGCGCTCCTGGCCGTCGAGGGCCACGAAGGCCTCACCGCTGCGGCCCTGGCGCAGGCCGATGCGGGCCGGCTCGGGCGTGCCGTCCGTGAGCGCCCCCAGGCGATCCCGGTCGAAGGCATGCAGGGGCTGGCCCGTTTCCAGCATCACCAGGTTGGTGATGTCCACCACGTTGTTGATGGGGCGGACACCGGCCCGCTCCAGCCGCTGGCGCAGCCAGTCCGGGGAGGGACCCACCGTCAGCCCGCTGAGGGCGGTGAGGCTGAACAGCCCCCCCGCTTCGATGGCCTCGCGGTCGGCCGCCGCGGCAGCCAGGGGCTGGGCGGCCACCACGGGCGCCGCCGCCGGGAAGGTGGTGCTGCCGCCGCTGAGGGCCGCCACCTCGCGGGCGATGCCGCGCATCGACAGGCCGTCGGGGCGGTTGGCGGTGATCGCCAGTTCCAGCACCTGGTCATCCAGGCCCAGCAAGGGGCCCACCGCCGTGCCGAGGGGGGGCAGGGTGTCGAGGATCCGATCGAGTTCGGCGATGCCGTCGCTGCCGTCGTCGAGGCCCAGCTCCCGCAGGGAGCAGATCATGCCGCTGCTGGCCACCCCCCGCAGTTCGGCGGGCTTGATCGTCAGCCCCACCGCCGGCAGGGTGCTGCCCACCAGGGCCACGGGCACGTGCAGGCCCTGGCGCACATTCGGCGCCCCGCAGACGATCTGCAGGGGCTCGTCAGCCCCCACATCCACCCGGCAGACGCTGAGCTTGTCGGCGTTGGGGTGGGGCTCACGCTGCAGCACATGGCCCACCACCACCCCGGCCGCCCGGGCCGCCAGATCCTCGATGGCCTCCACCTCGAAGCCGGCGATCGAGAGGCGCTCCGCCAGATGCCCCGGCTCAAGGCAGGCCGGTTCCACGCTGACCAGCTCCCGGAGCCATTGGAGCGAAACCAGCATCGGAGGGGTGCACAACAGCCGCCCACATTAGGAAGCGATCAGGGCCCTCCCCATCGGGAGGTAAGGTGCAGGATCGTCTCTCTGCAACGCATCCGCGGCGCAACGTCCTTCCATGGCCAAGAACAAGGGCGTCCGGCTGGTGATCACCCTCGAGTGCACCGAATGCCGGTCCAACCCCGCCAAGCGGTCCCCTGGCGTGTCCCGGTACACGACCCAGAAGAACCGCCGCAACACCACCGAACGGATCGAACTCAAGAAGTTTTGCCCCCACTGCAACGCCTCCACCGTCCACAAGGAGATCAAGTGAGGCCGGATTCCCTGCGGAATCCCAGCGCCTGATCGTCCTGCGGCCCCAGCAGCGGCAGTTCCCTCCTTTCGTTCCTTTCCTCCGTTCCCATGTCCAGTTCCTTCTTCAAGAAGCGCCTCTCGCCGATCAAGCCCGGTGATCCGATCGACTACAAGGACGTCGATCTGCTCAAGAAGTTCATCACCGAGCGCGGCAAGATCCTGCCCCGCCGCCTCACCGGCCTGACGGCCAAGCAGCAGCGCGACCTCACCAATGCCGTCAAGCGGGCCCGCATCGTGGCCCTGCTGCCCTTCGTGAACCCCGAAGGCTGAGTTGCCCTCCGCCTCGCGTCGGTTCACGGCGGGTGACCTGGTCGGCCTCCACGACGACAGCCGCAGCCTGCTGGCGGTCGTCGTGGCCGAGAAGGGAACGCGCCTCGACCTACGGGTGGGTTTCGAGGCCAAGGCCGTCCAGCGGGGGGTCCGGCAGCTCGATCTGCTGGCCGCTCTTCCTGGCGATCAAACCCCGCCCGCACGCCTGTCCCAGCCCCCCTGGGGTCTGAGTCCGGAGACGTTGCAGCAGGCCGCCCCCAGCCCCAGGGAGCTGGGGGCGGCCTGGTTGTTGCTGCAGGACGATCCGGCATCCCTGGAGCTGGGGGACTTCGTTGACCTGATCGGCGACGGCGGCAATCCCATCCAGCGGGCCGCCTGCTGGCTGTGGCTGCAGGGCCCCCAGAGCCTGTTCCGCTGGCGCCAGCAGCTGGTAGAGGCCCGGCCGCTGGTGGATGTGCGCCGGCTGCGGCGGGATGCCCGCCGCCAGCAGCTGGCCGAGCAGCGGCGCCGCCAGTGGCAGGACGCCCTGCGCCAGCGCCGCCCGATCGATCCCCGGCAGCTCGATGCCGAGCAGCGCCAGCACCTGGCCCTGCTGCGGGAGTGGGCCAGCGGCGACACCAGCCGCCCCCTGCCGGACGACCTGCACCGGGCCCTGCAGGCGGCCCACTGCGCGATGGAGTCGGCGCCGATCCGGCACCTGCTGGTGGATCTGGGCCAGTGGGAGCGCCACCACCTTCCCTCCCTGGAGAACACCACCTGGCAGGCGGGCTTCTCTGATGAGCTGGAAGCGGAGGCCCGCCGTCTGGTGGCCCTGGCCGGCACGGACCTGCCGGGAGACGCGTGCCGCCGCGACCTCACCGGTCTGCAAACCGTCACCATCGACGATGCGGACACCCGCGACATCGACGACGGCCTTTCCCTGGAGCAGGGACCCGATGGGGCATTGCGGCTGTGGATCCACATCGCTGACCCGGGCCGGCTGGTTGCCGCGGGAAGCCCCCTCGACACCGAAGCCCGGCGCCGGGCCAGCAGCCTCTACCTGGCCCGGGGGCCGCTGCCGATGTTCCCCGAGGTGCTCAGTACCGGCCCGATGAGCCTGCGCATGGGCCAGCGCAGCGCCGCCCTGAGCCTGTGGGTGGAGCTGGCCGAGGACGGCGCCGTGGCGGCCCACGGGCTGGAGTCCAGCTGGGTGAAACCCGCCTACCGGCTGAGTTATGCCGATGCCGATGAGCTGATCGAGCTGGCCCCGCCCCAGGAGCGGTATCTCAATGAGATCCACGCCTTGATGGAGCGGCGCCGCCGCTGGCGCCTGGCCCGGGGGGCCCTGGATCTGGACCAGCCCGAGGGCCGGATCCGCTCTGGCGACCAGGGGCCCCAGCTGGAGATCACCGAACCGTCACCCTCGCGCACGCTGGTGGCTGAGGCGATGATCCTGGCCGGTGCCGTGATCGCCAGCCTCGGGCAGGAGCAAAGCCTGGCCCTGCCCTACCGCAGCCAGCTGGCGGCGGAGCTGCCGCCTGAGGCGGAACTGGCGAGCCTGCCGGCCGGTCCGGTGCGGCACGCCGCCATCAAGCGCTGCCTCAGCCGGGGCCACCTGGGCACCACGCCTGCCCCCCACTTCTCCCTGGGCCTGCCCTGCTACGTGCAGGCCACCTCACCGATCCGCCGGTACAACGACCTGCTGGTGCAGCGCCAGCTGCTGGCCCACCGGCAGGGGCTGCCGGTGCTGGAGGAGGCGGAGCTGGCGGCGCTGCTGGGCGAGCTGGAGGGGGCCATCCGCCAGGGCCTGCAGATCGCCCGCGAGGACCAGCGCCACTGGCAGCAGGTGTGGTTCGAGGCCCAGGAGCAGCACCAGTGGCCGGGGTTGTTCCTGCGCTGGCTGCGGCCCCAGGACCGGCTCGGCCTGGTGCACCTGCCGGATCTGGCCATGGACCTGGCCGCCGAGTGCCATGGCGATCCCGGCCCCGGCGACGCCCTGCTGGTGCGGCTGCAGCAGGTGGATTCCCTGCGGGACCTGCTGCGCTTCACGGCCGCGGGCTGAGCCTGGCGGCCTCAGGGATTGAGGTTGTACTTGCCCATCGCCTGCTGCTTGCAGATGGTCTCGGCCTGGGGAATCGTCGCCCGGGAGTTCACCTGCTGGGCCACGCAGGTGCAGGTGTCCTTGGCCAGGCCCGCCGGCACCGGCTTGCCCGCCTTGGCGAAGTCGGCGTTCACCGCCAGGGTGCAGTAGTGGATGATCAGCTGGTCGCGCATGTTGCTGAGCCCCTGGGCCCGGCCCGGCAGGGCGGCCAGCAGCAGGGCGGAGCCCACCAAGGGGAGCAGCACGGGCAGGGAGCGGAGAGCGGATCCTGGGTTGGCGGACACCATGGGGCAACGACGCTGATCGTGCCCATCCTGGCCGACCTCAGGCCGGCTGGCCCGTCCGTCGCAGCCGCCGCCGCCGCCAGAGCAGCAGCACCACCACCCCTGCGCAGGCCAGGCCCACCGCCGCCGGGAACAGGGCCGTGGTGGGCGTCAGCCGCTCCAGGGAGAGGAGCACCAGCAGGTTGCGCAGCACGAACAGGGCGAAGAAGCCGATCCGCTCCTGGTGGGGGTGGCCGTAGGCCCGCCGCAGGGTGGGGCCGAAGCCCAGCAGGTCCACCAGGGTGAGCACCACCACCGCCCCGAGCGGATCGGCGGTGAGGAACCAGAAGGGAAGGGCCGAGGCGGCGCCGGCCAGAAACAGCCAGTCGCTGGTGGTGATCGCCCGGTCGGCGCCATGGGTATGGGCCAGCCAGGCGATGGAGAAGGTGATCAGGGCCGACACCCCGGTGGGCCAGGCCCCGACCCCGCCGCCACCGGCCCACGTGGCCAGGAACACCAGCAGGGTGGTGACCCCCCAGATCAGCCAGGAGAACACATGGGGGCGGGTGCGGCCGGCCCGGATGGAGCGGATGTAGGGCAGGAAGGCCGCGAAGGTGAGGGCGATGGCGGCGCCGCTGAGCAGCAGCTTCACGGCACCAGCCGCGACACCCGCAGCCAGGGGCCCCAGGGGTTGGCGCAGCCGATCAGGGCCGCCGGGGTGGGACGTTCCAGGTTCAGCAGCCACTGGTGCAGGGCCGGCTCCAGGGTGATCACCGGCCAGGACCCCGCCTCGCCATCGAGCACGTAGCCGCCTTTCCCATCGGGCACCAGCTCGCCCCGCCAGAGGCGCTCGCCGGGCTCCGGCGGCGGTGCCCAACCCGGCGGTGCGGCCGGCGCCGCTCCCGCCGCCAGATGGCCGTGGCGATCGATCCGCTCCGGCGCCGCCACGGCCGCAAGCTGCTGCTCGCGCCAGCGGGGGTGGTGCCAGGGGGTGTCCCACAGCGGCACCACGGCCGCCGGGGCCACCGGATCGCTGATCAGGGCCTCCTGCAGCCGGCGCACCGGCAGGGCGGCCGGATCGATCCCGTCACGCACGCACAGGGCCGCCGCCAACCCGGCGGCCTGGCCGATGTTGAGCACCAGGGGCTGAAGCCGCGTGGCCCCATTCGCCATGTGGCTGACGCCGAAGCCCTTGTCGGCCGCCAGCAGGTTGGACACCCCCGCACTCACCAGGGCGCCGTAGGGGATGGTGAAGGGGGTGCCGCTCCAGCGGCCGCCCCAGCGGCAGCTCTTGGGGGCCAGGGGCCAGTCGCCGCCGGGGTAGTGGTGGTCGTTGGCGTAGTTGCCCACGGCGATGCTGGTCAAGGTTCCATCGGCGGCCCGGCAGAGGGGGGCGATGCAGGCGCCCTCCCCCCGGGGCAGCAGGTGCTGCTCCAGCACCAGCTCTTGGGCCACCAGCCGGCGGCCCTCACGCCAGTAGGGCATCAGGGCCAGGGATCCGGCGCCGCTGAGCCGGCCGGTGCTGGCCTCGTCGGGGGTGGGGAACACCGCCGCCGGCCCCAGCCAGCCGCCGCTGGCCTGGCGCAGGGCGGCGGCGAAGGACTTGCTGTGCTCGCGCATGGCCGCCAGCAGCTCGCCCTCGGCCGCCTCGGCGGCGTCTCCGCCGCCGACCCGCTCGGGGAAGGCCCGCTCCAGGCCCTGGTGCCAGTCGTTGCCGTGCAGGGGCCAGTTCAGCATCACCAGGCCCCCCGGCAGGCGGCCGTAGGTGAGGGTGCGCTCCAGGCCGAAGGCGTCGGTGGCCGCCGTGAAGGGCTCCGGCAGCCGGGGGGGGCTGCGGCGCCAGGTCCCAGCCTCGGGGGCCGCCGTTCCCCCCCGCTCGTCCAGCTGGCCCAGGCACACCCAGGTGGGCGACTGGATGGGCTGCCGCTGGAAGAACGGATCGCTGGCGAGCCGCTCGGCCGTGGGGGCGCTGGGTTCCTGCCACTGCTCCCTGGCCTCCCAGCCGAAGCGGAACGGGGCCCCGGCCAGGGGGTAGAGCTCGCCCCGGTCGCTGCCGTCGACCACCACCGTGGGCAACAGGCGCCGCAGGACGCCCCGGTGCTCCACGGTCGCGGCGCTGATGCGGTCGCCGTCGCGCTCCACTGCCTCCAGCCGCACGCCGGACCACCAGTCCAGCCGTTCCTCGGCGGCCACCCAGCGACGCAGGATCCGCTCGGCGCTGGCGGGGCGGTAGCCGAAGCAGCTCACCCAGTTCTGATCCAGCCCCTCCGGCTCGATCCATTGCAGGGCCCGCAGCAGGGCCCCCCACAGGCCGCTCTGCCAGGGGCTCAGCTCGTTGCCGTCCGGGGCGCACACCCCGGCCGCACTCACCATGCCGCCCAGCCAGGGCCCGGGGGTGAGCAGCAGGGTGTCGGCTCCGGAGCGGGCGGCCTGCAGGGCGGCGGCCACACCACCACTGCCGCCGCCCCACACGAGCACGTCCACCCTGCGATCGAAGCCCGTGCGCATCGGGGGAAGGGGCCGGGGTCAGGGGGCCAGCATCCCATCCCGGGGCCATGGGTAGGATCCGGGCCCCGGGCCTGGGCCCACGGGCGTCAAGGGGGGCTCACGGGACCCCCTCCTGCCGCCGGCGGACCCGGCCGACGTCTCCTGCCGATGACCTATACCCTCACCACCCCCCTCTATTACGTCAACGACCGCGCCCACCTGGGCAGCACCTACACCACCCTCGCCTGCGACAGCATCGCCCGCTTCCGGCGGCTGCAGGGCGAGCGGGTCACCTTCATCACCGGCTGCGACGAGCACGGGCTGAAGATCCAGCGCTCGGCCGAGGCGGCCGGCCTCACCCCCCAGGCCCACTGCGACGCCATCAGCGGCGAGTACCGCGACCTGTGGCGCCGCTGGGGCATCAGCAACGACCGCTTCATCCGCACCACCGATCCGCGCCACCGGGCGATCGTGGAGCAGTTCTTCGCCCGGGTCGAGGCCAACGGCGATGTGGTGGAGGGGCGCCAGCAGGGCTGGTACTGCGTGGCCTGCGAGGAGTTCAAGGAGGAAGCGCCCTCGGCGCAGGAGCCCCACTGCCCCATCCACCTGCGCCCCCTGGAATGGCGCGACGAACTCAACCTCTTCTTCCGCCTCTCCCGCTACCAGGAGCCGATCGAGCGGCTGGTGGCCAGCGACGGTTTCATCGCGCCGCGCTCCCGGCGCCGGGAGGTGGAGAACTTCGTGGCCGGCGGCCTGCGGGACTTCTCCATCTCCCGCCTCGACCTGCCCTGGGGCATCCCCGTGCCCGGCTACGGCGGCCACACCTTCTATGTCTGGTTCGACGCCCTGCTGGGCTACCTCTCGGCCCTGCTGGAACCGGACGACGCCAACGATCTCGACCTGCTGGCCCAGCGCGGCTGGCCCGCCCAGCTGCACGTGATCGGCAAGGACATCCTGCGCTTCCATGCCGTCTACTGGCCGGCCATGCTGCTGTCGGCCGGCCTGCCCCTGCCGGAGAAGGTCTTCGGCCACGGCTTCCTCACCCGGGAGGGCCAGAAGATGGGCAAGTCCCTGGGCAACGTGCTCGATCCCAATGGGCTGCTGGAGCGCTGCGGTGCCGATGCGGTGCGCTGGTACCTGCTGCGGGACATTCCCTTCGGCGACGACGGCGATTTCCAGCAGCAACGCTTCAGCGATCTGGTCAACAACGACCTGGCCAACACGATCGGCAACCTGCTCAACCGCACCTCATCGATGGCGCGCCGCTGGTTCGAGGGGGCCGTGCCGCCGGCCGGGGCCGCCGCCGCCGACGACCATCCCCTCGCCCTGCGCTGCCTGGCCTGCGCCGGGACCGTCGACGGCGCCCTCGAGGCGCTGGATTTCCGCACCGCCGCCGCCGCGATCCTGGAGCTGGCGGAAGCCGCCAACGGCTTCCTCAACGACCGCGCCCCCTGGAAAGCGATCAAGGCGGAGGAGGGGCGCTCCGCCGTGGCCGATGACCTCTATGCCGTGCTGGAGACGAGCCGCTGGGTGGCCGTGCTGCTGGCCCCCCTGCTGCCGGATCTCTCCGGGCGCATGCTCGACCAGCTGGCCCAGCCGCCGCTGCTGGCCGACAGCGGCTGGACGGCGGCCCGACGCTGGGGGAAGCTGGCCAGTGACCTGGCCCTGCCCGAGCCGACCCCGGTGATGCACCGACTGGAACTGGATTCCCCCCTTTGACGCTTTCCCTCCCCGCGCGACGCTGGCGCCTGGCGGCCCTGCTGGTGCTGCTGCTCACGGGCTGCGGCCGCGGCGATGTCGCCCGCGAGACGGCGCCCACCCCCTTCGTGTTCCGGTCCCTGGATCTGCGCCAGCAGGATGTGTTCGGGCGACCCAACTGGGAACTCACCAGCCCCGAGGCCCGCTACGACCTGCGCCGTCGCGTCGCCCGGGCCCTCCAGCCCCGCGGCGTGATCTACAGCGACGGCAAGCCGGCCTACCGGGTGGAGGCGTCCACCGGAACCGTGATCAATGACGGCGCCGTGATCCTGCTGGAGGGGCGGATCCGGCTGCAGCGGCTCGGCAAGGAGCCGGTGATGATCCAGGGCTCCCGGGTGCGCTGGCTCCCCTCCCGCAACCTGATGGAGATCGACCGCCAACCGGAGGGCTTCGACCCCCACACCCGGCTTTCCGCCGAGCGGGCCACCTTCCGCCTGGACAAGGACACCCTGGAGCTGCAGGGCAAGCCCCAGCTGCAGCGGTGGGCCCAGGCCTTCGATCCCTTCCGGGCCAACCCCGTCGGCGCTCCGCAGATCCTGCTGACGGTGTCCTCGGTGCTCTGGCAACCCGGCAGCGGCGCCCTCACCGCCCGCGGGCCGGTGCTGGGGGAACGGCGGCCGCCGGGCTCGGCCGCCACCCGTCCGCTCCAGACCCTCACCGCCACCTCCCTGGTCGGCAACACCCGGACCCAGCTGTTCAACCTGGGGCCGCCCGTGCTGTTCAGTGACCCGGCGGTGGCCGGCGGCGCCAGCGCCCGGGGCAAGGCCCTGCAGGTGGATGCCGGCCAGCATCTGGTACGCATTCCCTCGGGCTGCTTCCTCCAGCAGGACGGTGCCAGCCTCGAGGCCCGCAGCTGCTCCTGGAACTGGGAGACCCAGGCGGTCACCGCCGATGGCGCGGTGCTGCTGCAACGGCCGGCCAGCCGCCAGCTCACCCGCGGCAGTGTGCTGCGGGGCCGGCTGGGGGACAAGGGGGCCGTGGTGGTCACCAACCCCGGGGGCCGGGTGTTCAGCCAGTTCCAGGTGCCGCCGTCGACGGCACCTCCGCGGCCGGTGGCGCCGCGCCCGAAACCCGAGCCAATTCGCCTGTGAGCCGCCGGGCCCAGCCCTCGACCCATACCAGATCGCTGCGGCTGAAGCAGCGGGGCGACCAGCCCCCCAGCACCAGCACCCCCTCCTGGCCGAGGGGCTGGACCAGCACCGCCGGCAGGCCCGCGGGCAGGCTGCCGAATTCGTCCCGGCCCGGGTAAAGCTTCAGATCCACCAGGGAGATGGCCTTGCCGCTGGCCATGCCACGGGCGCAGATCGCCCCGGGCCGGAAGTCGCCGCTGCCCAGCACGCCCCGCTCCAGCAGGGTCTGGCCGCGCCAGTGGAGCAGCACCACCGCCGCGGGCGTGGCCGTCAGCAGCATGGTGCTGCCCCAGCCCAGCTCCTCGGCCAGGGACGCCTCCAGATCCGGCGCCAGCCGCAGCCCCACCGGACCCTCCAGCGGCACCCGCTCCGGCGCCACCGGCTCCACCCGCTGCCACAGCAGGGCCACCAGCAGCAGCAGCACGGCCAGGATGCTGGCGAGCACCGAAGCCCGCTCCAGCGGCGGCTCCAGGCTGGGGGCGGTCATCTGGTTGAGCACGGCCAGGGCGAGGCCGGTGGCGCCGCTGGCCAGGACGACGCGGGCCGGGGCGGACATCGTCATCGTGGTGTCCGGCAGCGAAGCAGCCTTCAGGATGCCGGAACGGGGCCGCAACGGCAGACTGGTGGCGTCTTGCACGATGGCCTTGGCTTCAGTGATGCCTCCGGTGGCGGCAGCGCCCCCCGGCCCCACCGGCCGGTCCGGGCTACTCCGGTCCCTGCTCTCCCTGGTGCTGGCCCTCGGCCTGGTGCTGGCCGCGCCGGTCGCCGCCGCCCGGGCCCTGTCGGCCGCCGATCTGCCGGCCCGCCCGCCGGCCGAGCATGTGCTCGACGGCGCCGACGTGCTCAGCCGGGCGGGCAAGGCCGAGATCGAGCGCCAGTTGCAGGCCTTCAGTGCCGAACGGGTGGACGCCCGCCTGGTCACCCTCAGCCGGCTCGACTACGGCCTCGACCTCTCCACCCTGGCCGGGCAGCTGGTGCAGCGCTGGTCGGCCGATCCCCCCGCCGGCAGCAGCCCCGATCCCCTGCTGCTGCTGCTGATCGACACCCAGACCCGCTCCACGGCGATCGCCGCCCAGGCCCCCCTCGACCGCCAGCTCCCCGATGAGCTGCTCGAGAGCACCGCCGCCACCACCATGGCCCAGCCGCTACGCAGCGGTGACCGCTACCGCCAGGCCGCCGTCGACGCCCTGCTGCGTCTCGCCACCGTTCTGCAGGGTGGCGAGGATCCCGGGGAACCCGTCGTCGAGGAGGCCGCCGCGGTCGTCAGCAACATCCCCACCCGGGAGGAGACCTCCAGCAGCAACGCCTTCACCTGGGTGATCGTGCTGCTGGTGGTGGGCACGGTGGTGCCGATGCTCACCTGGTGGGTCTTCTCCCGCTGATTCCCCCGCGACCCGCCTCCCCATGGGACTGACGAACTGGATGGGTACCTTCGGGCGGGCCCGCTCCCTCGACCTGAGCTCCGATCTGGAGCGCGGCTACGAAGCCGCCCTTCTGATCCAGAGCATCGAGATGGAGCACTACAACGACCGTCCGGTGCGTCCCGAACTGGAGCTGAGCATCCCGCGGGCGATGCAGGCCCAGGTGCTGCGCCGTTTCCGGGCGGCCCTGCAGGTCTGCCGCCAGGCCAGGGGCGTGCTGGCCCCCTACCGCCAGGAGCTCTCCGGCCAGGAACTGCGCCAGTACCAGCTGATCGACACCGTGACGGCTCGCTACGCGGTGGCCCGGGAGGAGCTGCCGGCCCTGAGCCGCACCCCGGAGATGCTGCCCCGCAGCCTGGTGAGCGTGGTCGACCAGGTGCGGCGCCAGCTGGACCCGGAGGCCGAGGCCAGCGTGGTGGCGGGCTTCCGACGCCGCCGTGATTCCACCCTGGTGTCCCTGCGGATCCTGCTGCTGCTGGTGCTGGTGCCGGTGCTGGTGCAGCAGGTGAGCCGCACCTATGTGGTCTCGCCCCTGGTGGATCGCTTCGCCCCCGACAACGCCTTCCTCACCTACCCGAAACCCCACCTGGAGGAGCGGGCCGTGGAGAAGCTGCGTGTGTACCAGGCGGAGATCGAATTCGACGCCCTGCTGTCCGGCAAGGCCCTGCCCAGCCGCGAGGAGCTGCAGTCGGAGCTGGCCAAGCGGGCTCAGGAGCTCAAGGAGGAGGCCGACCAGGAGAGCACCCACGCCATCAAGAACGTCCTGGCCGACGTCTGCGGCTTCATCGGTTTCGTGATGGTGGCGATCTTCGGACGGCGCGACATCCAGGTGCTGCGGGGCTTCATCGACGAAATGGTGTACGGCCTGAGCGACAGCGCCAAGGCCTTCGCCATCATCCTGTTCACCGACATCTTCGTGGGCTTCCACAGTCCGGAGGGCTGGACGGTGCTGCTCGACGGTGTCGCCCACCATCTGGGACTGCCGGCCCAGGAGAACTTCGTCATGCTCTTCATCGCCACCTTCCCGGTGGTGCTCGCCACGATCTTCAAGTACTGGATCTTCCGCTACCTCAACCGCGTTTCGCCGTCCTCGGTGGCCACCCTGCGCAACATGAACGGTGGCGGCTGAGGTGGCGGCTGGGCCCCCGTCCGGGGTGCAGCGCCAGCCCCGCCTGACGCTGGTCAGCGGACCCTCGCGGGGCGGCAAGAGCCTCTGGGCCGAGCATCTGGCCGGCGCCAGCGGCCTGGCGGTGATCTACCTGGCCACCGGGCCCTCGCTTCCCGACGACGCGGCCTGGCAGGAGCGGCTGCGGCGGCACCGCCTGCGGCGCCCGCCCGCCTGGGGCTGCCGGGAAGTGGGCGGTGCCCTGGCCGCCGGGCTGGCCCAGCTGCAGCCGGGCCAGCTGGGGCTGGTGGATTCGCTCGGGACCTGGGTGGCCGCCCACCTGGATCTGGAGCCGCCGGACTGGGGGCTCCGCTGCGACGAGCTGCTCGGTGCCCTCGGCACCTGCCCGGCGCCCCTGGTGGTGGTCTGTGAGGAGACGGGCTGGGGCGTGGTGCCGGCGACGGCGGACGGATGCCGCTTCCGGGACCGGCTCGGGACGATGCAACAGACCCTCCTGGCCCGCAGCGAAGCGGCCTGGCTCGTCCTGCAGGGGCGTGCCATCGACCTGCTGGCCCTGAGCCAGCCCGTGCCGCCTGGCTCCTGAGGACCGCCCCGGATGCCCCGTGTCGTTCTCTACCAGCCCCAGATCCCGCCGAACACCGGCAACGTGGCCCGCACCTGCGCCGCCACCGGCTGCGAGCTGCACCTGATCGAACCGCTCGGCTTCACCATCAGCGATCGCCATCTGCGCCGGGCCGGCCTGGACTACTGGCCCTGGGTGTCGCTGCACCGCCACGGCGACCTGGAACGCTTCCAGGCGGAGCGGCGGCGGCGGGGGGGCCGCCTGGTGGCCCTCAGCAGCCAGGCGGAGGCGTCCTACACCGACTTCCGCTTCCTTCCCGACGACTGGCTGCTGTTCGGACGGGAGACGGACGGATTACCGAACGCCCTGCAGACGTCGGCCGAAGCCCGGCTCACGATCCCGATGGCCTGCCGGGCGCGGGAGGGCCGGGGGGGCGTTCGCAGCCTGAATCTCTCGGTGTCCGTTGGCATCGTGCTGTTCGAGGCCCTGCGCCAGATCGGGCCCGCCGCAGAGAGCGACTCCTGAGACAGAAGCGGGACGGTCTCGATGTCCGGACCGCCTTGTGCCTGAGGAACCTTGCCCCCTGTGGTTCATGACGCTACTCTCTGCCGGACCCGCAGATGTTGGCTTCTCTGTTGGGTTTTGTCCGCTGGATGTGAAATGCATGAAGCCTTTCCGCTTGATTCTTCCCTTTCTCCTCTCCACACCGGCCGTCGTGCCGCTCGTGGCCGTTCTCGCTGACGATTCCCCCAGCACGGTGTCCACCGAGACCCTGCTGGCCTCCCTGCCTTCCGCCACCGACCGGGTCTGGATCAAGGTCCGCCGTCCGGTGTCCATCGAGGAGCTCTCCACGGCCCTCGACCTCGATGAGACCCGCCTGGCCCGGCTGAATGACGTCGATGAAGACCACCGCTTCGGCAACGGTGACTGGCTGGTGGTGCCCTCCCGCGGCAAGGAGCGCCTCGGCCGCATCGCCTCCCTCGACGCCACCGTCCAGCGCCAGACCCCGCCGGTCTCCACCCCGCCGCCGGTGGAGCGGGACGGGGTCGTCCGCTTCGGCGACACGGTGCTGAAGCTGGCCCAGCGCTATGGCCTGAGCGTGGCCGAGCTGATCCGCCTCAATCCGGGCCTGGAGACCGCCCGGCTCGTGGTGGGCAGCCAGGTGCGCCTGGCCCAGTCGGCCCCGGGCCGTTCCCGCATGCTGCTCGGCCTGAAGCCGTCCGTCAGCGGCGGCATCAGCTGGCCCGACACCCCGGAGTTCGGTGACCCGCAGCCGCCCTTCAATGGCGGCACCACGGCCCCCTCCACCACCTGGATCTGGCCCACCCGCGGGGTGTTCACCTCCGGTTTCGGCTGGCGCTGGGGCCGGATGCACAAGGGCATCGATGTGGCCAACAACGTCGGCACACCGATCATGGCCGCCCGGGAGGGCCAGGTCGTCTTCGCCGGCTGGCACGACGGCGGCTACGGCTTCCTGGTGGAGATCGCCCATCCCGACGGCAGCCGCAGCCTCTATGCCCACAACAGCCGTCTGCTGGTAGCCCGGGGCGAGACGGTGACCCAGGGTCAGGTGATCAGTCAGATGGGCAGCACCGGCCGCAGCACCGGCCCCCACCTCCACTTCGAGATCCACCCCCCCGGCCGCGGCGCGGTCAACCCCCTGCAGATGCTCCCCCCCCGGGCCTGAACCGGCCGGGGGCCGAGCCGGTCATCGTCTAAAGTCACAGCGATTGGCTCGGTAGCTCAGCTGGTTAGAGCGTGGGATTCATAACCCCAAGGTCGGGAGTTCAAGTCTCCCCCGAGCCACTTTCCTGGGCCATTGTTGATCGGCTCCAGTGATCCAATGTTGAGACGAATGGTCTGCTGACCGGAGGCCTCATTGCGCTGCAACGGCCCTGTGGAGGCGCCGTTGCAGTCATCCCGTTGCGGGATCGTCGTTGCCGTTGCGTCAGCGCATTTCGATGGCGTTGAGCCGTTCACGGAAGCTGCGGGCGTTGGCCGCCTCCTGGCTTTCCGCACTCTCCACCCGCACCGGCACCGGAGCAATGGCGGGCAGCGGGGGGGCCGCCACAACCACGGGCTGGGAGCTCTGGACCGACCGGCGGCTGCGGCCGTAACCCCCGGACTGGGAACGGTTCTGCAGGGCGCGGGTGAGGCTCTTGCTGCGGTTGGCGGCGCCCACGGTTTCCCCGTCCTTGGGGCGGATCAGGGGATTGCCCTTGAGTTCCGAGCGCAGCTGATTGATGAGCCGGAAGTGGCCGGTGGTGTTGTATTTGCGCAGAACGGTCGGATCCCAACCCATGGCAGAGGCATCGTTTCTTTGCCAGTCATCGTAGGGGCCTGGCTTCTTCAGGCCAGCATGGGTGGCATTCCCCCCGAGACCGTGCCCACCATGACCAGCAGCGGCAGGCTCGTGGGCCGCGAAGCCCCCGACTTTCGCGCCACCGCCGTGGTGGATCAGGAGTTCCGGGAGCTGTCGCTGCGCGACTATCGCGGCAGGGATGTGGTGCTGTTCTTCTATCCCCTTAATTTCACCTTCGTCTGTCCCACGGAGATCACGGCCTTCAGTGATCGCCATGCTGAGTTCACCCGCCTCGGCGCCGCCATCCTGGCCGTATCCGTCGACAGCCCCTACAGCCATCTGGCCTGGGTGCAGACCGACCGCCGGAGCGGCGGGCTGGGGGACGTAGCCTACCCCCTGGTGTCGGATCTCAACAAGGAGATCGCCCGGGCTTACCACGTGCTCGACGAGGACGCCGGCACGGCCCTGCGCGGCCTGTTCCTGATCGATCCCGACGGCGTCATCCGCCACAGCACCGTCAACGACGTGGCCGTGGGCCGCAGTGTGGACGAAACCCTGAGGGTGCTGCAGGCGTTCCAGCAGGTGCGGAACCACCCCGGACAGGTGTGTCCCGCCGACTGGACGCCCGGGGCCCGCACCCTGGCCCCCGATCCCCGCGGCAGCCGCGACTTCTTCGCCGCCCTGGACTGAGCTTCAGCCCAGCAGCGAGGCGAGCAACCGGCGGCCGTCAAGGCCGCCGGTGACCGGATCACAGGCGCGCTCCGGATGGGGCATCAGGCCGAGCACATTGCCGGTGGGGTTCGTCAGGCCGGCCACGTCGCCCCGCGAGCCGTTCGGATTGGTGACGTAGCGCAGCACCACACAGCCCTGATCCTCGAGACGCTCCAGCTGCTCCGGCTCCACCTGGTAGCGCCCTTCCCCGTGGGCGATCGGCAGGCTGATCCGTTCGCCGGCACCATAGGCGCCGAGCCAGCGGCAGGCCCCGGGCTGCACCTCCAGCTCACTGCTCTGGCAGAGGAAGTGCAGGTCCCGGTTGCGGGTGAGGGCTCCGGGCAGCAGGCCCATCTCCGTGAGCACCTGGAAGCCGTTGCAGATGCCGAGCACCGGGCCGCCGCCCTCGGCGAAGGAGCGCACCTCCTCCAGCACCGGGGCGAAACGGGCGATGGCGCCGCAGCGCAGGTAGTCGCCGTAGCTGAAGCCCCCCGGCAGCACGACGGCCTCCAGGCCGGACAGGTCACGCTCCTCATGCCAGAGGAAGCGCACGGGGATGCCGAGACAGCCCTCCAGGGCCCAGGCCACGTCCCGGTCGCAGTTGGAACCGGGGAACACAACGATGCCGACGGTCATCGGTCTGGCCCCCTCAACCGGCTTCGGCCAGATCCAGCGACCAGTCCTCGATCACCGGATTGGCGAGCAGGCGGTCGCTGAGCAGTTCGAGGCGGGCCTGGGCGGTGGCCCGGTCCGGGGCCTCCAGATCCAGTTCGATCGCCTTGCCGATCCGCAACCGCTTGACACCTTCCACCCCGAGCCGGGCGGCGGCGGCCCGGGTGGCCTCCCCGGCGGGGTCCAGCACGGAGGGGCGCAGGGAGACCTGGACGCGGGCGTTGAAGAGCGGCACCGGGGGCACGGACGTTTGTTAAATCTTGGCAGCACGCCCCACCGCCCCCCTCGGCGCAGCACCAGCCTGGGGTTGGTTCTCCGCACCGCCGGCCGTGGTGCCTTCCCTGCCAAGGGTTCTGCTGGATCCGTTCGGGCCTCGCGTACTGGCCTGGCTCATGGGTCTGGCCGTGGCCTGCACGGCCCTGCAGGCCCATTCCCTGCCGGGGCTGGTGGCCCTGCAGTGCCGCCTGGCGGATGGTCCCTGGCAGGACTGCCAGATGCAGGTCGAGGAGCTCGGCCTCCACTGGTTCCTGCTGGTGGGGGGGCAGCGGATCGAGTTCCGCCACGACGGCCGGGGCAAGGTGACGATGCTCAAACCCTCCGGCAGCTGGCAGCCGGTGAACAGCCGCTGGGTGGAGAACACCGACCTCTGCTGGGATGGGGTCTGCGCCAGGGGTGATATCCCGCTCGACTGAGACGGTCCGCGCGGCAGGCACCGCCCGGGTCGCCGCCCGGCGCTCAGAGGCGATCGAGGGCCTGACGCAGGGGGCCGGCGGCGCCGGCGGTGGCCAGCACCACCAGCTCCAGCGCGTCGGGGCCTTCGCCCTCGGCGGAGTCAGCATCCGGCGAGGCCCCCGTCCGCTCCTCGTACCAGCAGTCGAGCCGGCGGCCGACCCCCTGGATCTGCAGCGGCAGGCGCTTGCCGTCCTGGCGCAGCCGCCCCTTGAGCCGCACGACGGGGTGGTCGATCAGCAGCTGCTGCAGCTGGGTTTCGAGGGCGGCCCGCCCCCACTGGCCGGCACGGCGCACGACGATCGACTCCATCGCCACGTGGGCATGGTCGTGGTGGTTGTGGTCGTGGTCGTGGTCGTGGTCGTGGTGGTCATGGTCGTCGTGGCCATGGTCCTGGTGGTGGTCGTGGTCGCCGGCCGCATCACGGCCGGGACCATCCAGCAACAGGGAGGGATCGAGGCGGCCTCGGGCCATGGGCAGCACGTCGGTGCCGGGGCGCAGATGTGCCCGCAGCGCCTCTGTCACCCGGGCGAGGGCCTCCGGTTCCAGCCGGTCGGCCCGGCTCACCAGCACCAGGTCGGCGGCCCCGAGCTGGTCGGCGAACAGATCCTCGATGGCGCTGATGTGGTCGAGGCTCGGGTCGGCGCGGCGCTGGGCCTCCACCGCATCGGCATCCCCCACCACATGGCCGGCGGCCATCGCCTCCCCGTCCACCACCGTGACGACCCCGTGCACCCGGGTGCGGCTGCGGATCTCCGGCCAGCCGAAGGCGGCCACCAGGGGCTCGGGCAGGGCCAGGCCGCTGGTTTCCACCACGATGCCGTCGAGCCGGTCGGCCCGCTCCAGCAGGCGCTGCATGGTGGGCAGGAACTCATCCTGCACCGTGCAGCAGAGGCAGCCGTTGGCCAGCTCCACGAGCCGATCGCCCAGTTCCTCCTCGGGGCAGAAGCCGCAGGAGGCGATCAGATCGCCGTCGATGCCCACCTCGCCGAACTCGTTGACCAGGACCGCCAGCCGCAGGCCGCTCTCCAGCAGCAGGTGGCGCAGCAGGGTGGTCTTGCCGGCCCCCAGAAATCCGGTCACCACCGTGACCGGCAGCCGTCGGGTGCTGGTGGCGATCATCGGCGCTGGGGCAGGAGACACCGAAACCTAGGGGAGGCGCCGCCGGCGCGGGTCAGCGGCAGCCGAGGCTCTCGCGCGTGTCGACGCCGGTGAGGGGATGGCTGCCGCTCGCCCGGGCGCAGAGGGCCTTCTGCTCCGGCAGATCCAGCACGGCGTCACTGAAGTCGGCCCCGTCGATGCGGGCATCCCGGAAGCGGCTCTGCATCAGCATGGCGTTGCGGAACTGGGCGCCCCGCAGGTCGGCCCCGTCGAAGCGGGTGGCGAAGGCCACCACGTCCTCCAGGTCGGCGCCGCGCAGGTCGGCCTGGCGCAGGTCGGTGGAGTTGAACACGGCGCCCCGCAGGTCGGCGTCGCGCAGATCGAAGCCCTCCATCGAGGCCTTGAGGAACTCCTGCTGCTGGAGGTTGCGGCCCCGCAGGTCGGGGTCGAGGTCCTGGAAGGAGCGCTGGGCGCGCAGCTCGGGGGCGGTGATCGCCTGGGCCGGAGCCACCGGCAGCACGCTCCAGATGAACAGCAGGCCCAGCGCGGCCCCCAGGACGGACCCCAGCAGGCCGCCCAGCGGGCCCCCGGGCCTGCGGCGGATCACGGGGAAGGTTGGGGAGCTGGGGACCATGCCACACCGGTACGCTGCCGGATCAAGCTATGGCAGACACACCCCGACATGAGCATGTCCCTGCGGGTGGTGGTCCCCCCCCATCCCCTGATCGGCCACTGGCTCACCCTGCTGCGGGACGGGTCCACCCCCTCGCCCCTGTTCGCCACCGCCATGGCGGAGCTGGGCCGCTGGCTCACCTATGAGGCGCTGCGCGACTGGCTGCCCCACCGTCCGGTGTCGGTCACCACGCCCCTGGGCCACTGCGACGGCCAGGTGGTCGATCCGGAGGTGCCCCTGCTGGTGATCCCGGTGCTGCGGGGGGGGCTGGGCCTGTGGCAGGGGGCCCAGTCGGTGCTGCCGTCGGCCCAGCTGGCCCACGTGGGCATCGAGCCCTGTGGGCCGGAGCACAAGCCCCACTGGTTCCTCGACGACCTGCCGGCCACCATCGAGGCCCGCAGCGGCGTGCTGGTGTTCCTGCCGGTGCTCGCCAGCGGTTCGATCCTGCTGGCCCTGCTCGACCGTCTGGCGGGCCTGGGGGTGGAGGGGCAGCGTCTGCGGGTGATCACCACCCTGGCGGCGAGCCCCGGGCTGAAGGTCGTCGGGGAGCGCCACAGCCAGCTCACCATCTACTGCGCCGGCATCGACCCAGAGGTGGACAGCCGGCACCGGGTGGTGCCGGGCTTCGGCGAGGTGAGTGAGCGGCTGTATGGAATCGCCGCCGCCACTGCCTAGGCTGGGCCCCACAGGTCCAGATGCTCCACCCCCTGCAGGTTCATGGCTGATTCCAGGCAGCAATCCACCGCCAGCGGCAGTCTGGTGCTGCTGGCCGGGGCCGCCGGGGCGGTGATGGGGGCCGCCGGCCTCGCCGTCTGGCTGCTGCGCCGGGCCGAGCGGCATCGGCTGTCCCAGCGCCAGCTGCGGATGCTGCGGGTCTCCCGTCTCAGCGAAGGCCTCGAGGAGGCGCCGGTGAGCAGCGACCAGCTGCACGACCGCGTGCAGAAGCTCAACCAGGCGATCGACGAGGTGCGCCGCCAGCTCGAGCAGCTGCAGCCCCAGGCCTGACCATCGCCGGCTGAGGCCCCGGACGTGGCGGTGCGGGCCCCTCGGTAAGTTGCTGCAGACCCGTTCCTCCCCGGCCATGCTGCGCTCCGACGCCATCACCAAGGGCCTCCAACGCTCCCCCAACCGGGCCATGCTGCGGGCCGTCGGTTTCGGCGACGGGGACTTCGGCAAGCCGATCATCGGCATCGCCAACGGCTACAGCACGATCACCCCCTGCAACATCGGCCTGAACGATCTGGCCCGGCGCGCCGAGCAGGCCGCCCATGGGGCCGGAGCCATGCCCCAGATGTTCGGCACCATCACCGTCAGCGACGGCATCTCGATGGGCACCGAGGGCATGAAGTACTCGCTGGTCTCCCGGGAGGTGATCGCCGATTCGATCGAAACCGCCTGCAACGCCCAGAGCATGGATGGCCTGCTGGCCATCGGCGGCTGCGACAAGAACATGCCCGGCGCCATGCTCGCCATGGCCCGCATGAACATCCCGGCGATCTTCGTCTACGGCGGCACGATCAAGCCGGGCAGGCTGGGGCCCTGTGATCTCACCGTGGTCAGTGCCTTCGAGGCGGTGGGGCAGCTCTCCGGCGGCCGCATCGACGAGGCGGAGCTGCTGGCGATCGAGAAGAACGCCTGTCCCGGCGCCGGCAGCTGCGGCGGCATGTTCACCGCCAACACGATGAGTTCGGCCTTCGAGGTGCTCGGCCTGAGCCTGCCCTACAGCTCGACGATGGCGGCGGAGGACCATGAGAAATCCGACAGCGCCGCCCGCTCCGCCGAGGTGCTGGTGAAGGCCATCGAAGCGAACATCCGCCCCCGGGACCTGCTGACCCGCCAGGCCTTCGAGAACGCCATCGCCGTGATCATGGCGGTGGGGGGCTCCACCAATTCGGTGCTGCACCTGCTGGCGATCGCCCGAACCGCCGGCGTGCCCCTGACGATCGACGACTTCGAGACGATCCGGCAGAAGGTGCCCGTGATCTGCGACCTCAAGCCCAGCGGCCGCTACGTGACCGTCGACCTGCACCGGGCCGGCGGCATCCCCCAGGTGATGAAGCTGCTGCTCGACGCCGGCCTGCTGCACGGCGACTGCCGCACGATCGAGGGGCGCACCCTGGCCGAGGTGCTCGCCGACGTGCCCTCCGAACCACCCGCGGACCAGGACGTGATCCGGCCCCTGTCGAACCCCCTCTACGCCCAGGGCCACCTGGCGATCCTGCGGGGCAACCTGGCCGAGGAGGGCAGCGTGGCCAAGATCAGCGGGGTGAAGAACCCGGTGATGACCGGCCCGGCGCGGGTGTTCGAGAGTGAGGAGGACGCCCTGGCCGCCATCCTCGCCAAGCGCATCCGCGCCGGTGATGTGGTGGTCATCCGCTACGAAGGGCCGGTGGGCGGCCCCGGCATGCGCGAAATGCTGGCCCCCACCGCCGCGATCATCGGCGAGGGGCTGGGGGATTCGGTGGCCCTGATCACCGATGGCCGCTTCTCGGGCGGCACCTACGGGATGGTGGTGGGCCACGTGGCTCCGGAAGCCGCCGCGGGGGGCACCATCGCCCTGGTGCAGGAGGGCGACAGCATCACGGTGGATGCGAAGCAGCGCCTGCTGCAGCTCAACGTGGACGGGGAGGAGCTGGCCCGGCGCCGGAGCGCCTGGACCAGGCCCGCCCCCCGCTACCGCACCGGCGTGCTCGGCAAGTACGCCCGGCTGGTGAGCAGCAGCAGCCTGGGGGCGGTGACCGACCTGCCCCCCGACTGAGCCCCGGCGCTTCAGACCGTTTTCAGAAACGTGCAGTTTGCGCAGGACGATGCAGGCCTGCACTGACGGCGCTGGTGCTCTGCTGCTGACCGCAGCAGGGTGGATCGCCGGCCAGCACTGGCCTCTCGCCCATGGGATCGGCCCGGCTGTTCATGAAGCGGCTGGCTTCGCATCCGGGATACGGGCCTAGATCAGAGGAAGCCACCCCCTCGACCCATGCGAAGCCACTCCGAACCCGGTCCCTTCCTGCGGCCGGTGCGTGTCACGATCACGGTTCCCTACAACGCCTACCAGGCCCTGGTGGAGCGCAGCAACGTCCAGGGGCGCTCCCTCTCCAACCTGGCCGCCTACCTGCTCGAATCGGCCCTGCAGGGCTCCCATCCCAGCGAGCACACCCAGAGCCGCATGGAGTCGGCGGACGCGTTCCGGCGGCGAACCTGAGCGGGCCGGTCCCGGCTACGGCCGCCGGGACTCCCGCAGCAGCTCGGACGGTCTGATGTGGAAGCGCTGCTGAAAATCCACGCTGAACAGTCCGAGGGAGCGATAGCCGCATTCGCGGGCAATGCTCCCCACGGTGTCGTTCAGAGCCGGCCGCTCCAGCCGCTGCCGGGCACGGTCAAGACGCTGCATCTTGATCCACTTGGTGGCCGTGCAGCCCATGCGCTCGGCGAACGCATACTGCAGCGATCGTCGGGAGTAATGGCTCCTCGATTCCAGGTCGGTGAGGGTGAGGGGCTCGCCCAGATTCTGCTTGATGTAGTCGATCAGTTCGTCGAAGGAATCACGGCCCTGGCGCTGCCGGTGCAGGAGCCGGTCCAATGTCTTGTCCTGGCGGATCTCCGGCAGCAGCATGGCCACCATCAGCCGATAGATCTGGTCGTCGAACTGCAGGCGATCCAGCAGCCCGTGGCCATAGCCGGACAACTGACCCGCCATGGCGATGGTCTGCTGCAGCGCCGTGAGCAGGGAAGGGGCGACGTTATCCTTAGGCGGGCTCCAGCCATGGGCCAGGGACACCGTCTCCTCCCAGTCCTTCGGCTTCTGCTGATAGCCACCCATCGCCATCGCCGTCTCCAGGAGTCGGTCTCTGGTGAGAGCGAACGCCACAGCGGACGACAGGGTGCTTTCCATCGTGCAGACCGCACTGGCCATCAGCACACACCCTCCTCGGGCGCAGGGCCAGGTGGTGGAGGCCTGTCGCAGCCGCTGTTCTCCGCCATAGCCCAGGACAACGATGTACTCCTGACGTTCCGAGAAGGTCATCCGCATCGGCCTGGCCGTCCAGGCGGTGGCCAGCAGCCCGCCGAGTCGGAGGTTGGCGCCGTAACACCACCAGGAGGCCTCGGGTTCCAGCGGAAGCAGCTCCACCAGGGGCAGGGCCTCCTGCAACAGGGAGGCGCAGATGAGGGGATCCGTACTCAGCCGCAGCAGGCGCAGCAGAGGATTAGGGAAAAGGGCGACGTCGTGGTGACCAAACTCCGGAAAGCAAGGCTCGTTGTGCATACGACGCCTCACCTCCGTTAGTTCTCTCTGTGTTTAGAGTATCATCAAAAGGTTGCCATTTCTGCTCGTCGGCGCCCGCGTCCGATTGGCGACGCCGCCAGGGCCAACGCCCTGTGACAATGAAAGCGATAGACAACGAAGCGTGGATTGCATTTCATGATGGTTTGTTGCCGCAATCAGCGCCGATGCACCTGCTGCGAATGCACGGACATCCTGATGGTCGGCGCCGGGGCCCTGCCGTGCCAATCCAGCCGATTCACTGCATTGCCCAAGGATGGCCAGGTGGGTTTAGCCGGTTTAGATTGAAGCGGAACGTTCCAGGTCCGGGGGTTGATGGAAGAATCCAAGGACGCGGACTCTTCTGAAGCGGAATCTTCCCCGGCACCATCCACGCCCCCTGTTACCGATACCGGCATGCATCTGGTGGCCATCGGGGCCTCGGCCGGTGGCCTGGAGGCCCTGCAGACGCTTCTGAGCAGCCTCACGCCGGGGGGCAACGTGGCCTATGTGGTGGCCCAGCACCTCTCCCCCGACCACGGCAGCCTGATGGTCGAGCTGCTGGCCCGGGTCACCGAGCTGCAGGTGGTCGAAGCCTTCGACGGGACCACGCTGCTGCCGGACACGGTCAGCGTCTGCCCCCCCAACCACGACATCAGCGTCAATGGAAGCCGGCTGAGGCTGGTGACGCCCGAACCCCGCTTCGGCCCCAGTCCCAGCATCGACCGTCTGTTCGAGTCGGTCGCCGACCACTGGAACGGCCATGGGGCCGCCGTGGTTCTTTCGGGCACCGGCTCCGACGGCGCCCGGGGCCTGCGGGCCGTGCGGGCCGCCGGCGGCCTCACCATCGCCCAGACCCCCGAGAGCGCCCGGTTCGCGGCCATGCCCACCGCCGCCGTCGCCATGGGCGGAGCCGATCTGATCCTCGAGCCGGCCGCCATCGGCCGTCACCTCATGGATCTGATGGGCTCCGACGGCGACTGGGTCGAGCTGAACGTTCCCGATCCCCGGGGCCTCAACGTCTCCAGTGCCCTGGAGCTGCTGCTGCACAACAGCGGCATTGACTTCAGTCAGTACAAGGCCTCCACCCTGCAGCGACAGCTGGCCCGCCGGATGGCGATCCGCCAGATCGAGAGCATGGACGAGTACCTGCAGGTGCTCTCGGCCGACAGCAAGGAGGTCTCGGCCCTGGTCCACAACCTGCTGGTCACCGTCACCTCCTTCTTCCGCGACCCGGGATCGTTCGCAGCCCTCGGCGAGCTCCTGCGGGCCTACGTGGCCCAGCGCATCCGCAGGGACCGCCTGCGGGTGTGGGTGCCCGGCTGTGCCACCGGTGAGGAAGTCTATTCCCTCGGCATGCTGATCAGCGAGGTGCTCGGCCACCCCCAGGACCTGACCCATCACCTCAAGATCTTCGGAACCGATCTCGACGAGGCCAGCCTGGCGGTGGCGCGGCGCGCCACCTATCCCGCGGCCTCCAGCCTGGCCATTCCGGAGTCGCTGCGGGAACGGTTCGTGGTGCCTTGCAACGGGGAGGTCCAGATCAGTGAAGACCTGCGCAACTGCGTGGTCTTCGCCCGTCACAACGTGGCGGTCGATCCGCCCTTCCCCCGGCTGGATCTGATCTCCAGCCGCAACACCCTGATCTACTTCACCCAGCCCCTGCAGGATCGGGTGCTGGCACAGTTCCGATTCGGCCTGCTGCCGGCAGCCCTGCTGTTCCTGGGCCGTACGGAGTCGCTGGGCCACAGGACCGAGGGATTCGAGGTGGCCAATGCCGACCACCGCATCTTCCATCGCACCGCGGAGCCCCAGTCCGCCCGCTACTCCACGGTCGCCCAGCCCTCCCAGCGGCCACCGATGCTGTTCAACCCGATCGGGCGGATCTCGATCCTGCGGGAGACCGTGGTCGAGGAACATGTGGCCACCCTCGAAGCCCTGGTCCGCAGCACCTCTCCCCCCTGCGTGATCCTCGATGAGAACCACGGACTGGTGGAGGTGATCGGGGATGTCAGCCCCTTCTGCCGGCTTCCCGAAGGGCGGATCTCGACCGCCGCCACCTCCTTCCTGCTCCCGGAGCTGCAGGCCGAGGCCCGCGCCCTGCTGCTGATCGTGCGGGCCGACGGCCAGCCGGCCCGCAGCCGCCTGCTGCACCTGCCGGATTTCGCCATCCACCTGCGGCTCGAGGCCCGGCCGCTGCCGGTCAACGACCGGGTCCTGACCCTGCTGAGCTTCCTGCGGGAACCGCCCGACGGCGCCGAGCCGGCCGCCGCGGATGCGCCCCTGGTCCGCGACCCGGACTTCGACCAGCAGATCGCCCGGCTGGAGAAGGAGCTGCTCACCAGCCACGACACCCTGCGTCGCTCCCTGGCGGACCTGGAGGAGGCCAACGAGGAACTGGAAGCCTCCGCCGAGGAACTGCAGGCCTCGTCGGAGGAGCTGCAATCCTCCAACGAGGAGCTGGAATCCTCCAACGAGGAGCTGCAGGCCACCAACGAGGAACTGGCCACCCTCAACCAGGAGCTGCGGGCCAGGACCACGGAGCTGCAGCTGCTCAGCACCGACCTCGAGAACATCCAGAACTCCCTGAACCAGGGCATGGTCATCGTCGACCGGGATCTGTGCATCACCCGGTTCACGCCCCTGGCGGTGCGGGTGTTCGCCCTGGTGGACGACGACATCGGCCAGCCCCTGCTGGGCGTGCCCACCACGGTGCCGCTGCCGGGTCTGCGCACGGCCCTGGCGGAGGTCGTCGCCGGTGCTCCCCGGCGCAACGTCGAGGCGATCAGCGAGGACATCGCCTACCTGGCCCAGGTGCTGCCCTACCAGGAAAAGGAGGGGCAACGACTCGGGGCCATCATCACCCTCACGGACGTGTCGGAACAGCTGGCCCTGCGCCGGGCCGCCGAGACCTCCCTCGACTCCTTCGCCAGCCTCACCGATGCCCTCGAGGAGGCCGTCTGGAAACGGGACGCCAGCCTCGAGCGGCTGCTCTATGCCAGCCAGCGCATCCTGCCCCTGACGGGCTGGAGCCCGGCCGAGCTGTTCGCCGATCCCCAGCTGCTCGACGACGCCATCCTGCCGGAGGACCGGGAGCGGGTCTGGGCCAGCCGCGACCCGGCCCGGGGGGGCTGGTCGGTGCCGTACCGGATCATCCGCCGGGACGGCGAGCAGCGCTGGGTGATGGAGAACGCCAAGGTGCTCACCGAGGAGATGGGTCGCTATGTGGTGGGCACCCTCTCCGACATCACCCAGCAGCGCCAGGCCCAGGAGCATGGCCGCGAGCTCTCGGTGCTGTTCGAGACCCTGATCCGGAGCCCCAGCTTTTCGGTGGCGGTGTTCGACGGCAGCCAGCGGGTGGTGATGGTCAACGCGAGCCTGTGCCACAGGATCGGCTTCGAGCGCGACAGCCTGGTGGGGTCACCGGCCTCCCTGTTCTGCCAGCTGCCGGAGGCGGTCACGGCCCCCGTTGCCACCAGCGCGCCCAGCGAGGGGCCGCTGTTCGTCAGTGACTCCTTCCCCCTGCGCCATCGCGATGGCCGCACGCTTCTGGCCACGGCCGAACTCTGGCCGCTGCCGTCGTCGATGGGGACGGGCTCGCTGCTGATGGTGCTGCCCACGCCTCAGCCCTGATCGGGCCGCAGCAGGGCCCGCAGACGGCGGGCCAGGGCCTCCAGCGGCTCACCCCGGGGCGGGCAGCTGCAGCGCAGCCCCGTGGCCCCATCCATCCAGACCGGATGGCTGCCCTGCCACAACAGGGGGTGGTCCTCCCCCTGACACCAGGCCAGGGTGAGGTTGAGATCCTCACCGCTGCGGTAGATCTCCAGCTCCAGATCCTCCGCAGGCAGCCGTTCGCCCTCGGGGGTGCGGGCCTCCAGCCGCAGGCAGAGATCCAGGCTGTGCCGCTCCTCAGGGTTGACCACCGCGTGGCGCAGGGGTTTGCGGCACAGGTCGGCCGCCGCCGCCACCAGCTGGCACAGATCGGTGTTGGCGCTGCCGATGGAGGACTCAGGCGACGGCATCGATCGCCATCAGCTCCAGGGTGAGCGGGCCGGCCCGGAAGCCCGGATTGGCGGAGCCGTCGTCGCCGAACTTCGAATGCAGGATCTGCAAGCGGGTGATGCGGGCCGGATCGAAGCGCAGGGGCAGCCCCAGGGGCAGCGCCTCGATCGGCCTGGCCCGGATCGAGGCCCGCAGCTGGGCGAAGGGGATCCGCACCCGGCAGGGTCCCTCGGCCTCGGTGGCGAAGTTCGCCACCCAGCGCACACCGCCGGGAATCATCTCGGTGAGTCCCGCCACCCCATCGGCGCAGGCCACCGCCAGCTTGTAGTGGCGGCCGTCGCCCTGCAGCTCCAGCTCGAAGGCGGCCTGGGCAGAGAGATCGAGGGGAGGGGAAAAGATGGGCGAGCGGCAGCTGACGAAGCCGCCGCCCTGCTCCACCACCTCCGCCTCCAGCCGCAGGCCCCGGCTGCTGACCGTGCACAGGCCCGAGCTGCGGCCCCCCATGACCGTGTCATTAAGGGCATGCCAGCCGCTGAAGCCATCGCCGCGGATCACCTGCATGGGACGCCTCAGGTGCCCGGGAGGTCGGCGGCGGCGGCGGCATCGGCGAGGATCACCACCACACCGGCCGGCCGCACCAGCCGGGCGGGGGTGCGCTCGGCGGGCTCACTCGGGTCGAGAAGGCGGGCGAGCGCCTGGCGCTTGCCGGCGCCGCTCACCAGGAAGATCACCCGGCGGGCGGCCGAGAGCACGGGGGCGGTGAGGGTGATGCGGGGCAGGCCCTTGCCCTCGCCGATGGTGACCGGCCGGTCGCTGACGCCGGGGGCCGCCGTGCCCGGGAACAGGGAGGCGGTGTGGCCGTCGTCGCCGAGGCCCAGCAGCAGCACATCGAAGCGGGGCAGCGCACCGGGGCAGAGCACCGCCAGCTCGGAGGCGTAGGCCTCGGCGCTGGCCTGCGGGGTGGGACGGTCGGTGGGCACCGGATGGAAGCGGGCGTGGCTGGCCTGGGGGTGGGCCAGCAGGGTTTCCCGCAGCATGCGGGCATTGCTGGAGGGGTCATCGGCCGGCACCCAGCGCTCATCCCCCAGCAGCACATCGACCCGCTCCCAGGGCAGGTGTTCCTCCGCCAGCCGGGCGTAGGCGGCCCGGGGCGTTTCGCCGCCGGCCAGAGCGATCTGGGCCCGATCCCGCTCCGCCAGGGCCAGATCAATGCCGGAGGCGATCTGCTCGGCCGCCTGGCGGGCCAGATCGTCCGGGCTGCTGGCGACGATCAGCTGGTAGCGGGTGCTGGGTTCGGTCAAACGAGCCACTCGGTATGGAACGCGCCGGGGCGGTCCGTGCGCTCATAAGTATGGGAGCCGAAGCAGTCGCGCATGGCCTGCACCAGGTTCTGGGGCAGGCGGCCGGTGCGGTAGCTGTCGATGTAGTCGAGGGTGCTGCTGAGGCAGGGCACGGGGATCCCCGCCAGGGCCGCCCCGGCCACCACCTGGCGCAGGCCGGCCAGCCGCTGGTTGACCTGGGCGGCGAACCAGGGGTCGAGCATCAGGTTGGGGAGGGAGGGATCGGCGCCGTAGGCGTCCTGGATGCGCTGCAGCAACCGGGCCCGGATGATGCAGCCCCCCTTCCAGATCTGGCCGATGGCCGAGAAATCGAGGTGGTAGTCGTGCAGCTTGGAGGCCTCCTGCAGCAGGGCCATCCCCTGGCCGTAGCTGGCGATGCAGGCCAGGATGCAGGCGTCCCGCAGGGGCGCCATGCCGGTGGCGGGCTCTCCGAGGGAGAAGCTGTGGGGGGCGGGGCCGTGCAGCACCGCTTCGGCCGCGATCCGCTCGCTGCGCAGGGAGCTCAGCACCCGGGCATTGAGGGCGGCGTAGATGGTGGGCACGGGCACCCCCATCTCCAGGGCGCTGACCACGGTCCACAGGCCGGTGCCCTTCTGGCCGGCGGCATCGACGATCAGCTCCACCAGATCACCGCCGCTCTCGGGATCCTTGGTGCGCAGGCAGACCTCGGTGATCTCCACCAGGAAGGAGGCGAGCTCCTCGGTCTGGTTCCAACCCGCCAGCACATCGGCCATGGCATCGCCGTCCATGCCGGCGATCCGCTTCATCAGGTCGTAGGCCTCGGCCAGGATCTGCTCGATGCCGTACTCGATGCCGTTGTGGACGGTCTTGACGAAGTGGCCGGCGCCGCCGGGGCCGATGTAGGTGACGCAGGGGCCGTCCTCCACCTGGGCGGCCATCCTGGTGACCAGGCTTTCGATGGCGTCGTAGGCCGCCTTGGTGCCGCCGGGCATCATGCTCGGCCCCTCCAGGGCCCCCTTGGCGCCGCCGGAGACGCCCATGCCGATGTACCCGAAGCTCCTGCTCTCCAGGTCCTTCGCCCGCCGCTCGGTGTCGGTGTAGAGGGAGTTGCCGCCGTCGATCAGCAGATCCCCCTCCTCCAGCAGCGGCGCGATGCTGGCGATGGTGGCGTCCACCGGATCACCCGCCTTGACCATCATCAGGATGCGCCGGGGCCGCTCCAGCGCCGCCACGAACTCCTCCAGGGTGGCGGCGCCCACGATGTCCTTGCCGGCGCCGCGTCCGGCCAGGAACTCCTCGGTCTTGGCGTAGGTCCGGTTGTAGACGACGCTTGAGAAACCGTTTCTCTCGGCGTTGAGGACCAGATTCTCACCCATCACGCCGAGGCCGATGAGTCCGAAATGCGCCTTGCCCATAGGAGCGTGGATGTCGTGCTTCCTTGCCACTGTGGCCAGCGGTCGGGGGAGCGTCGGTGTCCCGGGCTGGGATGTCAGCAACTGCTGGCCCAGCCCTGCCCGGGGGGCGGAGCTCAGATCACCGTGCCGTCGGCGATCGTGCCGTTCTTCACCACCACGACGATGCCGTTGCGGATGTAGAAGTTGAGCTCGGGCCGGTCGGCCTCCTCCACCCGGTCCTTGTTGACGATGGTGACGTCGCGGCCGATGCGCACGTTCTTGTCGAGGATCGCCCCCTTCACGGTGGTGCCCCGGCCCACCCCGATCGGGGTGCCGCCCCGTTCGCGCAGCACCAGCCGTTCCTCGGAGGATTCGAAGAAGTCGGCCCCCATCAGCAGGGTGTCCTGGAGGACCACCTCGTCCTCGACCCGGGAGCGAACACCGAGAACGCAGTGGTGGATGCTGCAGGCCTTGAGCAGGGATCCCTCGCCGATGATCGACTGGGTCACCTGGGCGTCCTGCAGCTTGCTGGGGGGCAGATAACGGGGCCGGGTGTAGATGGGGAACTTCTCGTCATAGAAGGAGAAGGCCGGGTTGGGCTGGTCGGTGAGGGCCAGGTTGGCCTCGTAGAACGCCCCGATCGTGCCGATGTCCTCCCAGTAATCATCGAAGAGGAAGGTCTGCAGATGGTCCCCCCGGCCGAGGGAGGCGGGGATGATCTCCTTGCCGAAATCGGTGGCCTCCGGGTGGCTGGCCAGCAGGTCGAACAGGGTGTTGCGGTTGAAGACGTAGATCCCCATCGAGGCCAGGTAGGGCCGCTTGGCGGCCTCCTCGGCGGAGAGGCCCAGGCTCTCGGTGTTGACCCGCATGGCTTCGAGGGCGGCACCCTTCGGCTTCTCGCTGAACTCCAGGATCCGGCCGTCGGAGGAGGTGCGCATCAGGCCGAAGCCCTCCGCCTGGGCCCCATCCACCGGCAGGGCCCCCACCGTCAGGTCGGCGCCGCAGTCGATGTGGTGCTGGACGAACTTGCTGTAGTCCATCCGGTAGAGCTGGTCACCGGAGAGGATCAGGACGTGGTCCACGTCCCACTCCTGGAACAGCCACTGGTACTTGCGCACCGCATCGGCCGTGCCCTCGAACCAGCTGGGGCTGTCGGGGGTCTGCTGGGCGGCCAGCACCTCCACGAAGCCCTGGCCGAAACCGGAGGAGAGGTTGTAGCTCATCGTCAGGTGACGGTTGAGCGAGGCGCTGTTGAACTGCGTCAGCACGTAGATCTTGTTGATCTCGGAATTGATGCAGTTGCTGATGGGAATATCGATCAGTCGGTATTTCCCGGCGAGGGGAACGGCGGGCTTCGCCCGCATCTTCGTGAGGGGGTAGAGACGCGTTCCCGCCCCGCCTCCCAGGATGATGGCCAGAACGCGTTTCATGAGCCCAGTCCTCGGTCCTTGGCTGGCCAGACCGTACTGGAGCGTGGTGACGGGGAGCGCGGCGCTGCGGCTTCTCGGTTCATGTTCCGTTGCAGTGAATGGTGGGGCTGGAGCCGGTGAGGCGGGGACCGCTCCGGGGGTGGGGCTCAGGCCTCCGGCGGGTCGTCGTGAAGCTCGAACAGGTCCTGCAGCACCCCCATGGCCGCCCGCCGCTGCTGGCGGGGCTGGGGGGCCCGCAGCCGGGTGACAGGCGTGTGCAGGATCTTGTTGATGATGCCCTTGCTGAGGGCCTCGACCACCTTCCGCTCCCGGGCGGAGAGGTCCGGGCCCATGCGGCTGAGGGCCTTCTGCAGCTCATGTTCGCGGATGTCCTCCAGCTGCAGGCGCAGGCGGTTGACCAGGGGCACCGCTTCGAGGCCGTCCCACCACTCCAGGAACAGCCTGGCTTCCTCCGCCAGCAGCCCCTCGGCCTCGGCGGCCATTTCCCGACGGGCCTCCTGGTTGCGGGCCACCACCTCCTGGAGGTCGTCGACGTCGAAACTGTCGACCCCCTGGAGCTCGGCCGCATCAGCACTGATGTTGCGGGGCACGCCGATGTCAATGAGCATCAGGCTGGAGCGGCGGTTGAGCCCCTCCAGCCGCCGGGCCGTGATGATCGGCTCCTCGGCGCCGGTGCTGGTGAACACCAGCGAGCAGGTGCTCAGGCAGTGGTCGAGGTCGTCCAGGGGACGGCACTGCACCGGCAGGGCGGGAAAATCGGCCGCCAGGGCTTCGGCCCGGGCGACGGTGCGGTTGAGCAGCACCACCCCCCGGCAGCCCTTGGCCTGCAGGTGCTGCAGCAGCAGCCGGGCCATGCGGCCGGCCCCCACCACCGCCACCTGCTCCTGGTCCAGCGGCACCAGTTCATCGGTGCCCCGGGCCTGGCCCACCTTCAACTGGGCCAGCTCGACCGCGGCCGAGCTGATCGACACCGCTCCGGTGCCCAGGTTGGTTTCCGTGCGCACCCGCTTGCCAGTGCTCACCGCCTGGTTGAGCAGGCGGTTGAGGATCGGGCCCACGGAGCGGTGCTCCTGGCCCAGGCGCACCATCTTCTTCACCTGGGAGAGGATCTGGCCCTCCCCCAGCACCAGGCTGTCGAGACCGGCGGCCACCCGCAGCAGGTGGCCGACGGCCTCCTCGTGGTGGTAGGTGAACAGGTGGGGACGCAGCTCCTCCACCGCCAGACCCGACTGCTGGCTGAGGAAGTCGCCGACGGCGGTGATGCCCTGTTCGGGGTGGCGCAGGAGGGTGTAGATCTCCAGCCGGTTGCAGGTGCTCAGGATCGAGGCCTCGATCACCTGCTCATCCGAGCGCAGCCGCTGGAGGGAATCCTCCATGGTCTGCTCAGGGATGCTCAGGCGCTCGCGGATTTCCACCGGAGCCGTGCGATGGCTCAGACCGACGACGGCGATGTGCATGGAGGCGGGCTCCGAGGTCCGGACTCTGGTGGGATCAGCGCAGGGCGATGCTCTGGGCGCCTTCCTTGATATGCACCGTATCGGTGAAGCGGGCGCTGCGGTCGAGGGTGCTGATGATCAGGCTGCTGGTGCGGGTGCAGTCGGGCTCGAACACGACACCCTTGAACAGCAGGCCCGGGGTGATGCCGCTGCCGGCGAAGACGACGTTCTCCCCGGAGGCCAGCTCCTCGGCCTCATAGACCTTGTCGACATCGGTGATGCCCATCTCGTTGAGGCGGGCGATGTTGCCCTCCTTGGTGTAGTCGGCCCACTCGCTGGTCTGGGCGACGGCGGGGTCGTACACCAGCTGGCCCTGGAAGTGGCCGCCGAGGGCCCGCAGGGCGGCGGCGGAGATCACCCCTTCGGGAGCGGCGCCGATGCCCATCAGGCAGTGGGTGCCGGTGCCGGCGAAGCCGCAGGCGATGGCGGCCTGGACGTCACCGTCGCTGATCGGCTTGACCCGGGCGCCGGTGGC
Organism: Cyanobium sp. Copco_Reservoir_LC18; assembly: GCF_009834675.1. Classification (NCBI taxonomy): domain Bacteria; kingdom Bacillati; phylum Cyanobacteriota; class Cyanophyceae; order Synechococcales; family Prochlorococcaceae; genus Cyanobium; species Cyanobium sp. Copco_Reservoir_LC18. The sequence continues at coordinate 168,374 of NZ_ASAC01000012.1, forward strand.
ACGGATCTCGGCGATCAGGTCCTTGTGGCGGGCGCGGTCCATCACCACGATGGTGAGGTCGCTGGGGGCGAGGCCGAGGCACTCGCTGAGGATGGCGATGTTCTCGGTGGCGCTCTTGCGGATGTCCACCTTGCCCTTGGCGGCCGGGGGCGCCGCCAGCTTCTTCATGTAGAAGTCCGGCGCGTAGAACAGGCCGCCCCGGTCGCTGGCGGCGAGCACGGCCATCGAGCCGTCCTGGGCGTTGGCGCAGAGGTTGGTGCCTTCGCAGGGGTCGACGGCGAAGTCGACGCCGGGGCCGGTGCCACTGCCGACTTCCTCTCCGATGTAAAGCATGGGCGCCTCATCCCGCTCCCCCTCGCCGATCACGATCCGGCCCTGCATGGCGATGCTGCCCATGCGGGTGCGCATCGCCTCGACGGCGGCCGCATCGGCTTCGTCCTTCTTGCCGAGCCCGGTCAGGCGGGCGGAGGCGATGGCGGCCTGCTCGACGACTTCGAGCAGTTCCTGGATGAGAGTGCGATCCACAACGGTCCGGCAGGGGGAGGGGCCTCAACGAGGGGCCGGCACGCCGGAGGCGGACCGCAGGCAAAGCGGGGAAGGTTCCAGCCGCTGCAAGGCCTCTCGGAATCGAAGCGGGGCCATCGTATCAGCGCGCCCGGGATCCCCCCGGGGGTCCCACGGTGGGCGGCTCCTTACAATCGCTTCACTCTTCCGCTGCGGTGGCCGTCCATGAGCACCAAGCCCCTGGTGATCTCCCCGTCGATCCTCTCGGCCGACTTCTCCCGCCTCGGGGACGACGTCCGGGCCGTCGACGCCGCCGGCGCCGACTGGATCCATGTGGATGTGATGGACGGCCGCTTCGTGCCCAACATCACCATCGGCCCGCTGATCGTCGAGGCCCTGCGCCCCGTCACGGCCAAGCCCCTGGACGTGCACCTGATGATCGTCGAGCCCGAGAAGTACGTGGCCGATTTCGCCAAGGCCGGCGCGGACATCATCAGCGTCCAGGTGGAGGCCTGCCCCCACCTGCACCGCAACCTCAGCCAGATCAAGGACCTGGGCAAGATGGCCGGTGCCGTGCTCAACCCCAGCACCCCCCTGGACACCCTCGAGTACTGCCTGGAGCTCTGTGATCTGGTGCTGATCATGAGCGTCAACCCCGGCTTCGGCGGCCAGAGCTTCATCCCCTCCCAGGTGGAGAAGATCCGCCAGCTGCGCCGCCTCTGCGACGAGCGGGGTCTGGATCCCTGGATCGAGGTGGATGGCGGCATCAAGGCCGCCAACGCCTGGCAGGTGATCGAGGCGGGCGCCAACGCGATCGTCAGCGGCTCCGGGGTGTTCAGCCAGGCCGACTACGCCGAGGCCATCACCGGCATCCGCAACAGCCGCCGCCCCGAACCGGCCCTGGTCTGAGGGTCAGCAGGCCGCCCTTACCGGAGGCGGCCCTTCCTTTTTGCCGGGTGAGCCCGCGGCTGGGCAACCGCAAACCGTGCGGGCGCTCAGCTGCCCAGGAACCAGCCGTAGCTGTGCAGTCCGATGCCCAGCAGGTTGACACCGATGTAGCAGACGGCGATCACCACCAGGCCCGCCGAGGCCACCAGCGCCGGTCGACGACCCTGCCAGCCGCGGATCAGGCGGGTGTGCAGGTAGGCGGCGTAGACCAGCCAGCAGATCAGGGCCCAGGTCTCCTTCGGGTCCCAGCTCCACCAGCTGCCCCAGGCCTCATTCGCCCATACGGCCCCGCTCACGAGGCCCACCGACAGCAGCAGGAAGCCCACCGTGATGGTGCGGTAGCTGAGGCTGTCGAGCTGTTCACTGATGCGGAAGCTGCTGCTGCTGAGCGCCATGGCGCCGGGGCCGTCGCTGGCCAGCCGGGCCTGGCGGAAGCCGCCGCTGCCGATGGAGCTGCTGCGCAGCTCCAGATCCTCGTTGCGGTCGACGAACAGCACCGCCACCGACAGCAGCGAGCCCACCAGCAGGGCCGCATAGCTGACCATGATCACGCTGACGTGCATGACCAGCCAGCTGGAGCGCAGGGCCGGCACCAGGGGCGAGGCCTCCTGGAGGCGATCCGGCAGGGCGAAGCTGGCGAAGGCCACACAGCCCAGAGCCATCGGCGTGGCCGCCGCCGCCACCAGCGGGTTGGGCCAGCTGCGCTCCACCAGCAGCTGGGTGAGGGTGCAGGCCCAGGCCAGGAAGCAGAGCGATTCGTAGAGGTTGCTGATCGGGAAGTGGCCCGACTCCCACCAGCGCAGCACCAGCTGGGCCGTGAGGCAGAGATTGGCCGAGGCCACCAGGATCCTGACCACCGGGTTGCTCTGGCCGCCGCTGACGGACCAGAAGGCGATGGGCAGCACCAGAAGGAGCAGGGCGAAGGCCGCGAGGCCGAGACCGATGACCGGATCGTTCACCAAGGGAGCGGATCGAAACCGATCCACTTTGCCGTGCCGTCCCCCCGGTGGGGCCTCAGCGGCTGGCCTGCCGCAGCAGCCAGAGCCCCCCGGCCAGGCCGATGACCACCGGCAGCCAGGCCGCCAGGAAGGGCATCAGGGTGCCCGTGATCCCCAGGGAGCTGAAGATGAAGGACATCAGGTAGTAGCCGAAGATCAGCAGCACGCTGATGCCGAACCCCTGGCTGCGGCTGGTGCGGGAATTGGGCCGCACCCCCAGGCTGCTGCCGATCAGGCCGAACACCAGGCAGATGGCCGGGAAGGCGAACTTCTCCTGGATCCGCACCCGCAGCCGCCGCGCCTCCTTGGTGTTGTTGGCCTCCAGCAGCAGCCGCTCCGCCGTCAGGGCCTGGCCCACGGTCATGGTGCTGGCGTCGGTGGGCAGCTGGGCCACCTCGATCGGGTCACGGGTGAAGGGGTAGAGGTAACGGTCGAAGCTGGCGGAGGTGGTGGTGCCGCTGGCCACGTCGATGTTGGTGATGCGGCCCTTGTTGAACTCCCACATGCCCTCCTGCTCGTTCCACTTGCCGGTCAGCGCCGTGAGCATCTGCCGGTAACCGTGGCGTGAGAAGTCGAGCAGGGTGACATCGAGCATGACCCCCTTGCGGAACTGGCGGGCATGGAAGATGTGGGTCAGCCACTTCACCGACTCGCCGTTGGCCAGCTTGACGTCGGTGAAGCGGGAATAGAGGGCGTTGTCGCTCTGCTCGGTGGCGATGGCCTTGCCCAGGGCCCGCTCGAGGCTGTTGGTGGCCGCCAGATTGGCCCGCGGCACGATCGCATCGTTGAAGACGAAGGTGAGCAGGGTCATCGCCAGGGCCAGGACCATGGCCGGCAGCACCATCCGGCGGGTGCTCACCCCGACGCTGCGCAGGGCGGTCAGTTCGCTGCTGCCCGAGAGGCGGCTGTAGGCCAGCAGGGTGGCCATCAGGGTGGCCATCGGAAAGGACAGCACCAGGAAGGAGGGCAGGCGCAGCAGCAGCACCTGGATGGCCGCCATCACCGGCAGCCCCGACTCGGCCACCCGCCGCACCAGCTCGAACACCGCCCCCACCGACAGGGACACGGCCGTGAAGGCGGCGATGCCGAACAGCAACGGGCCCAGCAGCTCCTGCAGCAGCCAGCGATCAAGCAGGGGCAGGTCCCGCCAGCGCGGCACCCGCCTCCAGTCGCCCAGCCGCTCCCCGCCCGGCCGCTGCAGCCAGGGGGGACGCTTCTCCAGCAGGGCCCCTTTCAAAGCTGGAAACCCTCGCCGAGGTAGTGACGCCGCACCAGGGGATCGTTGGCCACGGTATGGGAGGCACCGGAGGCAAGGATCCTGCCATCGGCCAGGATGTAGGCCCGGTCGGTGATCGCCAGGGTCTCCCGGACGTTGTGATCGGTGATCAGCACGCCCATGCCACGGCCCCGCAGGCTGTCGATCAGGGCCTGGAGATCGGCGACGGCCATGGGATCCACCCCCGCGAAGGGTTCGTCCAGCAGCAGGTAGCGGGGGCCCTGGTCGCCCACCGCCAGGGCCCGGGCCACCTCGCAGCGGCGCCGCTCCCCGCCGGAGAGCTGGTAGCCGCGGCGGTTCTGGAAGCCGCTCAGATGGAAGTCTTCGATCAGCACCTCCAGGCGCCGGCGGCGGCCGGCGGGCTCGGCACCACTCTCCTGAAGGGCGAGCATCAGGTTGTCGCGGACGCTGAGCTGGCGGAACACGCTCGCCTCCTGGGGCAGGTAGCCGATGCCCAGCCGGGCACGGCGGGGCATCGGCAGATGGGCCACCGACTGCCCATCCAGCAGCACCTGACCGCAGTCGGGCCGCAGCAGGCCGGTGATCAGGTTGAACGTGGTGGTCTTGCCGGCCCCGTTGGGCCCCAGCAGCCCCACCACCTCCCCAGGGTGGAGATCCAGGCTCACGTCGGTCACCAGGGGGCGGCCGGCGAGGGTGATGGCCACCCTCTCCAGAACCAGACTCACGGCTTGGGGGGGGCAGGCTTGGCGGAGCCCTGCTGCTGCAGGCGGAACTTGCTGAAGACCTGCTTCCCGGCCGGCGGTTCCGCCAGCATGCGCTCGCTGTCGAGCTGATAGACAAGCCGCTCCGCCCGCAGGCGCTGGCCATCGGTGTCGATCACGTCGACATCGCCGGTGAGCACCAGACGCCCTTCGTTGCTGAAGTACTGGGCCTGCCGCGACGTGGCCGTCATGCCGCGATCGGCGTAGACGATGCGCACGTTGCCCGTGGCGGTGACGATGCCGTTCTGGTTGTCGGCCTGCTGCACGTCGGACTCGATCGTGACCATGCCGGTGGCGGGCGCCTTCGGCCGCGGGGCCTGGGCCGTGGCGGCCGGCGCCTGGGCCGCGACGGGGAGGGACGGGAGCACCATCAGGGCGGCGCCCACGAACCCCGCGGCGAGCACGAACAGCAGTGGGCGGGGGGGCAGGGTCAAGGTGGAAATCGTGGAGGCCTTGAGTGTGCTCAATGTACCGGCGCCGTGCCCGTTCCCCGCGCCAGTTCCAGGCGCGGCAGGGGCAGACCAGTGAGGTCGGCCTGCTGCTGCAGGGCCTCCAGGCGCCGGGCGGCCCGGAGGCGGACAGGTTCCAGGGCCAGGCCCAGGGCCTCGTCACCGCAGCCCCGCAGCCGGCCCAGCCCCTCGCCCATCAGCACCGTGGCACCGCGGCGGTTGTCGCGTTCCAGGTGCAGCTCGGCCACGGCGATCTGGAGCAGACCCTGCAGCACGGGCCGCATCGGTCCCTGGGTCTCGTGCCAGAGCTCCTCGAAGTCGTCGTGGCAGGCGTACCACGCGGCCGCATTGAAGTGATCGACGGCCTGCCGCAGGCGGGGGTCGGCCTGCAGCAGGGTTTCCTCATCGGCGGATGGGGCGCCGGAGCTCAACGCTTGGCGGGCTTCTTCACCGGCATCTTGCGCAGCCGGATCGACTCGGGGGTGACCTCCAGCATCTCGTCGGGGCCGATGTACTCGAGGGCCCGCTCCAGGGTCATCTGAATCGGCGACTGGAGGGTGTCGAGCACTTCGGCGCCGGCCGAGCGGATGTTGGTGACCTGCTTGGCCTTGCAGACGTTGAGTTCGAGGTCGGGCGGGCGGTTGTGCTCGCCGACGATCATTCCCTTGTAGACCTTGGTGCCGGGGGTGATGAAGAACTGGCCCCGGTCCTCGGCACCCTTGAGGGCGTAGAAGGTGGCGGTGCCCTCCTCGAAGGCGATCAGCACGCCGTTGCGGCGGGCGTCGAAGTCGCCCTGCATGGGGCGGTAATCGAGGAAGGAGTGGCTCATGATCCCCTCGCCGCGGGTGGCACGGATGAAGTCACCCCGGAAGCCGATCAGGCCGCGGGAGGGCACCACGAACTCCAGCTGGGTGCGGCCGTCACTGGTGGCTTCCATGTTCTGCATCTCGCCCTTGCGGATGCCGAGCTTCTCGATGCAGCTGCCGACGGCCTCCTCGGGCACGTCCATCACCAGGGTCTCGAACGGCTCGTGGGGGGTGCCGTCGATGGTGCGGAAGATCACCTGGGGCTGGGACACCTGGAACTCGAAGCCCTCGCGACGCATCGTCTCGATCAGGATGCCGAGGTGGAGCTCACCACGGCCGCAGACCGAGAAGCGGTCGGGGGAGTCGGTGTCCTCCACCCGCAGGGCCACGTTGGTGAGCAGCTCCCGCTGCAGCCGGTCGCGCAGCTGGCGGCTGGTGACGAACTTGCCTTCCTTGCCGGCGAAGGGGGAATCGTTGACGACGAAGGTCATCTGCAGGGTGGGTTCGTCCACCTTGATCAGCGGCAGGGCCTCGGGATGGTCGGGGCAGGCGATGGTCTCGCCGATGTTGACCTCGTCGAAGCCGGCCACGGCCACCAGATCACCCGCCCGGGCTTCCGGGATCTCCACCCGCTGCAGCCCCTGGAAGCCGAGCAGCTTGCTGATCCGGCCGCGCTTGATGCTGCCGTCGTCGCGGATCAGGGCGACGTTCTGGCCGCCGGTGATCGTGCCGTTGTGGACCCGGCCGATCATGATCCGGCCCAGGAAATCGGAGTAGTCGAGGGTGGTGACCTGCAGCTGCAGGGGCTTGGCGGGATCCCCCACCGGCGGCGGCACATGCCGCAGGATGGCGTCGAAGAGCGGCTTCATGTTGTCGCTCTCGGTGGCCATGTCGGGCTTGGCGTAACCGCCCATGCCGCTGCCGAAGAGATAGGTGAAATCACACTGGTCGTCGTCGGCGCCGAGCTCGATGAACAGATCGAGCACCTTGTCGACCGCCTGTTCCGGATCGACGCGGGCCCGGTCGATCTTGTTGACGAACACGATCGGCCGCAGACCTTTTTCAAGGGCCTTCTTGAGCACGAAGCGCGTCTGGGGCATGGGCCCTTCGTTGGCGTCCACGATCAGCAGACAGCCATCCACCATGCCCAGCACCCGCTCCACCTCGCCGCCGAAATCGGAGTGACCCGGGGTATCAACGATGTTGATGCGGATGCCGTTGTAATCAACGGCGGTGTTCTTGGAGAGGATCGTGATCCCGCGCTCCCGTTCCAGGTCGTTGGAATCCATCACGCAGGTGGGCACCGCTTCACCTTCGCGGAAGATGCCGGACTGCTCGAGCAGGGCATCCACCAGGGTGGTCTTGCCGTGGTCGACGTGGGCAATGATCGCGATATTGCGTATCGGGGCGCCTTTGATGTCGCCGCTCATGGGAATGTCGTCCTGCGAAGGTGAGGGAAGGGGATCGTCGGAATCGAATCGACGGTGGTCGTCTCCAGGGAAACGGGGCGTTGATGGCGAAACGAAAAAGACATGTCGCTGCCAACGGGGCGTTCTGCTGGGCGTTGAACTGGACGGGACGGAATGTCCGGAGCCCTGAACAGGGACCGACCAGCGCTCTGACGTCTCGTCAGGGTTTTTGGGGGAACCCTGCCGCGCCGGCCCGGTGGGACATGTGGCGAACGTTGAAGCGAATCTTTATCCTACTCCCACCCCCTCCTGGCAGCCCGGCGGCGGGTCCCCGAACCCACCGGCTCAGCGGGCCAGACGCTGGGCCGGCTCGAACATCTCCAGGGCTTCGGTGGACCCTTCGAAGCGCCAGTGCCAGGGTTCGTAGCTCACGCCCTGGGAGTTGCCCCTGGGGAAGGAACGCACGAAGTGGAAGCGGGCCGCGTTGCGATCGAGCCAGCGGTAGGCCTCGGTGGTCTCGAAGCTCTCCATCAGATTGGTGGACGGCAGGCGACCGTCCCCCAGATCCACGGCGAAGCCGGTGCTGTGCTCGGAGAAGCCGGGCGGCGCACTGACCCGGGCCCGGTCGGCGGAGGTCTGGTTGCGTTCGGCCTTGACATCGAAGAACAGCTGCTTCTGCAGCTCGACGCTGCGCCAGGCGCTGAGCACCGTCAGGACGACACCGTCGGCATCGGCGGCGGCCCGCATGGCCTCGAGGGCCCGGGCCGCGTCCGGCCGCAGGCGCAGGCCGGGGGCGATGGCCACCAGCTCGGCGGGGTCGGCTTCGGGATAGGGAAAGTGGCCGAGGAGCCGGCCATCCGGCCCCAGACGGGCCGACAGTCCCGGCACGGGGGTGGGCGTGATCCAGGAGCGCAGGGGGCCGATCAGCAGCAGCACACTGCCGCCGGCCAGCAGGGCACCGCTGAGCACCACCTGGGCGATCCGCCTGGGAACGGAGGTTGGCCGGCGCGGAGGGGGCGTGGAGCGCCGGGCCAGCGGGATGTCGTCACCAGTGGGCATCAGCGGCTGGCGGAGCGTGGGCGGGCATTCCCTCAGCCGCGAGCGACCCTCCATCTTAGGTGGGAGCTCATTTCAGTCGATTCCATACCGGGCAGTCACCGGTTCGGCAGTGTTAGCTTCCCCCCCACATCCCAATGGCGGAGCAGGTTTCAAGATGTTGCGAGTGGCAGTCGTGGGCGGCGGCCCCAGCGGTTCCTGTGCTGCGGAAGTTCTCGCCAAGGCCGGCATCGAGACCTGGCTGTTCGAGCGCAAGCTCGACAACGCCAAACCGTGCGGTGGGGCGATTCCCCTTTGCATGGTGGAGGAATTCGATCTGCCGGAATCGATCATCGACCGCAAGGTGCGGAACATGCGGATGATCTCCCCCTCCAACCGGGAGGTGGACATCCACCTGGAGAACAGCAACGAATACATCGGCATGTGCCGCCGGGAAGTGCTCGACGGTTTCCTGCGCAACCGGGCCGCCGAACTCGGCGCCCATCTGGTCAACGGCCTGGTGCAGAGCATCGACACCGGCAGCCAGCGCCAGGGTCCCTACACCCTCCACTACGCCGATTACTCCTCCGGCGGCCCCACCGGTGAGCTCAAGACCCTCGAGGTGGATCTGATCGTCGGTGCCGACGGCGCCAACAGCCGGGTGGCCAAGGCCATGGATGCCGGCGACTACAACGTGGCGATCGCCTTCCAGGAGCGCATTCGCCTCCCGGCCGAGGAGATGGCCTACTACGAGGATCTCGCGGAGATGTACGTCGGCACCGACGTGTCGCCCGATTTCTATGCCTGGGTCTTCCCCAAGTACGACCACGTGGCGGTGGGCACCGGCACCATGCAGGCCAACCAGTCCCTGATCAAGGGGCTCCAGAAGGGCATCCGCGAGCGGGCCAGCCGCCGTCTGCTGCGGGGTGAGGTGATCAAGGTGGAGGCGCACCCCATCCCCGAGCATCCCCGCCCCCGGCGGGTGGTGGGCCGCATGGCCCTGGTGGGCGATGCCGCCGGCTACGTCACCAAGAGCTCCGGCGAAGGCATCTACTTCGCCGCCAAGAGCGGCCGCATGTGCGCCGAGGAGATCGTCGCCGCCAGCGCCTCCGGCAGCCGCATCCCCACCGAGAAGGAGCTCAAGGTCTACATCCGCAAGTGGGACCGCAAGTACGGCGCCACCTACAAGGTGCTGGAACTGCTGCAGAACATCTTCTACAGCAATGATGCCGCCCGGGAAGCGTTCGTCGAGATGTGCGACGACAAGGACGTGCAGCGCCTCACCTTCGACAGCTACCTCTACAAGCGGGTGGTGGCGATGAATCCCTGGCAGCAGATCAAGCTCACGGTGCTCACCCTGGGGGCGGTGCTGCGGGGCCAGGCCCTGGCTCCTGCCGGCTACAAGCCGGTGCCCAGCGCCGTGCGCTCGGTGGAGGAGGCCGAAGCGATCCTGGCGGCCGCCGAGCCCCGCTCGGCCATGAAGCCGGCCGGCGTCCATGCCGCGACCCCGCCCGCCGACCCCGATGCCGGCACCGACCCCGATGCCGGCTCCAAAAAGGAGCCGGTGCTGGTGGCCAAATGAGGATCGCGGTGTGAAGCTCGCCTGATCAGGCCAGTTCCGGAGCCGGGTCGAGACGGCTGACCAGCAGCTTGTCGACCCGGTTGCCGTCCATGTCGACCACTTCGATCCGCAGCCCTTCCCACGTGAAGACGTCACCGGCCCTGGGGATCTGCTCGAGCCCATGCATCACAAAGCCGCCCAGGGTCTGGTAGCCGCCCCGGAGCTCCTCCGTCAGAGGCCGTCGGCCCACCAGTTCCTCGAAGTCGGCGATGTCGAGGGCTCCGTCGAGCAGCCAGGACCCATCCTGGCGGACGATGACCATCGGGTCGTCCCTGTCCGTGGCCGAGGAGAGGTCGCCGACGATCGCCTCCATCACGTCATTCAGGGTCACCAGCCCTTCGATGCCCCCGAATTCGTCGGTCACCAGGGCGATGTGGATGCCCGTGCTCTTGAACTGCTCGATCAGCTTCAGGGCCCGGGTGCTCTCCCCCACGTAGAGCGGGGCCTGGACCAGGGTCTCCACCGGGCCGGGGCCCTCGGTGATCCTGGCCGCCAGAACGGCCCGGCCGCGCACCACCCCCACGCAGGCATCGAGGCTGCCTCGGGCCACCGGGAACAGGGAATGGTTGCCTTCGATCACCTGCTGCAGATGGGTCTCGGGGGAATCGGAAAGATCCAGCCAGCGGATGTCGGTGCGGGGGGTCATGATCGCCCTGACGGGGCGGTCGGCCAGCCGGAACACCCGTTCGACCATGGCGTGTTCGGCCTCCTCGAACAGGCCGGACTCCGTTCCCCTGCGCAGCAGGGTCCTGATCTCGTCTTCGGTGATCTCCGGTTCGCCCCCCTCGCCGATGCCGATCAGGCTCAGCAGGCGATCGGTGGACGAGCCCAGCAGATGGGCCAGGGGGGCCATCCAGCGCGACAGGCTCCGCATGGCGGGGGCCACCAGGCAGGCGATGCGCTCCGGGTCATGCAGAGCGATGCGCTTGGGCACCAGCTCTCCCAGCACCAAGGACAGGAACGTGATCAGCGTGACCACCAGTCCGAGGGACAGGGGATCGGCCCAGGCCCGCAGCGGGGGGACGGCCTCCAGCAGCGGCCGCAGGCCCTCGGCCACCCGTGAGCCGCCCAGGGCACCACTGAGAATGCCGATCAATGTGATGCCGATCTGCACCGTCGACAGAAAATCGTTCGGGGATCGGATGAGTTTCAGAGCCACTTCCGCCTTGTGGTCTCCGGCCTCCGCCAGGTGCTCGAGGCGCAATCTCCGGGCCGACATCATTGCCAGTTCCGAACCCGAAAAGACCCCGTTGATCAGAATCAGGAGAACGATCAGAACACCGTCGAACAGCATCGGCAATTTGAGTGATGGCTCCTCGACCAGCGGTCGGAGCGGACAGACAAGTTAGGGGACGCCCGCTGAAGGTCTTTGCCAGGAGACCCCGCGAGGACGCCGATGCCGTCGGGCTGCTCCGCCGCCTGGGCCAGGGCAGCCGCCACCCGGTGCTGGTGAACGACCTGATCCGCCGCCCCTGGGCTACGGGCTGGCCTGGCTGGGGTGCCGGCTGCTGAGTCGCTCGCCGATCGTTCACCTCGAGGGTCCCGTGTCGGTGCCGGGGGCCTTCCGGATGGATGAGGCCCCTGATCCGGTGGACCGGTGACCACGGCGTCGCCATGGGCCTGTCCCCGCAGGTCCCTGGCCTGATCGGCGAGCATCTGCGGCCCTGGCTGAGGGGTGGCTGGCCAGCCACGGCCTGACCCCCGACGCCATCGGCGGCTGGGCCGTGCACCCCGGTGGACCCCGGATCCTCCCGGCGGTCACCAAGGGCCTGGATCTCGATCCAGGTCTGATCGAACCCTCGCGGTCGGTCCTGCGGGACTACGGCCACCTGTCGTCCCCGACGCTTCTGTTCATCCTCGAACGCCTGCCGCGCAGCGGTGCTTCCGGGCCCTGCCTGGCCCTGGCCTTCGGACCCGGGCTGTGCATCAAGGTGGCCCTGCTGGCGTGAGGCCGGTCCGCGTCAGCCCCCCAGACGGCTGAAGTCGGCCAGCACCGAGGCCTGGTTGCGCAGCACCGCCAGCAGCCGCAGCCGGTTGCGGCGCAGCCCGGGCTCGTCGCAGAGCACCATGACGCTGTCGGGGCCATCGAAGAAGGCGGCCAGGGTGGTGCCGCTCTCCCCCAGCAGCCGGGCCAGCGGTTCGTAGCGGGCGGTACCGGTGGCGGCGGCATGGACCCCCAGCCGTTCCAGCACCGCCAGCACGGCGGCCTCGCTGGGGGAGGCGAAGAGACCCGGATCCACCACCCCATCGGGGCTGACCTGATCCGCCGCCAGGTCGGCCTGCTCCGCCAGCCGGGAGGCCCGCTGCACCACCGCCTGCACCAGGGGCAGGCGGCCTTCACTGCGCAGGCGCCGCAGCAGCTCCACCCGGGCCCGGGCATCGGCCGGGTCCCGCAGCAGCCGCTCCAGGGGGACGCCATCGCCGGCCACCGCCTGGACCAGATCGGCACCGAAGCCCTCCTCCTCCAGCAGGCTGGCCAGCCGCTGGCGCAGGAAGTCGAGCAGGTCGGCGGCCAGGGTGAGGGGCTGCACCGCCAGCTCAGGCAGCAACCCCTGCCAGTGGGCCGTGGCCTCGGCCATCAGGGCCACCAGGTCGAGCGACCAGTCCCGATCCCAGAGGATCTGCAGCAGTCCGTTGCCCGCCCGGCGCAGGGCATAGGGATCGGAGGAGCCGCTGGGCCGCTCGCCCCTGGCGAAGATGCTCAGCAGCAGCTCCAGCCGTTCCGCCAGGGCCAGCACCGCCCCCGCCTCGGAACCCGGCAGGGCGTCACCGGCGCCGCGGGGCTGGTAATGCTCCAGCACCGCCAGGGCCACGGCGCGGGACTCGCCCTCCGCCAGCAGGTACTTGGCCCCCATCACCCCCTGCAGCTCCGGGAATTCCCCCACCATCTGGCTCACCAGGTCGTGCTTGCACAGGGGGGCGGCCCGCCGGGCGGCCAGGGCGGCGGTGTCAGCCAGCGGCAGGCGGCGGCAGAGCCGATCCGCCAGCCAGGCCAGGCGCTGGCTGCGGTCGGCCAGGCTGCCGAGCCCTTCGGCGAAGGTGACCCGATCGAGGGCCTCGACCCGCTCGGCGCTGCTCTGGCGGCGATCGGCCGCCAGGAAGAAGGCCGCGTCCGCCAGCCGCGCCCGCAGCACCCGCTCATTGCCGCGCCGGATCGTGTCGGCGGCGGCGGCCAGGCCGTTGGACAGGCACAGGAACCGGGGCATCAGGGCCTCGTGGGCCTCCAGGGCCAGGGGATCGGCCGCGGCGTCCGCCAGGCGCAGGGGCACGTAGCGCTGGTGGGAGCGCATCACGGTGCTGAGCACCTCCGGGGGGAGGGCCAGGTAGTCGGTGTCGATGGAGCCCTCGATCAGGCGAGGGGACTCCACCAGGTCCACCAGTTCATCGAACAGGACCTCGGGCAGATCCAGCTCGGCGCCCGCCGCCGTCGCCGCCGCCTCCAGGGCGGAGCGGATCGCGGCACCCCTGGCCCCCCGGTCGACCTGGACATCGGCCGCCTCAAGGGCGGCGGCATAGCCCGCGGCGGAGGGAATCGTCACGGTCCCGGGATGGAGGCGATGCCCGCGGCTGAGGCGGTCGCTGGCCAGGGGCGGATCGACGTCGCTGAGTGCCACCGGCACCACCGCCTCATCGAGCAGCGCCACCAGCCAGCGCAGGGGCCGGCTGAAGCGGCCATCTCCGGCGCCCCAGCGCATGAAGCGCCGCCCCTGCAGGGAACGGATCCAGCCGGGGATGCAGGCGGCCAGCACCTCGGCGGTGGGGCGGCCGGCCTCGGTGGTGCGGGCGAACACGAAGGGGCCCTTGTCGGTGTCGCGGATCTCCAGCTGGTCGGGGCTGCAGCCGCAGCGCCGGGCGAAGCCGATGGCGGCTTGGGTGGGCTGGCCCTCGCGGAACGCCTGCTGGGCCGGCGGACCCTTGCGGTCCTCGACCAGATCCTCCTGCTGGCGGGGCAGGCCGGTGACGGTCACGGCCAGGCGCCGGGGGGTGCCGCCGGTTCGGATGGCGTCGCAGGCGAGGCGGGCTTCCTGCAGGTCGCGGGCCACGATCGCCTGCAGCTGGGGCTGGGCCAGGCGCACGAAGTCGGCCGGCAGTTCCTCGGTTCCGATCTCCAGAAGAAAGGTGGCCATGCAGGGGAACGGGCAGGACGCGACTGTATGCAAAGGAGGGAAACGGCCGGAACCTCCGGCGGGGCGCCCCGTCCCGTTCGCTAGTTTCACTCCAGATACCCGTCCCCATGCCGATGTCCTCGACGACGGTCGCCGACAGCACGTCGCTCCCATCGGCTCCCCCCGCCAAGCCCCCCACCAAACAGGAGGCGCTCAAGGCCGGCAGCGGCCACCTGCATGATCCCCTGGCGGCCGAACTGGGCAACGATCTGCCCAGCTTCACCGATCCCGCCGTCCAGATCCTCAAGTTCCACGGCAGTTACCAGCAGGACGACCGGGACAAACGTCGCAAGGGAGCTGACAAGGACTGGCAGATGATGCTGCGGCTGCGCAACCCCGGCGGGCGCATCCCCACCTCCCTTTATCTGGCGCTCGATGCCCTCGCCGACCGGCTGGGCAACGGCACCCTGCGGATCACAACACGCCAGGCCTTCCAGATGCACGGGGTGCAGAAGACCGATCTCAAGGAGGTGATCGGCGGCATCGTGCGGGCCCTGGGCTCCACCCTGTCGGCCTGTGGGGACATCAACCGCAACGTGATGGCCCCGGCCGCCCCGTTCGAGCGCGATGGCTACCCGGAGGCCCGCCTGCTGGCCGATCAGATCGCCGACCTGCTGGCCCCCCAGGCCGCCGAGGGCTCCTACCTCGACCTCTGGGTGGACGGGGACCTCAGCTACCGGATCAAGCCCAAGGGGCCCGTGAAGAAGGCGCGCCGGCTGCAGGAGAGCGGCGCCGTGTTCAGCGGTGACGCGGCCGAACCCCTCTACGGCTCCACCTACCTGCCGCGCAAGTTCAAGGTGGCCGTCACCGTCCCCGGCGACAACTCGGTGGACCTGCTGACCCAGGACATCGGCCTGGTGCTGTTCAGCGACCCCTCCGGGCGGCCCCTGGGCTGCAATGTCTACGTGGGTGGCGGCATGGGGCGGACCCACAACAAGGAGGAGACCTTCGCCCGCACCGCCGATCCCCTCGGCTACGTGGCCGCCGGCCATGTGCTGGAGCTGGTGCAGGCGATCGTCGCCCTGCAGCGGGACCACGGCGACCGGGAGCAGCGCCGCCACGCCCGCATGAAGTATCTGATCCACGACCGGGGGGTGGACTGGTTCCGCACCGAACTGGGCCGCTACTTCCCCCATCCGATCAAGGGGATGCGCCGGGAGCCCCCCGCTGTGCTCACCGACTACCTGGGCTGGCACCGCCAGTCGCCGGGGCTCTGGTTCGTGGGCCTGCCGGTGCTGTGCGGCCGCCTGCAGGGGGAGCTCAAGAGCGGCCTGCGCCACCTGATCGAGACCTACCAGCTGGAGGTGCGGCTCACCCCCAACCAGGACCTGCTGCTCTGCAACATCGGCAGCGCCCAGCGCGGGTCGGTGCGGGAGGGGCTGGCGGCCCTCGGCCTCACCGCGCCCGAGGCCCCGGCCCCCCTGGCCCGCCATGCCCTGGCCTGTCCCGCCCTGCCCCTGTGCGGCCTGGCGATCACCGAAGCCGAACGGATCCTCCCCGACGTGCTCGAGCGCCTCGAGGCCCTGCTGGAACGGCTGGAGATCACCAAGCCGCTCCTGGTGCGCATGACCGGCTGCCCCAACGGCTGCGCCCGCCCCTACATGGCCGAGATCGGTCTGGTGGGCAGCGCCGTGGACACCTACCAGCTGTGGCTCGGCGGCAGCCACGGCCTGACCCGGCTGGCCCGTCCCTATCTGGAGAAAATGCCCCTGGAGAAGCTGGAGGCCACCCTGGAGCCGCTGCTGGTGGCCTGGCGCGATGAGGGCGGCCCCCGCAGCCGCTTCGGCGACTTCGTTGAGCGGATCGGCGCCGAACGGGTCGGCCAGCTGCTCACCGCCGCCTGATGGGCCGCCCCTGCGCCGGCCCGATCCAGCCCCTGCTGGGTGCCCTGCTCGGCACGGTGCTGGTGGGCCTGCTGCCCTGCTCAGGGCGGAGCAGTGAGGCGGCGGAGCGGCCCCGCGCGCCCGAGGCCCCGGTGCAGTACTTCCAGTCCGATCCCCTGGCCTGCCAGCCGGACGCCATCAGGGCCGCCTACAGGGCCCATCTGCAGCCCTTCGCCGACCAGAGCCCGGCGGTGCTGGCCAAGCTGCGCCGCGTGCAGGACGACATGACCCTGGCCAGCCTCAAGCGCTGCGTCCAGAAGGGTCTGCTGACCCGCCCCCAGGCCAGCGTGCTGTTCCGGGAGCTGGGCCTGACCCTGCCGGGCACCGTGATCCCGGTGACCAGCGCGCCAGCACCCGGCACCGCTCAGCCCGCACCTTCGACGGCACCGTCCGCAGCACCGGCCACGCCTGCCGCAACGGCCCCGTAGAGCGCCTGCGGTTCGCCCCGGCGCCAGGCCCAGAGCTGGTCGCCGTGGCTGAAATGCCACCACTCGTTGGGGTGCTGGGCGAAGCCGGACTCCTCCATCACCGCCGCCAGCAGGCGGCGCCGTTCGTGCCATGCGGCGGCCTCGCTGCCCGGGGCGGCCCCGGCGTAGTGGTCGGGCTCGGAGATGGCTCCGATCGCATCGATCTCGCCGCCCATGGCCAGCGGAAGTCCGCTGTCCTCCGCCAGGGTCAGATCCACCGCGGCGCCGGTGCTGTGGGGGGGCGGGGTGGCCGGATCGGCACTGGGTGGAGCCCAGAAGCGATCCACCTCCGCCGCCACGGCCTGCTGGGGGAGGCCGAAGGCCTCGGGGTCGAGGCCCCGCTCGCGGCAGGCCTCACGGAAGGCATGGCGCACCATGAACGCCTGCACGGCGAGGGGTCGCCAGGCATCGAAGATGGCCAGCCGCCACTGGGGCCGGTGCTGCCGCAGCCGCTCCTGGGCCCGCTCCAGCCGCTCGATCACCCCGCGGCGCAGGCGGAACGGGCTGGCCGCGGGGCCATAGGGCGCCCCCAGGGCCTGGTAAGGGTGGGGCTCCAGCCGCCACAGGCCCGGCGGCAGGTCGTCCAGGGGCTCGCCCGGATCGGCGATGGGAATCGGACTCCAGGGGCGCAGGGGCGGCATGGGGGCGGCGGGCGCGGGTCGGACCGGTGGGCCGGTGCTCTGGCTCAATTCAACTGGGCCGCCTCCACCGAGCGGCGCCGCTGGGCCTCGAGGGCCCCGCGCAGGTGCGGGTGGCGGGCCAGGTCGGGATCCTCCGCCAGGATCCGCCGTGCCGCCAGCCGCGCCTCCTCCAGCACCGCTCCGTCGTCGCTGAGGCTGGCCAGGGCCAGGTCCGGCAGGCCCGACTGGCGGGTGCCGAGCACCTGGCCGGGGCCCCGCAGCCGCAGGTCCATCTCGGCGATCTCGAAGCCGTCGCTGCTGCGGGCCAGCAGCTCGAGACGCTGGCGGGCCATGGCGTTGTCGCCCTCATGCAGCAGCAGGCAATGGGAGGCGGCCGCCCCCCGGCCCACCCGGCCCCGCAGCTGGTGCAGCTGGGCCAGACCGAAGCGCTCGGCATGTTCGATCACCATCACGCTCGCCTCCGGCACATCCACTCCCACCTCCACCACCGTGGTGGACACCAGCACCTGGGAGCGACCCTCCTGGAAGGCGCTGATGGCGCGCTGCTTCTCCTCGCCGGTCATCCGGCCGTGCAGCAGCCCCACCGTGAGCTCGGGAAACACCTCCTCATCGAGGTGGCGGTGCACCTCCACCGCCGAGCGCAGGTCGAGCTTCTCCGATTCCTCCACCAGGGGCAGGACCACGTAGGCCCGCTGCCCCTGGGCCACCTCCTGGCGCACCAGCTCCCAGGCGCCGGCGCGCTCCGATCCCCGCAGCAGGCGGGTGCGGATCGGGGTGCGGCCCGGCGGCAGCTCATCGATCTGGCTGAGGTCGAGGTCGCCGTGGATCGAGAGGGCCAGGGTGCGAGGGATGGGGGTGGCGGTCATCGTCAGCAGGTGGGGCTGGAGCCCCTTGGCCAGCAGCCGGTTGCGCTGCCGCACCCCGAAGCGGTGCTGCTCGTCGACCACCACCAGGCCGAGCCGGTCGAACTGCACCGGATCCTCGAGCAGGGCGTGGGTGCCCACCAGCAGCTTCACCTGGCCGTTGGCCAGGTCCTGCAGCACCTGGCGGCGTCGGCGGGCGGGGGTGGAGCCGGTGAGGAGTTCGATGCTGACGTCGAGCTGGGGCAGCCAGCCGGCCAGCTTGTGGAAGTGCTGGGCGGCCAGCACCTCGGTGGGTGCCATCAGGGCCCCCTGGCAGCCGGCGGCGATGGCCCCCAGCAGGGCCGCCAGGGCCACCACCGTCTTGCCGCTGCCCACGTCCCCCTGGACCAGCCGGGCCATGGGCTGGGGGCGCTCCATGTCGGCGCGGATCTCCGCCAGCACGCGGCTCTGGGCGCCGGTGAGGGGGAAGGGCAGCAGGTCGAGGAAGCGGCTGACCAGGTCCTCGCCGCCGCTGGGCAGCAGCAGCGGCGGGGCCGGAGCGCGGCGCAGGCGCTCCCGCCGCTGCCCCAGGGCCAGCTGCAGCAGCAGGAACTCATCAAACACCAGGCGACGGCGGCAGCGCTGGAGCTCCTCCCGGTCGGCGGGCCGATGGAGCCCCAGCAGCGCCTCCCCACGGCGCGCCAGGCCCAGCTCCAGGCGCAGGGGCTCCGGCAGGGGATCGGGCCAGCGGCTCGCCGCCGGCAGCACCGCGGCGATGGCCCGGGCCAGGGTCTCGCCGCTGAGCCCCTCGGTGAGGGCGTAGACGGGCACGAACCGGCCGATCCGCTCCGAGCGCACCGGCGCGCCGGGGGCCTCCAGCACCTCCAGCAGGGGATCGGCGAAGCAGGGGCCGTAGGGGCTGTCCTTGACCAGGCCGCTGACGGCCACCGTGGCCCCCACCGGGTAGAGCCGCTGCTGGGCCTTGAGCCAGCCGGGGCTGCTGAAGCGGCGGCCGGCGAAGAAGCGCGTCACCCGCAGCCGGCCCGTCACGTCCTGCACCTGCAGCTCCAGGATCGCCAGGTTGGGGTTGCGGGGGCTGCCGAAGGCGTGGCAGCGGCGCACCGTCGCCACGATGGTGGCGGTCCGCCCCGGTTCCAGGGCCGCGATCCGCACCAGGTGGGCGTAATCGAGGTAGTCCCGGGGGTAGTGGTGCACCAGGTCGCGCACCACCAGCAGGCCGAGGGCGGCGAGGCGGGTGGCGGTCTTCGCTCCGATGCCGGGCACCTCCGCCAGCGGCGTCTGGGGATCAAGCCCCCGGGGGCCGCCGGCATCGGGCGCCGCCGGTCCGGCGGCAGCCAGCCGCAGGCGTGGGGGAGCGACGGGCCTGACCTCCTGCCGGCGGCGGCGCAGCTCGTGCAGCGCCTGCCGCAGGCGCCGCACCAGGGTCTGGCGACCCGCCAGCGCCAGATCGCCGTAGCCGGCGGCATCGCGGGCGAGGGCGGCCAGCTGCTGGCGCTCGGCGGGCTCGAGCCCCTCGGGCGGCACCGCCAGGGTGGTGGCGAGGAAGCCGCTGAACCGGTCGCGCCGGCCCTGGAGATCGCCGAAGCCGGCTTCGGCCTCCAGGCGGCAGGCCAGCTGCAGGGGCGTGCACCACCTCTCCAGGGCCTCCGGCGACGGCAGCGCCGGCCCCTCCACGGAGGGGGGGCCGGTCAGTCGTCCGGAATCGATGGGGGGCGGATGTCCTGCAGCCAAAGCTGTTCGGCCTGATGGATCCGTAACCGCCGTTGCAGGCGACGGAACTGCTGGGCCATTCTGCGAACCTCCTGGCGATGCTGCTGCAGCCGCCGCCGGCAGGTGCGCAGGCGGGGCTCCTCCAGCTCCAGATCGGTGGGCCGCAGCAGCACCGCCAGGGTCTGGGCCTGGGGAGCACGTGCGCCGGGGAAGGGCAGGGGCAGCCGCATCAGGTTGGCGGGGGCGGCCATGGTCTCGAGCTGGCCGGCCAGCACCGCGTCCAGCAGGCTCACCGGCAGCAGACTGCGGCTGACGCCGCCGCGCAGCAGCTCGACATTGACGGCGTGGGAGAGGTTGCGCAGGCGCCGGCCCAGGGCCAGCTCCATGCCGTCCATCCAGCGCAGCACCCGCTCGGGATCGTCAGGCAGTCGTCCCGCCTGCCACAGGGTGTCCGCCGGTTCCGGCCCGCACCCTCCCGGCGTCCCGTCCGGGGCGTCATCTTCGGAGTCCGCCTCGGAGTCCGCATCGGGATCCTGCTCGGAGTCCTCGTCAGGGTCGTCGGGCTGGGCGCCGTCCTGATGCTGCGGGGGGCCATCGTCCGGATCGCCCCGCCGCCCTCCGTCGGGATCCGGCGGCTGGGCCTCGCCACGGCCCAGGGACCCCCAGAGGAAGGATCCGCCGGCCAGGGGCGGGGCGAAGGCGATCTGCACCGAGCCGGGCGGCAGGGGCTCCGGCTCCCCGGCGCCGCTCTCCCCCTCCCAGGTGAGTTCCTCCAGCAGCTGCTCCCGCTCATGACGGTCGCGCCGCTGGCGCTCCCGGGAGATCTGGGCCGCCAGGATCACCAGCTGCTCCACCGTGAGCAGGCTGCAGCAGCGGCCCACCAGCTCCTGGATCTGGCCATGCAGCAACCGTCTGCGCTCGACCGGAAGCTCGCTGTAGCGCAGCGGGTGGACCTGGGTGGCGAGATGGAAGCAGGCCTGGCGGACCTGCTGGGGCAGCACCTGACGCAGCACCTGCAGGTACAGGGCGACATGGCGGTAGAGCTCCGGGTTCGACTGACCCAGCCGCTGGGTCAGGGCCTGGAGCTGACCCGGCAGATCAATCGAATCGGACGGGTCGCTCAACGGCTCCGGCTCAGGCCGCCTTGCCCATCGCCGCCACTTCGGCGGCGAAATCCGACTGCTCCACCTCGATGCCCTCACCGAGGGTGTAGCGGGTGAAGCGGCGCACGCGGATGTTCTCGCCGGTCTTGCCGGCGGCCGACTTGACCATCTCACCCACGGTCACGGTGTTGTCGCGGATGAAGGGCTGGTCCATCAGGGCCAGTTCCTTGAGGCGCTTGCCGATGCGCCCCGCCACGATCTTGACCATCATCTCCTCCTTCTTGCCGGCGAGATCGTCGCGACCCATCTCGATGGCCTTCTCCCGCTCCGCCACTTCGGGGGGGATGTCGTCGGTGCTGACGTATTCCACGTTGGGGCAGGCGGCGATCTGCATCGCCACGTTGCGCACCAGCTCCTGGAAGAGTTCACCGCGGGCCACGAAATCGGTCTCGCAGTTCACCTCCACCAGGACGCCGACGCGGGCGCCGGTGTGGATGTAGCTGCCGACGGCCCCTTCGGCCGCCGTGCGACCGGCCTTCTTCTCGGCGGTGGCAATGCCCTTCTGGCGCAGCCATTCGGCGGCCTTGGTGGCATCCCCGCCGGATTCGGTGAGGGCTTTCTTGCAGTCCATCATGCCGGCGCCGGTCTTGTCGCGCAGGTCCTTGACGAGCTTCGCTGTGATCTCAGCCATGGGGTGGGAGTGGGGGAGGTCGGGAGGGAGAGAACGGCTCAGGCGTCGTCGTCGCCGCGCTGATCCTGCGCTCCATGGCGGCCTTCATTGATGGCATCCGCGAGGCGGCCCAGCACCAGCTGGACGGAACGCACGGCGTCGTCGTTGCAGGGGATGGGAACGTCGCAGAGATCGGGGTCGCAGTTGGTGTCGAGCATCGACACCAGGGGGATGTCGAGCTTGCGGCACTCGAGCACGGCGTTGGTCTCGCGACGCTGGTCCACCAGCACCACCACATCGGGCAGCCGGCGCATGTTCTTCAGGCCGCCGAGGTACTTCTGCAGGCGATCGAGTTCACGGCGCAGCACGGCCGCTTCCTTCTTGGGCCGCATGGCGATGGCGCCGGAGGACTCCATCCGCTCCAGGTCCTTGAGGCGGTCGATGCGGGCCCGCATCGTGCTCCAGTTGGTGAGCATGCCGCCCAGCCAGCGCTGATTCACATAGGAGGCGCCGCAGCGGGCCGCTTCCTGGGCGATCACCTCGGAGGCCTGCTTCTTGGTGCCGACGAACAGGAAGCGCTTGCCGCTGCGGGCGGCACTGCGGGTCCATTTGTAGGCGTTGTTCATGCAGACGGCGGTCTGCACGAGATCGATGATGTGGACTCCGTTGCGCGCGCAATAGATGTAGCGCGACATCTTGGGATTCCAGCGACGGGTCTGGTGTCCGAAGTGGGCACCAGCCTCCATCATCTCGGAGAGAGTGACGACAGCCATGGGGTTGGGGGGGTTTCGGGTTGGCCTCCACCTGCCAGGGATGCCGCGCCACAGGAAGGGCAGCGGATCACCCGAAACGTGCAGGTGTGCGGTGTTGGGGTTACCCCATCAACCTACCAAATGGCCCTGCTGGCGGGCTTCGGCGTGGAGGGACCGCACCCCGAAGCGGTTGAGGGGCAGCCGCAGCAGCTCCATCGCCAGGCCCGCCTGGCCACGGCGGATCAACCAGCGCAGCAGGGGCCGCAGGCTGCGTTCATTGATCAGGCCGCCGAGGGTGAGCAGCTCCCAGAGCGCCAGGTGCAGCCAGGTGTACTGGATGATGAAGCGCACCCGCCAGGTGGGGTGCTTGCGGTAGAAGACCAGACCCATCCGGGCCCGCTCCCGCTCCACCCGCACCAGATCGGGGATCTGCTCGAGGCTCAGGGGCGGATGCCAGTGGTAGCCCACCGCCTCGGGGCAGCGCACCAGCCGCACGCCCATGCGGCGCAGCCGTTCGCCGAGTTCGAGGTCCTCCCAGCCGTAGAGACGGAAGCCGGTGTCGAACAGGCCCGACTGCTCCAGGACCCGGCGGTCGATCGCCACATTGCCGGTGGCGAAGTAGGCCCAGGAGAGGTCGCGCAGCTTGTGGGGCTCGGCGGTCGGGTCGTCGAAGTTGTGGGTGTTGATCACGGCGCCGTAGGTGAAGCAGAGCCGGTCGCCGCTCTCTTCCCAGGCCCGGGCCAGGGCAGTGGCGTGGTGCAGGAGGAACCGCTCCGTCACCACCAGGTCGCTGTCGATGAAGACGATCACATCGCCGCGGGCCTCCTCCACGCCGCGGTTGCGCCCTTCGGCCGGACCGCCGTGGTCCTGGCGGATCAGCCGCAGATGGGGAAAGGCGGTGGCGTGGGCATCCAGCCAGCGCACCGTGTCGTCGGTGGAGCCGTCGTCGACGAGCACCACCTCATAGGCCTGCAGGGGGCCGCCGGTCTCCTGGCGCTCCAGGGCCTGCAGGCACTGGCGCAGGATCGGCAGCCGGTTGTAGGTGGGGATGACGACGCTGATGAACATCGGATGACGGTGTAAGGGGCCACGGCGGGGAGACCACGGTGGAGGGGCCATGAAAAAGGGGGGATCCGCAGCGAATCCCCCCGGTGCCGCCATGGCCGGACCGGTCCGGTCAGTCGGCGGCGCCGCCGTTGTTGGCCGTGCCGGTCACACCGTTGCCGGCCCCTTCACCGCGGCCGTCGTTGCGCAGCTTGCGCTTCTTGAACTTGCGGGCGTAGGCCCGGTTGCGCTCCTGCTTTTCCTTCTTGAGATTCCTGCGTTTCGACATAGGGGATGGGAGCCTTGAAAAGACTGGAAGAGTCCACCCTACTCACCCGACCACGGCCTCCTGGGCCCAGAGCCGGCCGTCCTCCATCCGCACCAGGCGGTCGGCCACATCAAGGATGCGGGGATCGTGGGTCACCATCAGCACCCCGCAGCCCTCGTCACGGGCCAGGCGCTGGAGCAGTTCCACCACCTCGCGGCCGGTGCGGCTGTCGAGGGCGGCGGTGGGTTCGTCGGCCAGGAGCAGGCGGGGGTGGGCGGCCAGGGCGCGGGCAATGGCCACCCGCTGCTTCTGGCCACCGGAGAGGTCGTGGGGCAGCTTGCCCAGGTGATCGGAGAGGCCCACGGCCCGCAGCCATTCCCGTGAGAGATCGCGCCGGGCGCGATAGCTCAGATCGGGCAGCAGGTCGGCCCCCATCTGCACGTTCTGCTCGGCGGTGAGGCAGCGCAGCAGGTTGTGGCCCTGGAAGATCATGCCGACGCTGCGACGCAGCAGCTGGCGCTCATGGCGGCTGGAGCCGTTCAGCTCACAGCCCAGCACCCGCACCGACCCCTCCATCACCTGCCGTAGGGCCCCCACCAGGGTGAGCAGGGTGGTCTTGCCGCAGCCCGAGGGCCCGGTGAGCAGCACCACCTCGCCGGGGTGGATCTCCAGGTCGATGCCCTGCAGCACCTGGCGCCGCATCGCGCCGGTGCCGTACCAGTGGCTGAGACCCCGCACCGCGACCGTGGCGGGGCCATCCCCGCTGGGGGCGGCGGCTGGGGCGGTTCCGGGCAGGAGGCTGGTCATCGGTTCGGAATCGGGCTCGGCTCAGAAGATGTCCGCCGGATCGGCGTCGCCCAGCTTGCGCATCGCCATCGCCGCCGAGCCCATGCACATCACCAGGATCATCAGGAAGACGGTCATGGCCCGGTCGCCGGCCATCGCCACGGGCAGCTTGGTGGCGGCATGGATGGCGGCATAGAGCACCTGGCCGGCGAGGTAGGCGGGCACATAGCCAAAGATCGCCAGCAGCAGACCCTCACGGGCCACCACGCCGAGCAGGGTGAGCAGGCCGTAACCCATGGCCATCAGGGTGGCGTACTCCGGCAGGTGGTCACTCACATCCGAATACAGGATCTGATAAACGATCACGCAGCCCACCACGAAGCCCATGGCGGCGCCGAGGGTGAAGATGAAGCCGATGGCGGTGCTGGTTCGCCAGTAGTCCATCTCCAGATCCAGGAAGCCCTGCTTGGTGAGCACGGTGACGTCCTCCGGCAGCAGGCGCTGCAGACGCTGCACCACCTGAGCGGGGTCGGCCCCGGGACGCAGGCGGATCAGGCCCAGTTCGATGCTGCCAGGTGGATTGTTCGGCACCAGGCTCAGAAGGGTTTCCCGGCTGGTGAGGATATTGCCGTCGGCCCCGAATGAGGGACCTGAGCTGAACAGCCCCGCCACTCGCAAGCGCTTGCCGGCCACCTCGCTCTCCACGACGCGGCCCTCCTTGAACCATTTCGCCACTGGTCCGAACTCATCCCGCGACAGGTCGTCGAAGAGAACGCGGCCCTTCTGGGTGAGGCGGGGAGCCAAGGCCGTGACGGCCGGATCGAGAAACAGGGGATCTCCCGGCTCGAATCCCAGGGCCAAGATGGCCCGGGTGCCCTTCGTCTGGGGGTTGCGCCAGAGCAAAAGATTCCAGTGAACCGGGGTGATGCCGGTCACGTCCGGATCGGCCATGGCCTGAACCAGCCGTCGCTCGGGGAAGCCGGTCATGCTGATCGAGCTCTTGCTGCGCGGGCTGAGCAGCACCAGATCGGTGTCGAACAGCTTGTGCACCGTGACGCTGGAGTCGAACAGGGCGTCGCGGAAGCCCAGCTGCATGAACATCAGGATCCCGGCGAAGGTGATCCCGGCCAGGGCCACCGCCAGGCGCATCGGCTGGCGGGTGAGCAGCAGCCAGGCCAGCGGGATGCGGCGCCCCTGCCAGAGGGTCATGGCTGCATGCGGGCGATGACCTTCAGGCCGCTGAGGTCGGCGACCCGGGCCCCATCCTGGGGATCGAGCCGCACCCGCACTTCGACGACGCGGGCATCGGCATCGCCGGTGGGATCGGTGGAGAGCACCTCCCGCTGGCGGACCTGGGGACTGATGCGCCGCACGGTGCCCCGGAGGGTGCCGTCGAAGCCGCCGTTCTCGCTGGTGAGGGTGACGGCCTGGCCGACCCGGACCCGGTCGATGTCGCTCTCGTAGACCTCCACGGAGGCCTCCATGCGGTCGCCGGCCCCCAGCTCGAGGATGCCCTTGTCCCCGGGCCGTTCGCCGACGCGGGACTGGATGCGCAGCACGGTGCCGTCGATCGGGGCCCGCAGTTCGGTGTTGACCAGATCGGTGCCGGCCTTGACCAGCGAAGCCCTGGCCTCCTGCAGCTGGCCCTGGAGCTCGAGGGTGCGCTGCTCCAGCACATCCAGGTCGGCGGCGGAAAAGGCACCGTCACTGGCCAGGCGGCGGTAGCGCGCCAGGTCCCGGGTCTGGATCGTGAGCCGGCGGCTGAGGTTGGCGATCCGGGTGCGGATCAGCTCCAGCTCCGCCCGCTGCAGCGGCTGGTTGTCGAAGCGGGCCAGCAGCTGGCCGGCCCGCACCCGATCGCCCTCGGCCACCAGCAGCTCGGTGATGCGGGGGCTGCCGCCGATGCCGGTGATCGGCGCCGCCAGGACGCGGACGTCACCGTCGGGCTCCAGCTGCCCCAGGGCCGCGACGGCCTCCACCGGCGCCGGCGGCCGGGCAACGGCGGCCGCCGGGGGTCTGGCGGGCTGGAGGCGCTGGTGCAGCACGACGCCTCCCACCACCAGGCCGACCACGCCGGCAACGATCAGGCCGTTGCGGAGGGGACCGGTGGGTCGTCGAAGAGCAGGTCCTCGATGTAGCGGTCGGCCCACTGGGGGTTGAAGGCCTTCTCCAGCACCCTCCGGGTCTTGTCGTTTTGTTTCTGTTGCTTGCAATACCTCAGCTGCCCGCGCCATCGCGCAACCGTAGCTGGGTCGTCAGGGGCTTGGGAAGGGCTGTGGGCGGCCGCTGCCGCCAGGACGCCGAGGAAGGTGGCCACCTCCTCGACGAACCCCCGCTCCTCCGCCTCCGACTCCGGCCGCACGAACAGGACGTGGGGGGAGAAGATCGAGCCCCAGGGGGGCAGCTCGCGCACCTGGGCGAAGGCGGGCCGGTCTCGACCGGCCAGGGCCTCGGCGATGGCCTCCGGCAGGGTCTCCCCCACCGGCGAGAGGTCGACGATCGCGGCGCTCACCCCGCCCCGACCCGCGACGATGTCGGCGCCGAACACCGGCAGGTCGTGGCGGGGGTCGGGGAAGAAGACGCAATGGAGGATCTGCAGCCCGGCGCCGAGGCGCGCCGTTTCCAGGTGCAGCTTGCGAAGGCCCCGGCAGCGATGCACCTCGTTGCGGATGAACAGGGCATCCCCGTCCAGGCTGCCGCTGATCGCCTCCAGTTCGGGGTCGATCGCCAGGGGGGCCAGATCCGGCAGAGCGTTGCGACAGAGCCGGATCCGCTCCGCCAGGGCATCCACCAGGGGATGGATGCCAGCGTCGACGGCCGGAGCGACCTCACCCATGGACACGGCGTCACAGCAGAATGCGGATCCTGCCATGCATCCGTGAGCGATTCCCTGGGTTGTTGCGGGTCCTTGCTGCCCGGTCTGGCCGCCCCCGTCAGCCACACCCTCGCCAACGGGGTCGAAGTGGTACAGCTCGAGCTGCCGGATGCCCCCCTGGTCTGCCTCGACTTCTGGTGTCGCGCCGGCAGCGCCTTCGAGCGGTCCTCGGAGAGCGGCCTGGCCCATTTCCTCGAGCACATGGTGTTCAAGGGCAGCGACGGGCTGGCGGCCGGGGAATTCGACCGCCGCATCGAGGCCCTGGGCGGCAGCAGCAACGCCGCCACCGGCTTCGATGACGTCCACTTCCACGCCCTGATGCCGCCGGAGGGGGCGGCCGAAGCCCTCGATCTGCTGATGGATCTGGTGCTCCAGCCCCGGCTCGACCCCGACAGCTTCGCCATGGAGCGGCAGGTGGTGCTGGAGGAGCTGGCCCAGAGCGAGGACCAGCCGGAGGAGGTGGCCCTGCAGCGGCTGCTGTCCCTGGCCTGTCCCGACCACCCCTATGGACGGCCGATCCTGGGGCGGCGCCAGGACCTGCTCGACCATGACCCGGCCGCCATGGCGGCGTTCCACCGGCGCCAGTACGCCGCCGGCCGCTGCGTGCTCTCCCTGGCCGGGGCCGTCGGCGACGGCGCCCTGATCCAGCGGGCCGCGGACGGGCCCCTGGCCTCCCTGGCGGCGAGCGACGTGCCCATGGTCCCGGCGGAGCTGCGGGTCACCCCGGGGCTGCATCGGCTGGCGGTGCCGCGGCTCGAGGCCGCCCGGCTGCTGATGCTGTGGTGGCTGCCGCCCGCCGCCGATCTGGACGCCATGGCCGGGGCCGACCTGGGCACCACCGTGCTGGCGGAAGGGCGCCGCAGCCGCCTGGTGGAGCGCCTGCGGGAGCAGCTGCAGATCGTGGAGAGCATCGATCTGGATCTCCATGCCATGGAGGGCGGCAGCATCGCCCTGCTGGAGGCCGTCTGCGATCCCCCGGAGCTGGGGGAGGTGCGGCAGGCCATCGATCAGGTGTGGCAGGAGCTCCGCCAGGACGTCCTGAGGGAGCAGGAATGGGGGCGGGCCCGGCGCCTGGTCGCCAACGGGTACCGCTTCTCCCTGGAATCCCCCGGCGGCGTGGCCTCCCTGATCGGCAGCGGCCGCCTCTGGGGCCGGCCCCAGGCCCTCGGCCATCCCCTGGAACTGCTGGAGCGCTGGTCGCCGGAGCGGCTACAGGAGCAGATGCTGCCCCTGCTGGATCCGGCCCGGGCCTGCGTGCTCGAGGCGGTGCCGGCATGAGCATCGCCCCACCCCCCGGCAGCGAGGACAGCCGCACCCTGGAGGGCGGCCTGCCGCTGCGGATCCTGCACCGACCCGGACCGGCGATCCTGGCGGCCCGCCTGGCCATTCCAGGCGGCAGCGGCCGGGACCCCGCCGGCGCCCGCGGCGCCCACCAGCTGCTGGCCGGCAGCATGACGCGGGGCTGCGGCGCGCTCGATGCCGAGGCCCTCGCCGACTGCGTCGAGGGGGCCGGTGCGGCCCTGCGGGTGGAGGCCCACGAGGATGGCCTGGTGCTGGCCCTGAAGTGCGCCGCCGACGACGCCACCAGCCTGGTGCCCCTGCTGCTGGCCATGGCCCGGCGGCCCCGGCTCGAGGCCGACCAGGTGGCCATCGAGCGCCAGCTCAACCTGCAGCTGCTGCAGCGCCAGAAGGAGGACCCCTTCCAGCTGGCCCATGACCAGCTGCGCCGGCTGCTCTACGGCGACGGCCCCTACGGCCACGACCCGCTCGGGATCGAAGCTGAGCTGGCCGGCCTCGGGCCGGAGGAGCTGCGGCCCCTGGTGGAACGACTCGGCAGCGACGGCGCCGTGCTGGTGCTCTGCGGCGATGCCCCGCCCGCCCTAGGGGAGGTGCTGGAGCGCGAGCTGGCGGTGGCGCCCTGGAGCACCCGCCCGCCCCGGCTGGGGCCCTTCGACGGTCCGCCGCCGGCCACCGGCC
The DNA here is from genome assembly GCF_009834675.1 of Cyanobium sp. Copco_Reservoir_LC18. Classification (NCBI taxonomy): domain Bacteria; kingdom Bacillati; phylum Cyanobacteriota; class Cyanophyceae; order Synechococcales; family Prochlorococcaceae; genus Cyanobium; species Cyanobium sp. Copco_Reservoir_LC18. Next base: position 197,347 of record NZ_ASAC01000012.1, read on the forward strand.
ACCACGCCCAGCAGGTCCAGGACACCGAGCAGGTGGTGCTGATGCTGGGGGCCGCGACGGTCCCCCTGGCCCATCCCGACGCCCTGGCCCTGCGGCTGCTGCAGGCCCACCTGGGCATCGGCATGTCCAGCCGCCTGTTCGTGACGATGCGGGAGGAGCGCGGCCTGGCCTACGACGTCGGTGTTCACCTGCCGGCCCACAGCGGGGCGCCCCCGTTCGTCATGCACCTGTCCACCTCGGCTGAGCGGGTGGCGGAGGCCACCACCTGCCTGATGGACGAGTGGCAACGGCTCCTGGACGAGCCGCTGGACGAGGGCTCCCGCCTGCTGGCCCTGGCCAAGTTCCAGGGGCAGGACGCCATGGGGCGGCAGACCTGCTCCCAGATCGCCGAACGGCAGGCCCTGGTGCTCAGCCACGGCCTGCCCGCCGACCACGTGCGCCGGGTGCTGGAGCGGGCGCCGGGCCTCGACGCCGGGGACCTGCGCGCCGCCGCCCGTCGCTGGCTCACCACCCCGTCCCTGAGCCTGGTGGGTCCGGCTCCGGCCCTGGAGCGGGCGCACCGGGCCTGGCTCGACCACCACCTCAGCCGTCGGCCGGAGCGGTCTCCAGATCCGTCGCGTTGATCAGGAAGGTGCCGCGGCGGAAGCGGATGGCCCGCAGATCCAGGGCCCGGATCTCCACCACGCGCCCCACCTCGCCGGGATCCACCAGGTCCGGCGGGCGCAGCATCGGCATCGGGTCGGCGGTCTTGAGGTAGCGCAGCGGCTGGCGCAGCCGCACCGCATCCCCCAGGTGGATCTCCACCGCTGGAACCGCCGGCGCCGCCACCTCGGGGGTCGCCACGGGGGTCGCCTCGGGGGCGGACGGGTCGGTGGGGGTGGAATCCGGCATCGGGGCGGGGGGTCCGGCGCTACGGGTGCCCGGCGGGCGGGCGGGGGCCCTTCTCAGCCGAACCTAGCTGCAGCAGGATGGGCGCCAGCCATGGACGGTGCATTGCGGGCCCTTGCCACCTGGAGCGGAGCGATCGCCGGCCTGCTCCTGATTCTCGTCGGCGGTCTGGTGCCGGCGGCCTTTCCGGTCCACGAGGCGACGGGCTGGGCCGTGCGTCCGCTCGGCATCACCCTGCAGGTGCCGGCCCTGCTGCTGACGGCCCTGGTGTGCGGCAACCGCAGTGCCACCCTGGCCGCCGTGGCCTATCTCAGTGTCGGTCTGTTCCAGCTGCCGGTGTTCCACGAAGGGGGCGGCATCGGTTACCTGCTCGATCCGGGCTTCGGCTACCTGGCGGGCTTCCTGCCGGCCGCCTGGATCACCGGCAAGCTGGCCCGCCAGCCGGGCATGGACGACCCCCTCGCCCTGGCCGGCGCCGCCGCCATCGGTCTGGTGGTGCTGCATCTCTGCGGCCTGGCCAACCTGCTCCTCGGCAGCCTGGCCGGCCGCTGGGGTGGCGGCACCCTGACGCTGGTGGTGGGCTACAGCCTGGCCCTGCTGCCCCAGCTGCTGCTCTGCTGCTCCGCCGGCGTCCTGGCCTGGCTGCTGCGCCGTCTGCTGCTGGTGCCCTCGTGATGGCGCGAACGCTGCGACCGCGGCTGGCCCCCCTGCTGCTGGCGGCCCTCGCCGTGGGGCTGGATCAGCTCAGCAAGCGCTGGGCCCTTGAGCACCTGGCCAGCGGCAGCATCCAGCCGCTGCTGCCCGGCCTGCTGCAACTGCAGCGCGTCAGCAACACCGGGGCGGCCTTCAGCCTCTTCGCCGGGGCGCCGAACCAGCTGGGTCTGGTGAGCGCCCTGGTGAGCCTCGGCCTGCTGTTCTGGATTCTCTGGCGTCCCCCCGCCGGCGCCTGGAACGTGCTGGCCCTCGGTCTGCTGCTCGGGGGCGCCGTCGGCAACGGCATCGACCGCTGGCGCCACGGGGCCGTGGTGGACTTCCTGGAGTTCGTCCCGATCCATTTCCCGATCTTCAACCTCGCCGACGTCGCCATCAACCTGGCCGTGGCCTGCTTCCTCATCGACCTGCTGCAACCCCATGCCGACCGCCATCCTTGAAGGGCTGGAGCAGCGGCTGCGGCCCCGGGGCCCCGGCCCCCGGCTCACGGTGCTGCGGCCCGGTCTGCCGGCTCTGGAACAGCCCCTGCACGGCAGCGTCTACCGGATCGGCCGGGCCGCCGACAACGCCATCGTCATCGACCACACGGCGGTCAGCCGCCACCACGCCCTGCTGGAGAACCACGGCGGTCACTGGCTGCTGAGCGACGCCGGCTCCACCAACGGACTGTGGTGGCGGGGCCGGCGGGTGCGGGAGCTGGGGCTGCGGGAGGGGGGCCGGGTGCGCTTCGGGCCCGCCGATCAGGCGGATCTGCCCACCCTCCTGTTCGAACAGGACGGCGGCACCCGGCTGGACCGACTGGCGGCCTGGGGGGCGCGGGTCGCGGTGGCCGTGGCCGGCGGCGGCAGCCTGCTGCTGGCCCTGTCCCTGCTGCAGGTGCCCACCCGGGGCAGCCTGGCGACGGTGCGGGGGCCCCTGCTCCTCTACGACCGCAACAACCGACCGGTGGCCTCCGTGGCCGATCGCAAACGGCGGGAACTTCCCGAGCTGGGGGCCTATCCGCCGGTGCTGATCGATGCCCTGCTGGCCAGTGAGGACAACCGCTTCTGGTGGCATCCGGGCGTCGACCCGATCGGCACCGCCCGGGCCCTGGTCACCAACCTCCTCGGGGGCCGGGTGCTCGAGGGCGGCAGCACCCTCACCCAGCAGATCGCCCGCAGCCTTTACCCGGAGCAGGTGGGGCAGGGGGAGACCCTGGGGCGCAAGTGGCGGGAGCTGCTGGTGGCCTTGCAGCTGGAGGCCCGCTTCAGCAAGGAGGAGCTGCTGCTCAGCTACCTCAACCGGGTCTATCTCGGGGCGGTCTGGGGGTTCGAGGACGCCTCCCGGCGCTTCTTCAGTCGCCCCGCCTCGGCGCTGAAGCTCGAGGAGGCCGCCCTGCTGGTGGGCCTGCTCCCCTCCCCAAACGGCTACGACCCCTGCGTCGATCCCGCGGCGGCCCTGGCCTCCCGCAACCAGGTGCTCGACAAGATGGCCGCCACCGGCCGGATCTCCGCCGACCAGGCCCGGCGGGCCCGACGTCAGCCGATCCGGCTGGCCGCGGATGCCTGCCGCTCCGCCCAGCAGCGCGGGGCGCCCTTCTACACCGACCAGGTGCGCCGCGACCTGGAGAACCAGGTGGGCAAGGCGGTGGCCGCCGAGGGCAACTTCCTGATCGACACCCACCTCGATCCGCTGCTGCAGGAGCGGGTCGAGCTGCTGCTGCGCCAGCGCATCGACGCCAGCCGATCCCTGGGGGTGAGCCAGGGGGCGGTGGTGGTGCTCGACAGCCGCAGCGGCGGGATCCGCGCCATCGCCGGCGGCCGGGACTACCTGCAGAGCCAGTTCAACCGGGCCTCGATGGCCCTGCGCCAGCCCGGCAGCACCTTCAAGCTGGTGCCCTACGTCGTCGCCCTGGAGCGGGGCGCCCGGCCCGGGGACCGGGTGGGCTGCGGGCCGCTGGACTGGGGCGGCCAGCACTTCAGCAGCGGCTGCGGCGGCAGCCTCAGCCTGCGCCAGGCCATGGCGATCAGCAGCAACACCGCCGCCCTGCGGCTGGCCCGCAAGGATGGACTCGATGCCGTTGTCAGCAAGGGCCGGGACCTGGGCTTCACCAGTCCCCTGGCGCCGGTGCCGGGCCTGGCCCTGGGCCAGAGCGAGGTGACCCTGCTGGAGCTCACGGCGGCCTACGCCGCCGTCGCCGCCGATGGACTCTGGCGGGCCCCGACCACGATCCGGCGGCTCACCGACGCCGAGGCCTGCCCCGCCCCCCCGACCGGGGCGGCCCAGGGCGGGGCCGATTGCCGGGCCTCCGCCGCCAGCTCCAGGGCCGTCACCAGCCCGGGACGGCGGGTGATGAGCCCGGCCACCGCCAAGGCGATGCGGACGCTGCTGGAGGCGGTGGTCAGCGGCGGCACCGGCAGCGCCGCCTACGTGGGCGCCGGCAGCTGGGGCAAGACCGGCACCACCAACGAGGGTCGGGACCTGCTGTTCGTGGGCTACGCCCCCCGGCGCCAGTGGGTGATCGGCATCTGGCTGGGCAACGACGACAACAGTCCCAGCGCCGCCAGCAGCGCCCTGGCGGCCTCCCTGTTCGGCGAGATCGTGCGTTCCGCACCGCCGGGACCGTGAAGCTGCCGCCGCGGCTCTGGATCTGGGTCTTTCTGGGTCTGCTGGTGCTGGTGGTGCTGGGCCTGGTGCTGCAGGCGATCCAGCAGCTGCAGTGGACCCTGAGCACCTGGCTGCCCTACTGGATGGTGGGGCCGCTGATGCTGATCCTGCTGGCGGCCCTGGTGGTGGCCCTGGCCCAGGTGGGCTGGCCCTGGCTGCGCCGGCTGCGCCAGGGCGGGACGTCTGGGCCCGGCAGATCCGCCCCCGCGGCGGTGCCCTCCAGCCGCCGGGAAGCGGCCCAGCGGAACCTGGGCGCCATCGACCGCACCCTGGCCCAGGTGCGCGACGCGGTGGAGCGGGAGGCCCTGCGCCAGGAACGGCAGCGGATGGAGGCGGAGTTGGAGCGCGGCGACCTGGTGATCGTCGTGTTCGGCACCGGCTCGACCGGCAAGACCTCCCTGATCCGCGCCCTGCTGCAGGAGCTGGTGGGGGAGGTGGGGGCGCCGATGGGTTCCACCACCGCCGCCAGCCGCTACCGACTGCGGCTGAAGGACCTGAGCCGGGCCGTGATCCTGGAGGACACCCCGGGGATTCTCGAAGCCGGCCGCCAGGGCCGGGAGCGGGAACGGGTGGCCCGGGAACTGGCCGCCAGGGCCGACCTGCTGCTGCTGGTGCTGGACGGGGACCTGCGGGCCAGCGAGCTGGAGGTGTTCGAAGCCCTGGCGGGGCTGGGCAAGCGGCTGCTGCTGGTGCTCAACAAATGCGACCTGCGCGGCGAGGAGGAGGAGCGGCGTCTGCTGGCGCTGCTGCGGCAGCGCACCGCCGCCCGCCTCGGCCCGGAGGATGTGATTCCCGCCAGCGCCGCCCCCCAGAGCGTGCCGATGCCGGGCGGCCGGCCGCTGCAGCCGGAGCCGGAGGTGGAGGCCCTGCTGCGCCGCATCGCCGCCGTCCTGCATGCCGACGGGGAGGAGCTGATCGCCGACAACCTGCTGCTGCAGTGCCGCCGCCTCAGCCAGGCCAGCCAGGAGCTGCTCGACCGCCAGCGCCGCAGCGATGCCGGCACGATCGTCGACCGTTACATGTGGATCGGCGCCGGGGTGGTGATGGTGACGCCGCTGCCAGGCATCGACCTGCTCGCCACCGCCGCGGTGAACGCCCAGATGGTGGTGGAGATCGGCCGGGTCTACGGCGTCAGCCTCAGCCGCGAGAGTGCCCAGGATCTGGCCCTGTCGGTGGGCCGCACCCTGGCGGGCCTCGGCCTGGTCAAGGGGGGGGTGGGCCTGATCACCTCGGCCCTGAGCCTCAGCCTGCCCGCCCTGGTCGTCAGCCGGGCGGTGCAGGCGGTCAGCGCCGCCTGGCTCACGCGGGTGGCGGGCCGCAGCTTCATCACCTACTTCCGCCAGAACCAGGACTGGGGGGATGGCGGACTGCAGGAGGTGCTGCAGCGCGAGTACGACCTCAACCAGCGGGAGGGGATGCTGCGGCGTTTCCTGGAGACGGCCCTCAGCCGGGTGGTGGAGCCACTGCAGCAGCGGCGGGCGCGGCGGCTGCCGCCACGCCCAGGGCCTCGGGGGGCGGGGGCTGGAGGGGACCGCGGGAATCCAGGACGGTGATCAGCACCAGGTAGGCCACCCCGATCAGGATCGAGAGGGCACCGGTGAGGATCGCCACCCAGCGGCCGCGGCGGTCGGTGGCGGGGCGCGGCGGCGGCACGGGGGTCTGCGTCGGTTCAGCCATGGTGGGCCTCCGCCAGGCTCCGCTGCACCACCAGGGCCAGCCGCTCCAGGTGCTCAGTGCCGGTGTGGGGGTTGCCCAGCACCGCCTTGAGGTGGTGGAGCCCCCGATAGACAGGCCGCGACAGCATCAGCTGCTCCCCCAGCAGGGCCGCCCGGGTGGCCGCACTCCAGCGCTCGGCGCCGGAGACGTCTGAGCCCTCGGGACGGAAGGCGAGCAGGTGCAGGGGACCGCTGCAGAGGGCCAGGCCGCCGATGGCCCGCAGCCGCCGTTCCAGCTCGCTGCGCCGCCGGACCGCCGCCTCGATCAGGGCGGCCATGCCGTCGAGGCCCAGCTGTCGCAGCCCCAGCCAGAGCTTGAGGATCTCCCCCGGCCGGGTGCCCTGCAGGCCCGCCTCCCCCTGGTGGCCACCGCCCCAGCTGGGCTCCATGTAGGGCAGGCCGGTGCTGAAGGCGCGCTGGAGGTGGCCGGGGTCGGCCAGCAGCAGCAGGGAGGAGGTCTTGGTGATGCCCAGCAGCTTCTGGGGGTTGACCGTGATCGAATCGGCCAGCCCCAGGCCGCCCAGCAGGGGAGCGAGCCGCTCGCTGAAGGCGAAGATCGCGCCGATGGCCCCGTCCACGTGCAGCCAGTGGCCGTGGCGGCGGCAGAGGGCGGCGATGGGCTCCAGGGGGTCGAGGGCGCCCCTCACAGTGGTGCCGGAGGTGGCCACCACGGCGATCACGGGGACGCCGGCCCGATCGAGGCGGACCAGCCGTTCCTCCAGGGCCTGGGGCTCCAGGCCACCGGCGGCGGTCACCGGCAGCCGGATGAGGGCCTCGGCCGGCAGGCCCATCACGGCGACGGCCTTGATCAGGGAAACGTGGGCCTCCTCGCTGCAGAGCACCACCGCATCGCCCCGGGAGGCCAGGCCCCGCCGGTGGCGGGCGGTGACCAGGGCCATCAGGTTGCTAAGGCTGCCGCCGCTGGCCGCCACACCACCGGAACCCTCGGGCAGGCCGAGACGTCCCGCCATCCAGGCGCACAGGGCCCGCTCCAGGCGGCTCAGGCTGGGGGAGAGCTCTTCGGCCAGCAGGTTGTTGTTCAGCCCGGCGCAGATCAGGTCGGCCACGATCGAGGCCGACAGGGGCGGCGGGTCGAGGTGGGCCAGGGCCCCGGGGTGGTTGGGGTTGTAGGCCCCCTCCATCACCAGCTGCAGATCGGCCAGCAGCCGGTCGCTGCCCAGACCCGCGGCCTCCGGCTCCACCACCGGCAGCACGCTCAGCCCGGGAAGGGGGGTGCCGTGGGCAGCCTGGCCGAGCCAGCGGCAGAGCAGGCCGGACGCCCGCTGCAGAAAAGCCTCCAGGGCCGGATCCCCCTGGAACGGATCCACGAAGGAGCCGCACTCCCTGGGGGGCGGCGCGGGCCGCGGGGCGGGGGGGACGCTGGCCAACGGCGACGGTGGGGGCTCCGGCATTCTGCCGCTTGCCCCTCCGGAGGCATGGCTAGAAGGACGTCATCCTGCATGACGCGTCCATGCTGAATGAGGCCAGCAGCCTGCTGTGGATGGACCGGCTCCTGCGCCTCGCCGACGCGGCCGGGGCGGGGGGGGAGATCCCGGTGGCGGCGGCCCTGCTGGATGAGGCCGGCCGCTGCGTGGGCTGGGGCAGCAACCGGCGCCACCGGCGGGCGGACCCCCTCGGGCATGCCGAACTGCTGGCCCTGCGCCGGGCGGCGGCCACCCGGGGCGACTGGCGCTTCAATGGCTGCACCCTGCTGGTGACCCTCGAGCCCTGCCCGATGTGCGCCGGTGCCCTGATCCAGGCGCGGGTGGGCACGGTGATCTACGGGGCGGTCGACCCGAAGCGGGGCGGCCTCGGCGGCAGCCTGGACCTGTCGCGCCACCCCAGTGCCCACCACCACATGGTGGTGCGGGGGGGCGTGCTGGGGGAGCGGGCCGGGCAACAGCTGGAGGCCTGGTTCCGGGAGCGGCGCCGTGGCCGGCAGGAGCTCCGGGCCAGGGGAAACGGCCCGCTCTGAACTCAGGCGACCCCGGCCGCCACGGCCGCCGGCGAGGGGCGGAAGGCGGGCAACTCGCTCTCGAAGATGGCCAGCAGCCGGTCGACGTTCTCCGGGGTGCTGTTGTAGCCCATCAGGCCGATGCGCCACACCTTGCCGGCCAGGTCCCCCAGCCCGCCGCCCACTTCGATGCCGAAGCGATCGAGCAGGTGGCGGCTGAAGGCCTTGCCATCGACCCCCTCGGGAATCCGGACCGTGGTCAGGGTGGCCAGCCGCAGGGGCTCGCTGACGTGCAGTTCGAGGCCCAGCCGCTCCAGACCGGCCCAGAGGCGCTCGGCGTTGCGGCGGTGGCGCGCCCAGGCGGCCTCCAGTCCCTCTTCGGCCAGAAGCCGCAGGGCTTCCCGCATGCCGAAGTTCATGTTCACCGGCGCGGTGTGGTGGTACACCCGGTCGCTGCCCCAGTACTTGTTGAGCAGGGAGACATCCAGGTACCAGTTGGGCACCTTGCCGGAGCGGGCGGCCAGCTTGGCCTCGGCCCGGGGGCCCATGGTGAAGGGGCCCAGCCCGGGGGGGCAGCTGAGGCCCTTCTGGCTGCAGCTGTAGGCCAGGTCCACCTTCCAGGCATCGATGTGCAGCGGCACCGCCCCCAGGGAGGTGACCGTATCCAGCAGCAGCAGGCAATCGTGCTGGCGGCAGAGGTCGCCGATGCCCTCCATCGGCTGACACACCCCGGTGGAGGTCTCGGCGTGCACCATCGCCAGGATGGCGGGCTTGTGGGCGATCAGGGCGGCTTCGAGTTCGGCCAGGTCGAAGGCCTCGCCCCAGGGCCGTTCGATGGTGACCACCTCGGCCCGGTAGCGACCGGCCATGTCGACCAGGCGCTGGCCGAAGTAGCCCATCACCGCCACCAGCACCTTGTCGCCGGGTTCGATGGTGTTGGCCAGGGTCGCCTCCATGGCGGCGCTGCCGGTGCCGCTCATCGGAATGGTGAGCCGGTTGTCGGTCTGCCAGGCGTAGCGGAGCAGTTCCTGCACCTCTCCCATCAGATCGATGTAGAGGGGATCGAGGTGGCCGATCGGCATCCGGGCCAGGGCCTGCAGCACCGTGGGGTGGGCGTTGGACGGACCCGGACCGAGCAGCAGACGCTCGGGGGTGGCGATGGGGTCCAGGGTGAGGCGGTGGGCGCTGCTGACGGAGGGAGGCACTGGGAGAGGAGGCAAGACCTGGCGGGGCGGCAGAGGTGAAGGGAGATTAGGAAACGGTCGCCTCAGCGGGCCCGGACATTGCTGGAGGAGAGGCCGCGGCAGAGGTGCTCGAAGGGGGCCCGCACCAGGCCGGTGTCGGCCATGCCCGCATCGGCCAGCATCTCGGCGATCACCTCACCAAGCAGGGCGATGCTGCGGACGGTGGGACCGGTGGGCACCCCCAGGCTCTTGTAGGTGTCGTCGAGACCGTTGAGCACCCGCTCGTCGAGGATGGTGAAGTCGTCGGCGACCAGGGCATAGCTGGCGTAGCGCAGGAAGTAATCCATGTCGCGCAGACAGGCCGCCAGCCGCCGGGTGGTGTAGGCGTTGCCGCCGGGAAGCAGCAGTTCGGGGTCCTCCAGCCAGAGCCGCTGGGCCGCCTCCCGCACGATGGTGGCGGCTTCCCGGTTGATCAGCTCGACCGCAGCCAGCCGCAACTCCGCCTGAGCGAAATAGGAATCGATCCGATCGATCGCGGAGCGATCGAAGTAGCGGCCCAGCTGGTCGTAGCGACCGATCAGACCGGTGATGGCATCTCGCATGGACGAAACGGATCGACGCACCTGAAGCGGAAGGTAGCACTCGCAATCCGCCAGATTCCTGTGCTGCGGCTGGTTCTGGGGAATCTGACAGAAACGGTTACGCGGCCACCGGCCGATCGGGGCGGCACCATCGTGGCGGCAGCCTTCCCCCCGCCTCCCGCCATGGCCACCTCCGCCCAGGACGTCCTGCGCCGCCTCGGGGACGACGGCATCGAGCGCATCGACCTCAAGGTGACGGACCTGGCGGGGCGCTGGCGGTCGATCGGCCTGGAGGCCCATCGCTTTGGCGAGGGGGCCTTCCACCACGGCCTGGCCCTCGACGGTCTGGTGCTCCACCCCGACCCGGCCAGCGCCTGGATCGACCCCTTTCTGTCCCCCCGCCGCCTGAGCCTGATCGCCGCCGTTGAGGGGCCACCCGACAGCGCCGGTCGCCTGTGTCATTGCCCGCGCACCGTAGCGGCCCACGCCCAGGCCCTGCTGGCAGGCAGCGGACTGGCCGACGCCGCCCGTTTCGGCGCCGAAGCCGGCTACTTCCTGTTCCAGGAGCTCACCTCCAGGGCCGACGAACTCGGCTGCGGGTATCGGGTCGCCCCCGGTGCCGCACCGCCGGAGGCTCTGCACAGCGAGCTGGGGCTGACCCTGGCGGCCCTGGGGATCCGGGCCCGGCTGCCGCTCCAGCCGGCGGGCGGCCCCCTGCAGAGCCTCACGCTGGCGAGCGACGATCCGCTGCGGACCGCCGACGCCCTGATGGTGAGCCGCTACGTGGTGCGGAACGTGGCCCGCCGCCACGGCTGGAGCGCCACCTTCCTGCCCCGGCCCGGCCTCGAGGCCACCTGCGCCGGCCTGGCGGTGCACCAGAGCCTCTGGAGAGCCGGCCATCCGCTGTTCGCCGGACAAGGGACCTACGGCGAGCTGTCCCAGACCGCCCGCTGGTATCTGGGGGGGCTGCTCTGGCACGGGCCCTCCCTGGCCGCCTTCACCAACCCGGGCACCAACAGCTACCGGCGGCTGGGGAGCGGCCCCCAGGCGCCGGCCCGGCTGGCCTACGCCCGCCAGGACCCCGCCACCACGGTGGCCGTTCCCGAGACCGACGGGGACCCCGGCCGGCGGCGGCTGGTGCTGCGCCAGGCCGACGGACTCGCCAACCCCTACCTGGCCTTCAGCGCCATGCTGCTGGCCGGCCTCGACGGGGTGCGCCACCAGATCGATCCCGGCCCCCCCGCCGATCGGGATCCCGCCCCGACGCAGGCGCCGCCGGATCCGGGCGACGGGCAGCGGCTTCCCGCCGACCTGGGCGCCGCCCTGGCGGCCCTGGCCGCCGACCAGGACTACCTGCTGGCCGGCGATGTCTTCAGCCGGGAGCTGCTGAATGACTGGATCGCCCTGAAACGCTCGGACGTGGAGGCCCTCGAGCATCGTCCCCATCCGCTCGAGTTCGTTGCGGAAGCCGGCGCCTGAGTCAGGGCCGCAGCAGCCAGGCCAGCAGCATCCCGAGCCCGCCCCAGCGCAGGGCCGTCCAGAAGCGATCACCGTGCCGCCCGCGGGGCAGCAGGGCCTCCGGAAGGGGGTCCAGCAGCCGCTGGGCCAGCTCCAGCCGCTGGCGCCTGCGGCGCAGGCTGACACCGCTGGCGGCCACCGCTCCTGGACGACCGGCCAGGGTCAGCACCGCCGCCAGGTGGTGGAGCACCCCCGGGGACGGGGGGCGGCGGGGGCGCTGGGGACGTCTCATGGCGGCGCGATCGACAGGGCGAGGCCTGGAGCGACAGGATGGATCCACTTCGGTCCGATCGTCCAGTGGAAGCCCCCGCCGCTCCAGCCGGATCGCCCTCCCCGGCGGGCGCCGCCCTTCCGGCGAGCCGCTCCTGGCCCGCCGAGGCCCTGCCCCTGGCCGAGCGGCTGCACCGCCAGCTGAGCATCGGCGATCGGGAGTGGCACGCCCTGAAGCGTCAGCGCCCCCGGCGGGCCGCCGAACAGCTGGCGGCGGCGCTGGTGCAGTTGCTCGCCGCCGATGACCCCGGCGCCACGGCACCCAGCGATGGCCGCCTGCGCGCCATCGCCCTGCTGGAGAACGCCCAGGCCTGGCTGCGGGCCGAGATCAGCGATCCGGGCTGTCCTGCCCACGGGCGCTGACCGCCGCCCGCCGGGCCGCCAGCTGCAGCCGGTTGCCGCGACCGCTCCAGCGCACGTCGTCGAAGCAGTGGTGAATGAGGAACAGGCCCCGACCGGAGGGGGCATCCTCCTGGCAGGGCAGACAGGCCTGGCGGGCATGGACGGGCAGGCCGGGCCCCTCGTCCTGCACCTGCCACACCACCCAGCGCGGCGTGACGATCCGGCGGATCCTCAGGCACTTGCCCGGATCGCAGCCATTGCCGTGCCGCACCGCATTGACCAGGGCCTCCTGGAGACCGAGCTGCAGCTCCGCCTGGCGCAGGGCGCAGCCGATGGGTTCAAGGAGCAGCTCCACCAGCGGGCCCAGCTGCAGGGTGGAGGGGGTGATGTAGTCGGCCCAGCGGAGCTGCATGAAGCAGGTAGTCCCATTCGCCTCATCGGAACCTAACGCGGGCGCCCCGCCGCTGCCTCCTCCAGGCGCGCCTGGATGGCGGGATGTTGCAGAAGGGCGTCCATGAGGCGCACCCCCCGCAGCTGGTTGATCAGGGGCATGTGGCCCTCGGGGGCGTCGATCGTCCACTGGAAGGACCGCGGGTAGCGGGTCCAGGTGCCGTCGGTCTTCCAGCCCAGGCGGGGCCAGAGGCGCTCCCACTGCCCCTGGCAGGCCTGCAGCAGCCGGGCCTGGGTGGAGAAACCGAAGCGCCCCTGGGAGTAGCAGGTCCAGAGGCGGTCGAGGCTGGTGAGGTCGATGGCGGGCATGGCCGCCACCTCGCTGTAATAGACGTAGCCGCGGCGCACGGCCCCCTCGCCGGCCAGCTGCCGCAGGTGGTCACTGGTGAGCCGGTCGGCCTCCTCGAACGCCTGCCGCATCAGGTGGTGCTGCAGCGGCCCGTAGTCGAGCCCGGCGACGCTGGTGACGGCGAGCCAGCCCTGCGGATGGCGGGCCAGCAGGGCCTCCTGGCGGACGGTGTCACCGGAGGCCAGCAGCAGCTGGATCAGGTGGCCGGCGGCCCAGTCGTCTCCGGTGGCGTCGAGGCGGTCAAGCCGGTCCGGGATCCGATCCAGCAGGGCGGTGCCCGCCTGACCGAGGCTGGACAGCAGGCTGCGGCGCTGACGGGCCGAGCCCGAAAGGAAGCGCTCCAGCAGCTGATCGGCATCGACGGTGCTGGAAACCGGAGGACCGGAGAGCATGGGGGAGACGACCGGCCAATGAGGCAGCAGGGTGGGTCCCACTATGTCAGGAGCGATGGGCCCTGGCCTGGGGTCTGCGCCGCCATGGGAGCGGGGACGGGCTCTGCCTAAAGTCACCTTTTGAGCGAGTGCCATGGCCGCCGCCATTCAGTTCTTCCGCGGGGTGGACGAGACGGTCGTGCCCGACATCCGCCTGACCCGCTCACGGGATGGCCGCACCGGTCAGGCCACCTTCGTGTTCGAGGAGCCCGAGGCCCTGGCGCCCCAGTCGGTGGGAGACATCACCGGCATGTTCATGCTCGATGAGGAGGGCGAGATGGTGACCCGGGAGGTGAAGGCCCGCTTCGTCAACGGCAAGGCCAGCGCCCTGGAAGCCACCTACACCTGGAAGAGCACCGCCGACTTCGAGCGCTTCATGCGCTTCGCCCAGCGTTACGCCGACGGCCACGGCCTGGGCTTCGCCGGCCAGGGCGACGAGCCGGCCGAGGAGGCTCAGGAGGAGGTTTGAAATTCGGCCAGTGGCTGGGCCTGATCGCCCTGCTGGCGGCGCTGGTGCTGCTGTGGAGCCTGCGTGACGCCCTGATCCTGCTGTTCGCCGCCGTGGTGCTCGCCATGGCCCTCTGCACCCTGGTGGGCGCCATCCGGGAGCGCATCGGCGTTGCCCGGCCCCTCGCCCTGCTGCTGGCCCTGCTGGTGGTGAGCCTGGTGGTGCTGATCGTCGCCACGGTCGTGATCCCACCCTTCATCAGCGAGTTCCGGCAGCTGGTGCTGCAGGTGCCGCGGGCCTGGGACGAGCTGCTCAAGCTGCTGCGCCAGGCCCTCGAGGGTGCTTCCCAGATGCTCTACGGGCGCCGGGACGGCAGCCTGGACTGGATCAAATCGACCCTGTCGGTTCCCACCTCCCTGCCCCCCGATATGCTGGGCCGGCTCGGCGGCGGTGCCATCGGCCTGGTGGGGGTGGCCGGCAACCTCGGCGCCGGTCTGCTCCAGACCCTGTTCGTGGTGGCCGTCTCCCTGATGGTGGCCGCCCAGCCCACCGCCTACCGGGAAGCGATGCTGCTGCTGGCCCCCTCCTTCTACCGGCGGCGCCTGCGTCAGGTGCTGGTGGCCTGCGGCACCGCCCTGAGCAGCTGGATGGTGGGGGTGCTGATCAGCTCCCTCTGTGTGGGCCTGCTGGCGGCGATCGGCCTGTCCCTGCTGGGCGTGAAGCTGGTGGCGGCCAACGCCCTGCTGGCCGGCCTGCTGAACATCATCCCCAATGTGGGGCCCACGCTCAGCACCATCTTCCCGATGTCGGTGGCCCTGCTAGATGCCCCCTGGAAGGCCCTGGCCGTCCTGGTGACCTACGTGATCATCCAGAACCTCGAGAGCTACGTCATCACCCCCTCGGTGATGCACCACCAGCTGCAGCTGCTGCCCGGCCTCACCCTCACCGCCCAGCTGCTGTTCACCCTGCTGTTCGGTCCCCTGGGCCTGCTGCTGGCCCTGCCCCTGGCGGTCTGCCTGCAGGTGCTGCTGCGGGATGTGCTGATCCATGACATCCTCGATCCCTGGAAGCGGGAACGGCGGCGGACATGAAGGCACGCACCCTGCTCGGGGCCCTGGCCCTGGTGGCGCTGCTGCTGCTGCTGTGGGAACTGCGCTGGGTGCTGCTGATCCTCTTCGGGGCCGTGGTGCTGGCGGTGGCCCTCGATGTGCCCACCAGCCTGCTGCGCCGGCTCACCCCCCTGAACCGGGGAGCCTCCCTGTCGCTGGTGCTGCTGGTCCTGCTGACGATCGGCTGGCTGCTCGCCAATCTGCTGCTGCCGGAACTGATCGACCAGGTCCGCCAGTTCAGCCAGCTGGTGCCCGAACTGATCCAGCGGCTCGGCAAGGTGGTCCCCAGCACCCCCCTGCTGCGGGACCTGGAACGGCAGCTGGCCGAGGGAACCCTCTGGGACCGGCTGCAGCCCCTGGGCGGCCAGCTGCTCGGTGTGGCCGGCGGCGCCGCCAACAGCACGATCCAGCTGCTGCTGATGCTGCTGCTGGCGATCCTGATGGCCCTCGATCCCGCCAGCCACCAGCGCCTGCTGATCGCCGCCACACCCCGGTTCTACCGACCGCGGATGCAGGAGCTGCTGGGGGAGTGCCGTGAGGCCCTCGGGGGCTGGCTGGCCGGCATGACCATCTCCGGCACGGTTGTGTTCGTCACCACCTGGGCCGGCCTGGCCCTGCTGCAGGTGCCCCTGGCCCTGCTGAGCGGCCTGGTCTGCGGCCTGCTCACCTTCGTGCCCACCATCGGGCCCACGGCCGCCACCCTGCTGCCCCTGGCCGTGGCCCTGCTGATCTCGCCGGCCAAGGTGGTCCAGGTGCTGGGGCTGCGGCTGCTGCTGCAGAACGGCGAGGCCTTCCTGCTCACCCCGCTGCTGCTGAGCCGCACCGTCAACCTGCTGCCCACGGTGGCCCTGATGGCCCAGCTGAGCCTGGGGGCCCTGCTGGGGTTGCCCGGCCTGCTGCTGGCGCTGCCCCTGGTGGTGGTCCTGCAGGTGGTGTGCGAAGAGGTGCTGGTCCGGGATGTGATGGACCACTGGGACCGGGCCTGATCGCCCGGATCCACCCTGGGGCCTGATCGCCTCAGCCGCGGGCGCGGCGGTAGTGGTGCCAGAGGGAGGGCTGGGCCACCAGCACCGTGACGGCCAGCAGGTGGGAGCGGACGGCGGCGGTGAGCGCGGTGAGGGTGAGGTGGTCCCAGAGGAGGATCAGCTCCACCCGCAGGTCGATCAGGGCCAGCACCAGCAGCACCACGGGCAGCAGGGGCCAGCCGCGCCGGGTCGCCTCGATCCGCTCGGGGCCCCTCATCGCTTCGAGAACACCGGCAGCAGGGTGGGGGCGATGCCGATGCTCGACCAGCTGCCGACGGCGATGCCCACCGTGAGCGCCACGGCGAACCAGAACAGGGTGCTGCCGCCGAAGAAGATCAGGGCCACCAGCGGCAGCAGGGTGGTGAAGGAGGTGTAGAGCGAGCGGGTGAGGGTGGCATCCACGGCCACATCCACCTGATCCTCCAGGGGAAGCTCGCCAAGGGTGCGACGCTGCTCGCGGATCCGGTCGTAGACCACCACCGTGTCATTGACCGAGTAACCGGCGATCGTGATCAGGGAGACGGCGAACAGGGAATCCACCTCGATGCCTTGGAGCAGTCCCAGCCAGGCGAACAGTCCGCAGGTGATCAGCACGTCGTGGGCCAGGCACAGCAGGGCCAGGCCGGCGAAGATGCCGCTGTAGCTGAAGGTGATGTAGGAGGAGATCGCCACGAAACTCACCAGCAGGGAGATGAGGCTGCCGCGCAGCAGCCGCGAACCCAGGGTGGGACCGATCGTGTTGACCGAGGTGCCGCTGGAGCGCAGCGGCCCGAACCGGGCGGCCAGGTCGCCGACCAGGGCCGTGCTCTGGTCGGCGTCGAGGGCCGGCAGGCGCAGCAGCAGGGAGCGGCCGCCATCCAGCACCTGCACCGAGGCGCTGCCCAGGCTGGGGGGACGCTCCCCTTCCGGGGCCGGCAGGGTGAGGCGGCTGAGGCCCTGACGCACCTCGGCGGGGGTCACGGCCTTGCAGGGGGAGCAGTCCCGCTCCACCTGCACCTGGGTGCCGCCGGTGAAGTCGAGGCCGGGCCGCAGGGGGGCCCCGATGGCCGGGTTCAGCCAGCAGAGGGCCAGCCCCAGCAGGCTGAGGCCGCAGGCCAGCCCGGAGCCCAGCCAGGCCAGCCGCCGGTGGCGGTTGATGCGGAAGCGGGGGGAGGGGACGGAGGTCATGGGAGACATTCAGGCCACGCCCGCCGGGGCCGCGCCGGCCCGGACGGGCGGCAGCTGGCGGGCGGGGAGGAAGTAGGTGGGGCGCCGCAGGGCCGGGTAGCTCATCAGCAGCCGCAGCAGGGTGCGGGTGCAGGTGAGGGCGGTGAACAGGCTGAGGAGCAGGCCGATGGCCAGGGTGACGGCGAAGCCCTTCACCAGGCCGGTGCCGAGGAAGAACAGGGCGGCGCAGCTGATCAGGCCCGTGACGTGGCCGTCGACGATCGAGGAGAGGGCCAGGGAGAAGCCGGTGTCGATGGAGCGGATCAGGGTGTTGCCGGCCCGCAGCTCCTCCTTGATGCGCTCAAAGATCAGCACGTTGGCATCCACCGCCATCCCCATGGACAGGATGAAGCCGGCGATCCCCGGCAGGGTGAGGGTGACGGGAATGAGGGCGTAGATGGCCAGGTTGAAAAGGGCATAGAGGCTCAGGGCCAGCACCGCCACCATCCCGGGCAGGCGGTAGACCACGGCCATGAACACCGCCACCAGGGCCAGGCCCGAGAGGCCGGCCACGAGGCTGGAGCGGATGTTCTCGGCCCCCAGGGACGGGCCGACGGTGCGCACCTCGACGATCTTCACCGGCAGCGGCAGGGAGCCCCCCCGCAGCTGGACCTCCAGGTCGCGGGCCTCCTCGGCGCTGAAGTTGCCGGTGATCGAGGCGGATCCGCCGGTGATGCCGGCCACCTTGAACTGCTCGCCGACGGTGGCTTCGCTGATCGAGCGGCCATCAAGCACGATGCCGAGCACCCGGTTGGTGCCGGCGATCGACTGGGTGAGGGCGGCGAACTTCTCACCCCCTTCCCGGTTGAAGCCCAGGGTCACCTCCCAGCCGGTGCCGGTGGCCTGCTGCTGGCGACCGGCGCTGGTGAGGTCCTTGCCGGTGATCAGGGGAGGGCCGTAGAGGGCGAGGATGCGGCGGTTGGTCTCCCGCAGCAGCAGCTCCAGCTGGTCGACCTCGCTGGTACCGGGGGGAACCTGGATCCCGAGGGAGGTGAGCGCCTTGGCCAGATCCTCCGCCGAGAGTGATGAGGCTGTCGGGGGCGGCGGTGCCGTGGGGTCATCGAGGGCGGAGGGGGGCCGCTTGGAGCGCAGCACCGACTCGGCCTGGCGCTTGAGGCCCAGCAGGCCCTGCATCTCCTGCTCGGTGCCGGGCTTCTGGGCGCGGAACTCCAGCAGGGCCGTGCTGCCCAGCACCCGGGCCGCCTGGCTGGGGTCCTGTTCGCCCGGCAGCTGCAGCACCAGCTGGTCGCTGCCCACGGCCTGGAGGGTGGATTCGGCCACGCCCAGGCCGTTGATGCGGCGTTCCAGCACGTCCTTGACGGCCTCCAGCTGTTCGGCATCCACCCGGGTGATGGCGCCGGCCGGCATCACCTGGAGGGTGAGCTGGCTGCCGCCGCGGAGATCGAGACCGAGCTGCAGGCCGTAGTTGGCCAGCAGGGCCCCGGAGGCGATGGTGAGGGCGAGGATGAGGGCGAACCAGCCCTGTTGGCGTCCCATTTCAGCGTCGACCCGCCTTCAGATCGAGCGCCGCGGCGACGATCTGGTGGGGCTGAATGATGGTGAGGTTCTCCAGGTTGCCGTTGTACGGGGTGGGGATGTCCTGGGAGGAGAGGCGCACCGGCCGGGCGTCCAGGTCGTCGAAGCAGTGCTCGGTGATCAGGGCGATCAGTTCGGCGCCGATGCCGCCGGTCTTCATGCACTCCTCGACCACCACCACCTTGTGGGTCTTGCGGATCGAGCGGGCGATGGTCTCCATGTCGAAGGGCTTGAGGCTGATCAGGTCGATCAGTTCCACATCCACACCCTCGGCCTCCAGCTGCTCCACCGCCTTGAGGCAGTGGTGGCGCATGCGCGAATAGGTGAGCATCGTGACGTCCTTGCCTTCACGGACGACCTCGGCCTGGTCGAGGGCACAGATGTAGTCGCCCTCGGGGATCTCCTCGCTGAGGTTGTAGAGAAGAACGTGCTCGAAGAAGAGCACCGGATTGTTGTCGCGGATGGCGGCCTTCATCAGGCCCTTGGCATTGGTGGGGGTGCTCACCGCCACGATCTTGATGCCGGGCACGGCATGGAAGTAGGCCTCGAGGCGCTGGCTGTGCTCGGCGCCGAGCTGGCGGCCGACGCCGCCGGGTCCGCGCACCACCGCCGGGATCGTGTAGTTGCCGCCGCTGGTGTAACGCAGCATCCCCATGTTGTTGGAGATCTGGTTGAAGGCGAGCAGCAGAAAACCCATGTTCATGCCTTCCACGATCGGCCGCAGGCCGGTCATGGCGGCACCGACGGCCATGCCGGTGAAGCTGTTCTCGGCGATGGGGGTGTCCAGCACCCGCAGTTCGCCGTACTTCTCGAACAGGTCCTTGGTGACCTTGTAGGAGCCGCCGTAATGGCCCACGTCCTCTCCCATGACACAGACATGGGGGTCGCGGGCCATCTCCTCGTCGATGGCTTCGCGCAGGGCGTTGAACAGAAGAGTTTCAGCCACGGAGCAGGGGCCTGTGCGCGGCCAACCTATCTCAGCCGCCGGCGGCGAAGGTGCTGAGCAGCAGGACCGACAGGAGCATGCCCGGCAGCAGCAGGACCACCAGCAGACCCAGGTCGTGGGGTGTCATCGGCGGGAGGGGCGGCTGGCGGGCAGCTTAGGAAAGGGATTCGGCCTCGGCCGGCCAAAGGCTGCGGATGAACACCAGGAACAGCCCCAGGCCGATGAAGGCGAAGGTGAAGGTGGCCAGGAAGCACATCCCCACCATCAGGGTCTTCATGGCGGTGGCGATGCTCTGGGCGAAGGCCGAGTCGAAGTGGGGCGGATGGGTCACGTACCAGCCCACCACCCGCTGGCTCACCCCCAGGCTCAGCCAGGCCAGCAGACCGCTGGTGAGGGCACCGGAGAGGAAGCTGAGGGGTCCCTTGCGCGGCGGCGGGGCGGGTCGTTCGTCGGTCATGGCGCGGCTCCATCCGTCACCAGGCTGACACCGGATCCGCCGCAGCGGCAGCACCAGGCGGCGAAGCCCAGGGCCGCCAGCGGCTCCGCCAGGGCCTCCCGGGCCGCCTCGGCCGCGGCCAGATCCGGATGGAGCGCGAACAGGCTCGGCCCCGAGCCGCTCATGGCGACGGCCAGGGCCCCCGGGCCGCGGCGCAGCAGGTCGAGGCCGGTGCGGATGCTCGCCACCTCCGGCTCCACCACCGCCTGCAGGTCGTTGCGCAGGGGAGGCAGCGGGCCCCGGCCGGCCAGGGCCGCCACCAGGGGGCCCTGGCGCAGGGACTGGCGCCGCTGCTCGAAGTCCGCCTCGGCGTCGAGATAGAAATCACCGCGCAGGTCCCGGCAGCGGCCGTAGGCCCAGGGGGTGGAGACGCTGGCCTCGGGATGCTTGATCAGCAGCACCGCCTGGCCGGGCGCCCCGTGCGCCGGCACGGGCTCGAGCCGCTCCCCGCGGCCGAAGCAGAGCTGGGTGCCGCCCTCCAGGCAGAAGGGCATGTCCGATCCCAGTTCGGCCGCCAGGCCATGCAGCCGCTCGCTGCCCAGGGCCAGGCCCCAGAGGGCGTCAAGGCCCACCAGGGCGGCGGCCCCATCACTGGAGCCCCCCGCCAGGCCGGCGCCGATGGGGATGCGCTTGTGCAGCGTGATGTCCACCCCCAGTTCCGGCAGACCCACCCGGGAGCGCAGCAGCTCGGCCGCCCTGACGATCAGGTTGGTGCCATCCGTGGGCAGGTCGGCGTTGTCGCTGCGCAGCCGGATCGTGGCGTCGGCGGTGGTGCGCAGCACCAGGGTGTCGGCGAGGTCGATGCTCTGCATCACCATCGCCAGCTCGTGGTAGCCGTCCGGCCGCAGACCCAGCACCTCCAGGTGCAGGTTGATCTTGGCGGGGGCCCGCACCGTCACATCTGCCATCGGGATCACGCTCCGCCGGGATCGGCGCTCGATGCCCGATTCAAGCCGGTGGCGAGGGCCAGCCAGCGCTCCGGCCCCAGCTCCTGGGGCCGCTGCTGCAGATCGACACCGGCGGCGGCGGCCACCTCCAGCAGCTGGGGCGGCGGCAGCAGGCCCGCCAGGGTGGTGCGCAGCATCTTGCGCCGTCCGGCGAAGCAGCGTGTCAGCAGCCGCTCCACCGCCAGGGCCTGCTCCCGCGGCGGCAGGGACTCCGGCGGGACGGGTTCGATCACGATCACCTCCGAGGTGACCTTCGGCGGCGGCGAGAAGCAGCGGGGCGGCACCGGGCAGACGCTGCGGCAGCGGGCCAGCAGCTGCAGACGCACGCTGAGGGCCGAAAAGGCGCTGGAGCCCGGTCGGGCCCGGATCCGCTGGCCCACCTCCTGCTGCACCAGCAGCACCAGGCGATCGAAGCGGCAGGGGGCGGGCCGGCCCAGGCGCCCCACCAGCAGCTCCAGCAGCGGTCCGGTGATGTTGTACGGGATGTTGGCGACCACCTTGGTGGGCGCGGGACGGTCGGGGAAGGGCAGCGCCAGCTCCAGCACGTCCCCCTCCAGCAGGGTGAAGCGCCCCTCGCCAGCGAACCGCTGCCGCAGGCCCGCCACCAGGTCCCGGTCCAGTTCCACCGCCAGCAGCGACGCCACCGGTGACGCCAGCAGCCGTTCGGTCAGGGCGCCCCGGCCCGGGCCGACCTCCAGCACGTGGTCGTCGCTCCGCAGCTCGGCGGCGGCCACGATGCGATCGAGGACCTGGCCATCGGTGAGCCAGTGCTGCCCGAAGCGCTTGCGGGCCCGGTGGCCGCTGAAGGTCATGGAGGCGCCGGCAGGTCTCCCCAGATTGCAGCGCCGTCCGGCCTGGCTAGAGCAGGAGCAGCGTTTGCTTCTCCCCCCATGGCCCAGACCTTGCGACGCAGCGACCCCAGGCGCAGCGGCCCCCCGCTGGCGCGGCCCCTGCTGGCCGGTGCGCTGGTGGCCGGCGCCCTGGCCGCCGTCGTGGCCCTGCCGGCGGCTCCCGCCCGGGCCGGCAGCGTCACCGCCGAATCGATCTTCGACCGTCAGGCCACCCGGCAGCAGGCCAGGAGCCAGGTGCCCAAGGGGGCCACGGTCACACGCACCGTCTGCGAGGACCTGGAGGTGGGCATGGACAACACCCGCTACCGCTGCACCGTGTACTACACGATGACGCCGGCCCCGACCCCGGCCACGGCCGCCCCGGCCCCCGCCCAGCCCTGAGGCTCCGTCTCCCCCGCCGGAGCGGCGGGCCTGCGGAGGATCGCTTCAGTCCCCCAGACGGAGCCATCGCACCGGAGCCCGGGCAGGCGGCAACGGCACCAGGGCCGCCACCTGCTCCACCGGCGTCTTCTCCCAGCGGGGGTG
The DNA here is from genome assembly GCF_009834675.1 of Cyanobium sp. Copco_Reservoir_LC18. Lineage (NCBI taxonomy): Bacteria > Bacillati > Cyanobacteriota > Cyanophyceae > Synechococcales > Prochlorococcaceae > Cyanobium > Cyanobium sp. Copco_Reservoir_LC18. The sequence continues at coordinate 219,475 of NZ_ASAC01000012.1, forward strand.
GGCCGCCAGCCAGCAGTCCCAGGCCCGCGCCAGCCGCCGGCGCTTCTGCCAGCGCAGGGCCGCCGTTCCCCTGCCATCCAGGCTGCCGGCGCGCCGCCCTTTCACCTCTACCAGCAGCAGGCGGCCCGGCTTCCGGACGATGAGGTCCAGTTCCCCCCAGCGGCAGCGCCAGTTGCGCTCCAGCAGCTCCCAGCCGCGCCGCCGCAGCAGCCGCAGCACCCGCTGCTCGGCCCAGGCGCCGTCCCGCTGGGCGGTGCTGCGGGGGCGGGCGGGGCCGGGGGCCATGGGCAGGGGATCCTCTGCCCCAGGGTTCCCGGTGGCCGCCAGCACCGGCGGGGGGCGGCGATCAGGGCCTCAGAACCAGTGATGCGGGTAGCGACGGCCGGGAATCAGCCAGCCGAAGCCCAGCGCCACCAGCAGCAGCACCAGGGAACCGGCCAGGACCGGCGCGACGACGTACGACGGCCCGGCGTGGAGCAGCACCCCGAGCAGGGCGACGGCGCCGGCGGGGGGGTGGAGGCAGCGCAGCAGTTGCCCGGCGGCGATCGCCAGCGCCACCGCCAGCCCCATCACCCAGGGGGCCGTCCCCAGCCAGGCGACGCAGACCACACTCGCCAGGGCCGCCAGCCCGTTGCCCAGCAGCAGATTGCGGGGCTGGGCCAGGGGGCTCGCGGGATGCCCGAACAGCAGCACGCTGGAGGCCCCCAGCGGGGCGGCGACGAGCGGGTAGCGGCTGGCGGCGCTGATCAGGCCCAGCAGGGTGATGGCGACCAGGGCACCGGTCCAGGAGAGGAGCACCTCGGTGGGCCGGAAGCTGGGCTGATAGGCCCGCCCCTTGCGCCTCTGGGACTGGATCAGGGGGACGAGGAAGGCCAGAGCCATGGCCAGACTGTATCGGATCTAACCATTCACGGCCCAGGAGCTGTCGGCTCCACGCCAGGCTCAGTAGTACCGGCGCGGGTTCTGGCTGATGGCCAGCTGCACCTCCAGCAGGAACAGCAGCAGGCCCACGATCATGGCCCCCATGGCCGCCACGAACAGGGTCACCACGATGGCCGTGACATCGAGGGCCGCCACCGCGCTGATGAACAGCACCGCCACCACCGCGGCCACCAGCAGGGCGGTGACGGTGACCGCCAGGATCGCCCGGTTGATCAGGAAGGTGCGGCGCCGCTGCACCGCCAGCACCAGCTCCAGCCGATCCCCTTCCTCCGGATCCCGATCCGGCTGCGCCCGGCACTTCGCCAGGGCCTCCTGAAGCACGCGGGTGCGGTCGATGATCCGGGCCAGCCGCGAGCTGAACAGGCTCAGCAGCCCGGTGACGCCGGTGAACAGGAACACCGGCGCCACCGACAGCTGGATCGCCTTGGAGAGTCCCGCCACCGAGCGCCCATCGCCGATGTCGATGGACAGCAGCAGGGGGACGTCCCAGACCATCCCGGGGATCCCCTCAGGCCTCCGGTGTGATCTGGCTCTGGAGCAGGGTCTCCAGCTCCTGTTCGGAGAGCGGGGCCGAGAGCTGGTACCCCTGGCCATGGCGACAGCCGAGGGTGAGCAGCATCTGCCGCTGCCGGGAGCGTTCCACACCCTCCACCACCACCATGATCCCGGTGGCGTCACTGAGCCGGATCACCGCGCTGAGCATGGCCTGCTGCAGCTGGTCGTAGTCGATCGCGGAGATGAGGCTCCGGTCGATCTTCACCTCGCTGAAGGGCAGCTCGGTGAGCCGCTGCAGGCCGGAATAGCCGGTGCCGAAATCATCCATGGCCAGCGCGAACCCCTGCCGTCTCAGGTCCCGCAGCTGGTCGGCCACATGGGTGGACATCTCCAGGATGCTGCCTTCGGTGAGCTCCAGCACGATGCGGTCGGGCGTCAGCTGGTGGCGTTCCAGGGCCATCAGCAGGTCGCTGCTCCAGGTAGGGTCCTGCACCTGCAGCGGCGAGACGTTCACACAGATCCGCCCGAGCTGCAGCCCGGCCAGGTCCCAGCGGTGCAGGGCCTCGAACGCCCGCTCCATCACCCAGCGCCCCAGGGAGGAGATCTGGGCCGTGGCCTCGGCCACGTCGATGAAGTCGGCGGGGGACTGGCGGCCCAGCACCGGGTCATCCCAGCGGCAGAGCACCTCGGCGGCGATCACCCGGCCGGATTCCAGCTCGATGATCGGCTGGAAGGCCAGCTCCAGCTGCTCCTGCTCGATCGCCAGGGCGAGGGGGCGGGCCAGCAGCTCCTGCAGCTGGACCGACCGCTCCACCGGCGCCGCGATGCAGCAGCTGGGGAAGGGCTGGCGGTGGGTTTCCTCCAGCGCCCGGGTGGCGGCATCCAGCAGCAGCGGGAACTCGCTGCCGTCATCGGGAGCGCGGCTGATGCCCACGTTCAGCGACGGCTCGATGACGTGCTCCAGCACCGTGGTGGGACTCTCCAGACTGGCCAGCAGCCCGCCGGCCATGTCACGCACCGCGTCGATGCCCATCGCTCCCGGCACCAGGGCCAGCAGGCGGTCGCCGCCCTGGCGGGAGAAGAATCCCCCGGCGGGCAGGGCCGCCTCCAGGCGGTGGGCGATCTCCTCGATCAGCGCCTCGCAGGCGGCGATGCCCAGCCGGCCGCGCACCAGGTCGAGCTGCAGCACCTGCAGATGCATCAGCACGGCACCGTCCGCATAGCGGTCGGCCACCAGGCCATCCAGATCCGCCAGATTCACCCGCTGGTCCAGCAGCTCCAGCAGGCACCAGACCGTCCCCGGCCCGACACCGGAGGGCAGGCGGGTGAGGAACAGGGGAATCGCCGCGTCGGCCTGCGGCACACCGACCAGATCACTGCGAAGGGTCGCCACGCTCCCCGCCAGCAGCGGTGCCACGTCGGCGGCACAGAGCTCCTGCAGGGACCGCTGGCGCAGCGCCGCCGGCTCCAGCCCCGAACGCCGGCAGAAGGCCCCGTTCGCCGCCAGGATCACCCCCTGCCCATCCGCCAGGGCCGCCGGCCGCTCGATCCTCTCCAGCAGGCCCTCGATCGCCCCGGCCCCCGCCTCCCCTGCCCCGGCGACGCTGCTCAGCATCGCTGTCCCGCTGCCGTGGTGCGGGGCCAGCGGCCGGGCCCTGATCGCCGGAAGCCCCTGGGCTGGAAGTCCCTGGTCATCAATGGGTGCGGAGAGCGAACGGGCCGCCGATGCGGTCCTGCATCACGCTAGTCGCCCCCTTCCCGTCGGCATCCCTCCCCGGGCCCCGGAGCGGCGTGGAGCCCTTGCCTAGGCTGGACTTCTCCGCTTCATCGCCGATGACGCGCCCCCTCCCCCCGTCCCGGTTCCCGGGCCTGCTGCTGGCCCTGCTGCTGGCCCTGCTGCTGGATGGACTGCTGCTGCTGGCCCGTCCCGTGCCGGTGGCGGCGGCGATGGACTACGCCAAGCAGGTGCTGATCGGTGCCGATTTCCATGGCGCCGACCTGCGCGGCGTCACCTTCAACCTGACCAACCTGCGGGACGCCGACCTCTCCGGGGCCGACCTGCGCGGCGCCAGCCTGTTCGGCGCCAAGCTCCAGGACGCCGACCTGAGCGGCAGCGACCTGCGGGACGCCACCCTGGATTCGGCCGTGTTCGAGGGCACCGACCTGCGCAACGCCCGTCTTGACGACGCCTTCGCCTTCAACACCAAGTTCCGCGGGGTGCTCATCGACGGCGCCGACTTCACCAACGTCCCCCTGCGCGGTGATGCCCTCACCAGCCTCTGTGCCGCCGCCAGCGGCACCAATCCCGTCAGTGGCCGGCTCACCCGCGACACACTGAACTGCAGCTGAGACCGCCCCGATGAGCTTCGATGCCCGCAGCCGCGAGCGGCTGGAGGCCCTCGGCCGCCAGCTCCCCCGACCGCTGCCCGCCCCGGCGCCCCCCACACCGGCCGCCGGCGCCCCGGCCCCCGGGTCCTCGGCGCTCGAGCGTCGCCATCCGGTGGAGACCGAGCAGGACCCCCAGAAGCTGTTCCGCGCCCTGATGAACGTCAGCGCCGACGGCAGCGTGCCCCCCCATCTGCTGGAGCGCCTGCGGCAGCTGGAGACGCCTCCCGCCGCCGGCAGCCCCCGCCCGGGCCCGGCCGGCGAGCGGCTTGGCAACGCCATCGGCAACCCGAGCGGCGCTGCAGCCTCCCCCGGGGGCGCCCCCCGGCGTCCCGCCCCGACCCCCCGGACCGGGGCGAAGCGTCGGCTCCCGGCCGACGACACCGAGCGGGAGCTCTACACCGCCTTCCAGCAGCTGCTGCTCGAGGACGGGGACTGACCAGTACATCCGTACTAGAGTGAGGCCTGCCGCCCGGGGCCCGTGCCCGATCACCACCCCGATCCCCACCACCCCGCCATTCCTCCCGGCCCCGGGGTCGACCTCAACACCCAGCTGAACCTCCACCCCGACCGCAGCCTGCTGCTGCGCGTCTGCGGCGACTCGATGGTCGGGGCCGGCATCCGCCACGGTGATCTGCTGGTCGTGGATCGGGGGGTCGCTCCCCGCTCCGGCCGCATCGTGGTGGCCCTGCTGGAGGGGGGGTTCACCCTCAAGCGCCTGGTCCGCCGGGGGCCGCGCTGGTGGCTGGAGGCGGCCAACCCCGCCTACCCGCCCCTGGCCCTCGGCGGCAGCGACGACGACCGCCTCTGGGGCGTGGCCCTGCACGTGATCCGTTCGCTGCCAGGAGGCCGATGGCCCAGGCCACAGTCCTGATCGACGGCAACAACTTCTACGCCTCCTGCGAGGCGGCCCTCGATCCCGCCGTGATCGGCAAGCCCCTGGTGGTGCTCTCCAACAACGACGGCTGCATCGTCTCCCGCAGCGCCGAGGCCCGCGCCATGGGCATTCCCATGGGCACCCCCTGGTTCCAGGTGCGCCACGACCTGGAACGCCGCGGCGTGGTGGTGCGCAGTTCCAACTACGGCCTCTACGCCGACATGAGCCAGCGGCTGATGGCCAGCCTTGAGGCCTGGGTGGAGGAGCTGGAGGTCTATTCCATCGACGAGGCCTTCGGCCGCCTGCACCGCCCCCCCGGCGACGGCGACCTCACCGCCTGGGGGCGGGACCTGCGCCGCCAGGTGCGCCGCCAGCTGGGTCTGCCGGTGGCGGTGGGCATCGCCCCCACCAAGGTGCTGGCCAAGATCGCCAACCGCATCGCCAAGCGCGACCCCTCCCATGGCGGTGTGTTCGATCTGGGCCAGGCGGGGGATCCGGACCCCTGGCTCGAGACCATCGCCATCGAGGACGTCTGGGGCATCGGCCGCCAGCTGTCCCGCTGGTGCCGGCTGCGGGGCATCGCCAACGCCCGGGCCCTGCGCGACAGGCCGAGCGGCGAACTGCGGCATCGCTGCGGCGTGGTGGGGGTGCGTCTGCAGCAGGAGCTGCGCGGCCACAGCTGCCTGCCCCTGGTGGCGGTGCCGCCGGCGAAGCAGGAAACCTGCGTCAGCCGCAGCTTCAGCGAACCGGTCACCAGCCTTGAGGGCCTGCGGCAGGCGATCGCCACCTACCTCAGCCGGGCCTGTGAGAAGCTGCGCCGCCAGGGGCAGCGGGCGGGCAGCGTCACCGTGTTCGTGCGCAGCAGCCCCTTCAACGGCACCCGCTTCTACGCCAACGCCGCCACCGCCCGCCTGCCGCTGCCCAGCAACGACACCGCCGTGCTGCTCGCCGCCGCCCTGCCCCTGGCCGAGCGGCTGTTCCGGCCCCACAAGCCACTGCAGAAGGCGGGGGTGCTGCTGCAGGATCTGCAGCCGGTGGAATTGCTGCAGCACCATCTGCTGGTGCCGCTGCCCCCCGAGCAGCAGCGGCGGCGCGAGGCCCTGATGGCCGCCGTCGACGGCCTCAACCGCCGTTACGGCAGCGGCACGGTGCAGTGGGCCGCCTGCGGCCTGCGGCCCCGCTGGACGATGCGCCGCTCGCGCCTGTCGAGGGCGGCCACCACCCGCCTGAGCGATGTGCCGGTGGTGCGGGCCTGAGGCCCTCAGGGGCCGTCGAAGAGGCTGGCGACCTGGTCACGGCCGTTGCCCTTGGCCAGCGCGAGGGCCCGCTCGGCCCGCAGGATCAGCTCGGGGAAGCCGTGATCCTGGGGGGCCAGGCCGGTGAGGCCGCCACTGATGTGCAGGCGGAAGTCGGAATGGGTGTGCACGCCGGGCATGTGGGTGACGGCGGTGCGGAGGGCCTCCGCCAGGGCCATCGCCTGGTCGGCGGCGACGCCCACCAGCAGCAGGGCGAAGGCACCATCGCCGACGCGGGCGGCGAAGTCCTGCTCCTGCAGGAAGGTGCGGGCCAGCTGGACCAGATCGGCCAGCACCCGGTCGCCGGCGGCATGGCCCCAGCGGTTGTTGATCAGCCGCAGATTGTCGACATCGAAGAGCAGCAGCGACAGGGGTTGGTGGTCGCGGCGGGCACGGGCGAACTCCCGCTCGCCGATGGTCAGGAAGGTGTGGCGGGTGGGCAGGCCGGTAACCGGGCAAAGGTGGGCGAGGCGCCGCAGCTCCAGCTCCCGCATGGCCAGCTGGGCCAGACGGTGCAGCAGCTCGCGCTGCTCCGGGCTGATGTCCCGGGGCTCCCGGTCGATGATGCAGAGGGTGCCGAGGTTGTGGCCCTCCGGCGTCTGCAGCGGCGCGCCGGCATAGAAGCGGATGTGGGGATCGGCGAAGACCAGAGGATTGCTGCGGAAGCGCTCGTCGGCGCGGGCATCGGGCACCACCATCACCTCGTCATGGACGATGGCGTGGGCGCAGAAGGCCATCTCACGGGGGGTTTCGCGCACATCAAGCCCCCGGCTGGCCAGGAACCACTGCCGGTCGGCCTCCACCAGGGACAGGGCCACGATCGGGGTCCGGAAGAGGGCGGCGGTCAGGTCCAGGATCCGCTCGAAGTGCTCGTCGCTGTCGGCCGCGAGGAGGCCGTAGCGCTCCAGATCGCGGAGCCGCTGGTCCTCATCGGGGGGGACGGGAAAGGCCGGATATGACGCCATGGGACCTTACCTCCACCAAAACTGTAGGCAGATCGGCTGGCGGCGAGCGGACTCCGGCCTCAGGAGGCCGGGACTGAGAGGGTCTCCTCGTAGCCGGCGCGGCGGCCGTCGTCCAGTTGATTCAGGTAGCGGCGTTCGGCGTAGTAGGCCTCCTGGAAGCGCAGGGCGTCGCCGTTGAGCGCGTCGAAGAGATCGTGGATGCGGGTCTCCATGTCAAGGCCGGCGCCGGGGGCCGGGGGGGCGGCGGGGGCCGAGGGGGCAGCCGTGGCCGGGGGGGCGTCGCGCTCCTCCTCCAGCAGCCGGGCGATGCACTGCTCGAGGGTCTGGAGGCGCTGGCTCGACCAGGCATCGAGCAGGTGACGGCAGCGACGCAGCACCCGCTGGCGCTCCAGGGACGCCGTGGCCCCCCGCAGCTGCAGCGGTGGGTGGGCCAGGGCCAGCCGCTGCACCTCACTGGGCTCCAGCAGGGGGGTGAGGCGGCCCAGCAGGGCGCTCTGCTCCACCAGCAGCCGGTCGCCGAGCAGGCGGGGCAGGTCGAGGTCGGCCAGGTCCAGGCCGGGGGCGGTGCCCCGGTTGATGGCCTCGAGCCGGCCGGCCCCCAGGTTGTCCTCCTCCAGCTCGCCGATGGCGGCCCAGAGCTGGCGGTGGTGCTGGAGGGCGAAATCGTCGAGCTCCCGGCGCCGCAGCTCGGCGCGGATGACGCCGCGCCAGGAAGGGCAGTGCAGGTAGAGGCGCAGGATCTCCGCCTCGGCCCGCTCCCGGTGGCCCACCTCCCCGGGCTGCTCCCATTTCGCCGAGCGGCCATGCCAGCGCTGGCCCTTGACCTGCTGGCGCAGGTCCTCCTCCAGCTGGATGGCCAGCCGGGCCTGGCCGCCGGAGAGCCGCTCCGCCACCTGCTGCAGGTAGTGGCTGCGCACGGCCGACTGGGGCAGCTTGCCCAGCAGCTGCACCAGTCCGGAGACGGCCTGCTGGAACTGGTCGGCGCGGGCCAGATCCTTGCCTTCGAGCACCTGCTCGATCTGCCAGTCGAGCCAGAGGGGGGCCTGGTCCAGCAGGGAGCGGTACTCCCCCGGGCCGTGCTGCTGGAGGAACTCGTCGGGGTCCTTGCCGGCGGGAAGGTGCAGCACCCGCAGTTCCAGCTGGCCCTGCAGCGCCAGTTGCTCCACCTCGCCGATGGCCCGCTGGGCGGCCCGGATGCCCGCCCCGTCGCTGTCGAAGTTGAGGATCAGGCGCCGGCTGTCACAGCAGCGGCACAGCTGGGTGATCTGGCTGGAGCTGAGGGCCGTGCCGAGGGCGGCCACCGCATTGGTGATGCCGGCGGCGTGCAGGGCGATCACGTCGAAGTAGCCCTCCACCACCACGGCCCGGTCGTCGCGGCGGATGGCGTCGGCGGCCCGATCCAGCCCGAACAGGTGCTTGCCCTTCTCGAACACCTCCGTTTCCGGGGAGTTGAGGTATTTCGGCTCGGCGCCGTCCAGCCCGCGGCCACCGAAGCCGATCACCCGGCCCTGGCGGTCGCGGATCGGCACCATCACCCGATCGCGGAAGCGGTCGTAGAAGCCGCCGCCCCCCTTGCGGGCCACCACCAGGCCGGCCGCCTCCAGAAGGTCGGGGCCGAGGCCCTCCACCTGCTGCAGGTGCTGCAGCAGGCCGTCCCAGCCGGCCGGGGCATAGCCCAGCTGGAACGCCTCGAGGGTGGTCTCGCTGAGGCCGCGGCTCTGGCGCAGGTAGGTGAGGGCCGCCGCCCCCTCCGGGGCGCGCAGCTGGCCCTGGAACCAGCCCGCCGCCAGGGCCAGCACCCGGTGCAGCCGGTCGCGGCGGGAGAGCTGCTGGCGCAGGCGCTCCTGCTGGGGACCGTCGAGGGTCTCGACCGGCAGCTGGTACTTGCGGGCCAGATCCAGCACCACCTCGCTGAAGCTGGTGCGCTGCAGCTCCATCAGGAACTTGATGGCGTTGCCGCCGGCCCCGCAGGAGAAGCAGTAATAGAACTGCTTGGCGGGCGACACCGTCATCGACGGCGATTTGTCGTCGTGGAAGGGGCAGATCCCGACGAATTCACGGCCCTTCTTCTTGAGCACCACGTGCTCCCCCACCACGTCGACGATGTCGGCCCGCTCCTTGACGGCCTCGATCGTGCGGGGGTGGAGACGGGGGAGGTTCAAGGGTGCAGGCGCAAGGGGGAAGGCTCTGGGAGCAGGGGTGAAGGAGAAAGGAGGGAGGGGGAAGGGAGGAGGAACGGCTGCCGGCACCCCCCAGCGGTGGTGGTCGGGCTGGCGCCATTCTGGGGCCTGCCACCACCGCTGGAGATCGCCGGGTGAACCGAATGAGTTCTGCCGACGGCGGCGGCGCCCTCCCGGCCGGGGCCTGGATGGTGCTCAGTGCCCTCGCCTTCAGCCTGATGGTGGTGGGGGTCAAGCAGGTGGGCGACCGTCTCCCGCTGGCCGAGGTGGTGCTGGCCCGGGCCCTGGTGAGCCTGGCCCTGAGCTACGCCATGGTGCGCCGGATCGGCGTGGATCCCTGGGGGCAGCGCCGGGGGCTGCTGGTGGTGCGGGGGCTGGTGGGCAGTGCCGCCCTGTTCTGCGTCTACGCCGCCGTGGTGCACCTGCCCCTGGCCGCCGCCACGGTGCTGCAGTACCTCTACCCCACCTTCACGGCCCTGCTGGCCTGGCTGCTGCTGGGCGAACGGCTGGGGCGGCGGGTGCTGGCCGCCATGGGGCTGGGCTGGCTGGGGGTGCTGCTGGTGGCCCGGCCCACGGCCAGCGCCCCCCTGCCTGCGACCTGGGTGCTGGTGGCGGTGGCCGGCGCCCTGCTGACCGCCGTGGCCTACGTGAGTGTGCGGCGCCTGGCGGAGAGCGAGCATCCGGCCGTGATCATCCTCTACTTCCCGCTCGTGGCCGTTCCCCTCAGCCTGCCGGCGGTGCTGCTGCATCCGGTGCTGCCCACGCCGCCCGAGCTGCTCTGGCTGGTGGCAGTGGGGGTGTTCACCCAGCTGGGTCAGGTGGGGCTCACCCGGGCGCTCACCCAGCTGCCGGCGGCCCGGGCCACGGCGATCAGCTATGTGCAGGTGGGATTCGCCGCCCTCTGGGGCTGGTGGATCTTCGGGGAACCCATCGATCTGCCGACGGCCGGCGGGGCGGGCCTGATCCTGGTCGCCACCCTGATCGCTCTGCGGAAGCCCCCCGGGGTGGCCGCCGCGATGGAACCGGCGCGCGAGCCACCCGTACGATGACGCCGCCGGATTGGGTTCCTCCGCTGTACCCGCCACTCCCCATCGGGCTCCATGGCTGGCTGGCCACGGCGGAGGCCGGCCTGGGCCCTGACACCGGGATGGGCCTGCTGCGGCCGGCGATCGCTCCCAGCGTGGTGCCGTTGCCGCTGATGATGGTGACCGTCGGGGGCATCTTTCTCGGCACCCTGGCCATCAGCCGCTTCTCCCTGAAGATCGGCGTCCCGGCCATCCTCGGGGTGCTGCTGTTCGGGCTGCTGATCAACCCCTCGGTGACCCTGTTCAGCCAGGACACGATCCTGCGGCTGCAGGCCCTGAGTCTGTCGATTCTGCTGTTCAACGCCGGCCTAGAGACCGACATCCGCTCGATCCGCGGCTTCCTCGAGTACGGCATCATCCTGGCGGTGGGCGGGGTGATCCTCTCCAGCCTGCTGCTGGGGGTGATCATCTGGGCCGTGGCCTCCCCCGATGCCGGCGGCATCGAACTGGGCTTCCAGCAGATGCCGCTGGCGGTGGCCATGCTGATCGCCGCCTGTCTGGGTTCCACCGATGCGGGAGCCACGATGAATGTGCTGCAGTCGCTGCAGAAGGCGATCCCGCCGAAGCTGGCGGCCCTGGTGCAGTTCGAATCGGCGGTGAATGATCCCACCGGCATTCTTTTCCTCGGCCTGGTGATCGGCCTGACGAGCGTCGATGGCGGCAGCAGTGGCCACGCCGTGGTGCTGGAGCAGCTGCAGACCTTCCTGCAGAAGATCGGCTCGGGCCTGCTCATCGGGGTGTGCGTGAGCTACATCGGCCGCTTCAGCCTCAACCGGCTGGTGCGGGATCCGAGCCAGCTGCTGATTCTCGGCATCTCCATCGGACTGATCTCCTATGGCCTGGCGGAGCTGCTGGGGGGGTCCGGCTTCATCAGCGCCTATGTGGCCGGCCTGGTGCTCAGCAACCTTCCCTACAGGAACGAACGGATCACGCCGCAGGCCCTGCAGCGGACCCTGCTGCCGTTCAACACCATGACCGAGATCACCGTGTTCCTGATCTTCGGCCTCAGCGTCCACCCCCGGGCGCTGCTCCCCTCGGTGCCGGAGGGGATCATCGTCGCCATCGCCATGATGCTGGTGGCCCGACCGGTGAGCGTTCTGGTGCTGCAGCGGTTCTCCCCCTTCAGCCTGCGCGAGTCCCTGCTGGTCTCCTGGTGCGGTCTGCGCGGGGCCGTTCCCCTCGCCCTCAGTTTCGTGATGGTGGAGGCCATCCCCCGGGTGCGGGGCCTCGACCCGGCCAGCGTGCCCAGCCTGGTGAGGAACGCCGGCGGCATCGTCTTCTGCGTCGTGGTGATCAACCTGCTGGTGCAGGGGCTGACCCTGCCGCGGGTGATCCGCTGGCTGGGGCTCGGCGAGGCGGCTCCCTCAGCCCCGTGAGCGGCGGGGCAGGGGCAGGGGATCGGTGATCCAGTCCTGGCGGCTGCCGTCGCTGCTGCCGCTTGGGCGGGCCAGCCGCCAGCTCTCCCCCCTGGGGCCAGGCTGCAGGTAGAGCTCGAAGGGACTGTCGACGCGGATGACATCCCCCGGCAACCGCCAGTCGAACCGGCCCGTGAGATGCAGGCCGCGGTCCGCCCCGATGGTCACCGGCTCCTGCCCATCGACCCGCACCCGGCTCACCTCGGGCAGGCCGTCCGCCTGGAGATCGAGGGCCCGGGCGATGGCCCCCTGGGTGAGCTGGATCTGCAGGGAAAGGGCCTCGAGCAGCACACTCCTGGGGGGCTGGCCCACCCGGCTGCAGCCCCCCAGCAGCAGCAGCACGGCCAGGAGTCCCGCCAGCAGCACCCCCGGCCCACGGGCCGGCACCGGGGCCGGCAGCGACGGCAGGCGAGCCGGGGGGCTTGGCAGGAGGGGCAGCATGGGGGCTGACGCACGTCTCACCATGATCGGCTGGCTGCAGGGGCGACTGGCCGAACCATGGCAGCAGGCTCACCGTTGCGGGGCGCTGCTGATCTGCCAGGGGGTGGGTTACGAGGTGCAGCTCACCCTGCGCCAGTGGCGCCGCCTGCCGGAGGAGGGCCGTGAACTGTGCCTGCACATTCACCACAGCATCCGTGACGACGGCTGGACCCTCTACGGCTTCCCCGATCGCCGTGAGCGGGACCTCTTCCGCGAACTGGTGGCCGTCAGCGGCGTGGGCCCCCAGATGGCCCTGGGCCTGCTCGGGGCCCTGGAGGTGCCCGATCTGGTGCGCGCCATCGTCCACGCCGACCTGCGCAGCCTCTGCCTGGCCCCCGGGGTGGGCAAGCGCACGGCCGAACGGCTGTCGGTGGAGCTGCGGGCGCGCCTGCAGGAGCGCTTCGCCGGCCTGGTCGATCCCCTCGAGGACGACGGGGGCCCCGGTGAGACCGCCGATGGCGCCCCTTCGGCCCCCTGCCGTGAGGAGGTGCAGATCACCCTGGTGGCCCTCGGCTACGAGCCCCTGGAAATCCACCGGGCCCTGCGGGCCGTCGCCGCGGGGCTCGACGCCTCCGCCGGCGCCGACGACTGGATCCGGGAAAGTCTGCGCTGGCTGTCCCGCGCCGTGGCCTGAATCGGGCGGCTCCGGGGGAGTGCCAACGGGCCGCACGTTAAGGTGTTGGTTTGCACCGTTCGGGCTCAGATCCGCCCATGCCGCTCACCACCACCCAGAAACAGGAACTGATCAATTCCCATCAGGCCCACGGCACCGACACCGGCTCGGTGGAAGTGCAGGTCGCGATGTTGAGCGAGCGGATCCAGCAACTCAGTGGCCACCTGCAGAAGAACATCCACGACTTCTCCTCCCGCCAGGGGCTGCTCAAGATGATCGGCCGCCGCAAGCGCCTGCTCGGCTACCTCCGCGCCCAGAGCGAGACCCGCTACGCCGAACTGATCAAGAAGCTCGGCATCCGCGGCTGAGGACGGTTCCATGGCCCGTCGGCCGAAGCCGAAATCCTTCGGGGCTGATCGTCCCGTACCGACGACCCCGGCCAGGGCGCCCCGCCAGCAGGTGATCCCCGAGGCGGTGGCCAACCGCATGGTGCGGCGCATCGCCATCGCCACCGGCACCCCCACGCTGCTGGGCATGGGGGTGTTCGTCGCCAGCTATCTGCTGGTGAGCCGCGGCGTGCTCGACATTCCCCCCGGCCTCACCCTGGTGGGCTCCGGGGCCTTCTTCCTGCTCGGCCTGCTGGGCCTCAGCTACGGGGTGCTCTCCGCCAGCTGGGAGGACGGCCCGGGCAGCCTGCTGGGCTTCGAGCAGATCGGGGTGAACATCGGCCGGGTGCGGGCCTCGGTGCGGGCCATGCGCCAGGGAGCCTCGGGCTCAGGCAGCTCCCAGGGGTGAGCGCAGCCAGGCCCTGAAGTCGGCCGAGGCCAGGGTCTGCACGGCCGCCGACGCATCGGCGACGCAGAACTGGCCCCCCAGGCGCACGAAGCGGGTTTCGTCCTGGTGCTTCACCAGCGCCACCACCGGCACCCGCACCCCCGCCTCCTCCTGCCCGGGGCGATGGCGGGTGAGGCATTCCCGCAGGCGATGCTGGACGGCGATGTCACCGGCCTGCTCGGGGGCCAGCTCCACCATCACCAGCTGCAGATCCTCGATGCTGCGGCAGTCGTCCACGAGCAGCTGCACCCGGTCGTCGCGGCGGTCGACGCCGGCCCAGAGCAGCAGGCGGGCATCCACCATCAGGTGGTCGGCCAGGCGGGCATAGCTCTTGGGGAACACCACCGCCTCGCAGGAGCCGGTGAGGTCCTCCAGCTGCAGCACGGCCATGCGGTCGCCCTTGCGGGTGGTCACCTGGCGGATCTCGCTCACCATCACCACCACGCTCACCTTGGCCTTGTCGGCCATCTCCTCGAGGTTGGCCAGGCCGATCGGCGTCAGCAGCCGCACCTGGGAGGCCAGCTGGCGCAGGGGGTGGTCCGAGATGTAGAAGCCCAGCAGCTCCTTCTCCAGCTTCAGCTTCTCGGTGGGGGGGTAGTCGGGCACCGGGGCGGCCTTCGGCGGGGCGGGGGCCTCCACGGCGGCGGCGCCCTCGGCAGCCCCCGAGTCCCCGCCGAAGAGGTCGAACAGGTTGCCCTGGCCGCTGGCCCGGTCGCGGGCGCGGGAGCTGGCCCAGTCGAGCACCAGATCGAGGTCGGCCATCAGCTGGGCCCGGTTGGCCTTCGGTTCGAGGCCATCGAGGGCACCGCAGTGGATCAGGGATTCGATCGCCCGGCGGTTGAGCTGCTGGCCCGGGATCCGGTCGCAGAGATCGGCGAGGTGGAGGAAGGGGCCGCCGCTGGAGCGGGCCTCGATCAGCTGGCGGATGGAGCCATCGCCCAGGTTGCGGATGGCGGAGAGGCCGAAGAGGATCTTCTTGCCCACGGGCGTGAAGTCGATGCCCGAGGCATTGACGTCCGGCGGCATCACCTCGATGCCCATGGCCTGGCAGTTGGCGATGTAGCGCTGCACCTTGTCGGTGGTGCCGGCGTTCACCGTGAGCAGGGCCGCCATGTAGGCCACCGGATGGTGGGCCTTGAGGTAGGCGGTCTGGTAGGTGACGGCGCCGTAGGCGGTGGAATGGCTCTTGTTGAAGCAGTACTCGGCGAACAGCACCATCTGGTCGAACAGCGCCTCGGCGATGGCGGCGTCCACGCCCCGCTCGCTGGCGCCGGTGACGAACTGGTGGCGGTGCTTCTGCATCTCCGACACCTTCTTCTTGCCCATCGCCCGCCGCAGCAGGTCGGCCTCACCGAGGGAATAGCCCGCCAGATCCTGGGCGATCCGCATGATCTGCTCCTGGTAGACCATGATCCCGTAGGTCTCCTTGAGGATCGGCTCCAGCTTGGCGTGGGCCACATCGATGGCCTCGCGGCCATGCTTGCGGTTGATGAACTTGGGGATCAGGCCCGCATCCAGGGGACCCGGCCGGTAGAGGGCCAGGATCGAGGAGATGTCCTCTAGGGAGGAAGGCTTGAGATCGCGGACGATCTGGCGCATGCCGCTGGATTCGAGCTGGAAGATGCCCTCCAGATCCCCCCGGGCCAGCAGGGCGTAGGTGCCCGGATCGTTGGCCGGCAGGGCATCGGGGTCAAGCCGTTCCCCCTCGGCCTGGGCCACCAGCTCGATCGTCTTCTCGATCATGGTGAGGTTCTTGAGGCCCAGGAAGTCCATCTTCAGCAGGCCCATCGCCTCGACGTCCTCCATGAAGTACTGGGTGATCACCTGGCCGTCGTTGTTGCGCTGCAGGGGCACCAGTTCGTCGAGGGGTTCGGCGGCGATCACCACCCCGGCGGCATGGACCCCGAAGGTCTTGTTGGTGCCCTCGATGCGGCGGGCCAGGTCGACCCAGTGGCGCACCTTCGGGTCGTTCTCGTACTTCTCACGGAATTCCGGCACCGGCGATTCGGGGCCGATCATCTCGGCGAGCTTGGCGGGCTTGCCCCGGGCCACGGGAATCAGCTTGGCCAGCCGGTCGGCCTCGCCGTAGGGGATGTCGAGCACCCGGGCCACGTCCTTGAGCACCGCCTTGGAGGTCATGCGGTTGAAGGTGATGATCTGGGCGACCTTGTCCTCGCCGTAGCGGCGGGTGACGTAATCGATCACCTCGCCGCGGCGCTCGATGCAGAAATCGGTGTCGATGTCCGGCATCGACTTGCGTTCCGGGTTGAGGAAGCGCTCGAACAGCAGGCCGTGCTCCACCGGATCGATGTTGGTGATGCCGAGGGCATAGGCCACCAGCGAACCGGCCGCCGACCCCCGGCCCGGCCCCACCGGGATGCCCTGCTCCCGGGCGAAACGGATGTAGTCCCACACCACCAGGAAGTAGGTGGGGAAGCCCATCTGCTCCATCACCTGGAGCTCGAAGGCCAGCCGCTCCCCGTAGCCGGGATCGATCGGGGCCTCCTCGGCCAACGACAGCCGGCGACGCAGACCCTGGTGGCTCACCTCGCTGAGGTAGCTCACCGGCGTGTGGCCCTCGGGGATCGGGAAACGGGGCATCTGGTAGCGCCCGAGGATGTCGTAGTCCTCCACCTTCTCGGCCACCTTGGCGGTGGTGGCGATGGCTTCGGCGATCACTTCGGGTTCGAGATGGTCGGCGAAGAGCCGGGCCATCTCGGCCTCGCTCTTGATGTATTCGGTGCCCGTGTAGCGCAGCCGCTTTTCATCGCTGATCAGCTTGCCGGTGAGCACGCACAGCAGGGCGTCGTGGGCCTCGACGTCGTGGCTGGTGAGGTAATGGGCGTCGTTGGTGGCGATCAGGGGGATGCCCAGCTCGGCGCCGATCCGGGCCATCTCGACGTTGACGATGCGGTCCTCGAGGCCGCCGTGGTCCTGGATCTCCAGGTAGAAGTCGTCGGCGAACACCTCCCGGTACCAGGCGGCCACCTCACGGGCGACATCGGGGCGCCCCCGCAGGATCGCCTGGGGGATCTCGCCGCCCAGGCAGGCGGTGGCCACCATCAGCCCCTCGCTGTACTGGCGCAGCAGGGATTTGTCGATGCAGGCCCGGGCGAAGATGCCCCGGCCGCGCATGCCCCGCAGGTGGCTGATGCTGGTGAGCTTGACCAGGTTGCGGTAGCCGACGGCGTTACGGGCCAGCACCACCAGGTGGTAGCGGCGCTCCTTCTTCGGCTGGGGATCGTCGATCGAGCCGTTGATGACGTACATCTCGTTGCCGATGATCGGCTTAATTCCCGCCTTGGTGCAGAGCTTGAGCAGCTCGATGGCGCCGTACATCACCCCGTGGTCGGTGAGGGCCAGGGCCGGCATGCCCAGCTCCACGGCCCGCTGCACCATCGCCGGCAGCTGGGAGGCCCCGTCCAGCAGGCTGTAGTCGCTGTGGTTGTGGAGCGGAACGAAGGCCACGGCGTCGGTGGGGATGGCCACCACAGGATGGGGCCAGCCTACCGGGCACCACCAGATCTGGTGGTTCAGGCCATCGCCGTGAGGCCGCTGTGGGCCCGTCCGGGCCTGCAGGAGAGAGCCGGAGGGCGACTATCCCGCCGCCTGGAGACTGGGGCAGGGCATGGCCCAGAGGGTCTGCAGTTTCAGGGCCTGATCCATGTTGCCCTTGGCGGCGAGCTGGTTCAGCGTCAGCTGAATCCGCTCGCAGTCGACCTGCCTTTCGAGTTTGGCGCGCTGGGTCCGGAGCTCCTGAAGCTCCCCTTCGGCCATCTGGCGCCGGGCCTGCTGCTGGCCATCGGCGGCCTGGAGACGGCTCGCCCCGGCGTCCATCTCCCTGAGCTGCCGTTGCAGGGCGGCCTCCCGCCGGGAGGCGGACTCCACTTCGTTCCTGAGGGCCAGCTCGCCTTCCATCCGCTGCCTGGACTGCCGCTTGGCCTGATCCTGGGCGGCCTGGACCCGGGCCTCGGCCTCAAGCCGCTGCCGGTGCTGGTTGTCGAGGATGGCGACACCGGCCAGCACCAGCACCACGGCCGACAGCACGGCCAGCCAGGTCCTGTTCTGCCGATGGGAGAGGTTGTCCATGCCTGTCCCTAATCAGGCGACGAGGCAGCGTTGGCCGATCGATGCGGCGTGCGGCGGATCCGGGGCCGAAGGACAGCATCCCTGGCCTGGGCTGCCTAGGGAGGTGGCCAGAGGCACGTGCCTGCGCCTGCATCCAGCACATCGGCATCATCCACGAACCGGACGATTGTTCCGTCCCTGCGGATCGACTGGAAATCATCAATCAGCTCTCCGACGTTGGTGTAGACGTAGCGGCCTGCCAATTCAGGGGCGATCGCTTCGATCCACTGGGTTTCGAACTCCGAGGGGCCGCCCCCTTCCACCCGCCTGATCTCGGTCACCTTCAGGAGTTTCAAGGGGATCGGAGCGCCACGACCCTGGTAGAGAACGTAGGCGATGGAATCACTGCTGGAGCGAAGGCCGAACTGAAGTCTCTGAAGAGGCTCAACACCGATGGATCTCAGGCAGCGCACATTGTCCGGATCAGCACGGACGGGAGGGGCCGCGGCGATCAGGAACAGCAGGAGGACCAGGCAGCGCTTCCTCTGGGTCTCCATGGCGGCTCGCACGATCAATCAGCCTCTTTCGATCGGTTTGGAGACGTGCTGGTGGGCGACCTTCCACTGCCCCTCACCCTTGCGCAGGCAGAACGTGATGCGCACGGTATCGCTGAAGGTCGCTCCGTCCGGGAGTGTCCCGCCGCACTCGAGCAGGCCAAAGGCATACCCCAGATCCGCTCCCGCCTCGACAGTGAGGTCCTGCAGGTCGAACACCACAGCGCCCCGGGGGTCCGGCTGCCAGGACCCCCAGCTGTCCCGGTAGCGGGCCGCTGAGGTGGACCGCAGTGGCGACAGCACATCGAAGATCACCAGATCGTCCTGATGATGGGCGAGAACCTCGTCCTGCCGACCGTCGCGGGTGGCCTCGGCCCACCGCTCCAGCACCTGCCGGATCGCCGCTTCGTCCGGGTTCATCGCCGGCGACACCCGATCGAGACCTCCACCCTAAGGGCGTGGCCGCGGTGGCCCCTCCGGGGGGGGGACGGGTCCCTCCGGCTCAGGCCACCAGCGCCGCCGCGGGCCGGGCTCCATCACCCGGGCCGCCTGCTCGTACTGATGGGCCACCCGCAGCAGCTTGGGCTCCTCCAGCACGCCGGTGATCAGCTGCAGGCCGATGGGCAGACCCTGGGCGTCGAAGCCGCAGGGGACGCTGATGGCCGGCAGTCCGGCCAGGTTGGCGGGGATGGTCAGCAGGTCGGCCAGGTACATGGCCAGGGGATCGCCGGCGTGGGCGCCGCTGGGAAAGGCGGTGGTGGGCGAGGTGGGGGTCAGCAGCACGTCGACGGTCTCGAAGGCGCGGTCGAAATCGCGGCGGATGAGGGTGCGCACCTGCTGGGCCTTGCGGTAATAGGCATCCACGTAGCCGGCCGAGAGGGCATAGGTGCCGATCAGGATGCGCCGCTGCACCTCCTCGCCGAAGCCCTCGGCCCGGCTGCGGGCGGTCATCGCCGCCAGGCCGTCACTGCCGGGCTCGCCGGGGGCGGCCCGGAAGCCGTATTTGACGCCGTCGTAGCGGGCCAGGTTGGCGGACGCCTCCGAAGGGGCGATCACGTAGTAGGTGGCGATGCCGTCGTTGAAGCGGGGGCAGCTCACCTCCACCAGCTCGCAGCCCAGGGCCTCCAGCTGGGCGGCGGCCGCCTGCACCGAGGCCTTCACCGCAGGGTCCAGACCCTCCTGGTCGAAGCACTCGCGGATCAGGCCCACCCGCAGACCCTTGACGGGTTTCTCCAGGTCGGCGGAGTAATCGGGCACCGGCGCCCGCAGACAGGTGGCATCGCGGGGGTCCTCCCCGGCGATCACCTGCAGGAGCTCGGCGGCATCGGCCACACTGCTGCTGAACGGGCCCACCTGGTCCAGTGAACTGGCGAAGGCCACCAGGCCCCAGCGGCTCACCCGGCCGTAGGTGGGCTTGAGGCCCACCACCCCGCAGAAGCTGGCGGGCTGGCGGATCGAGCCGCCGGTGTCCGAGCCCAGCGAACCGATGCATTCCCCGGCGGCCACGGCGGCCGCACTGCCGCCGGAACTGCCGCCGGGCACCCGATCCGGATTCCAGGGGTTGCGGCTGGCGCCGAAGGCCGAGGTCTCGGTGGAGCTGCCCATGGCGAACTCGTCGAGGTTGGTCTTGCCCAGCAGCACGGCGCCGGCCCGCCAGAGCCGCTCGGTCACCGTGGATTCGTAGGGAGGCACGAAGGTCTCCAGCATGCGGCTGGAGCAGGTGGTGCGGATGCCCCGGGTGCAGAGGTTGTCCTTGATGGCCAGGGGAATGCCGGCCAGGGGAGGCAGGGTCTCACCGGCCGCCCGGGCCGAGTCGATGCGATCGGCATCGGCCCGTGCCCGCTCGGTGGTGACCTCCAGAAAGGCATGCACGGTGGGATCCACCGCCGCGATGCGCGCCAGGTGGCGATCCGTGAGCTCCCGGGCCGACACCTCGCCCCGCCGAAGCTGCTCCCGCCATTCGGCGATGCCCATCCAACCGCTGACCTGCTGCGGTGGACGCTATCAGTCGACCAGAATCACGCGGCCAGATCCGGGGATTCGGTGAACGGCTCCCGGCGGCCGGTGCGCAGGCACTGGTGCTCCAGGGACGCCGGTGACTCCGCCCGCAGGTCGTCCAGGAAGGCGGGCAGGGCCTGCTCCAGCGTCCGCCGACGCACGAAGGGCCCGAACCAGTACACCGCGTCAGGGGAGCGGGTTTCCACCCGCGCCCACCAGGCCAGGCCCAGCCCATTGGCGATGCCGCGCATGGGCCAGAGCAGTGGGTTCATGGAGGGGAGGAGGAGGCGAGGTGGCCATTCTGGGGGGCGGCTGGGCCACCCCCGCCAGTGGCATCAGAGGCGGATGTCACCGTCGAAGCCCGGCTGCGGCGAAGGCAGGTAGGGCAGGGGCTCCAGGGGGTTGGCCGTGGGCTCGGCGGCCGCGGGGTCCACCGGTTCGAGGGCAGCTTCGACCGGTTCGGCAGGTTCAAGAGGTTCGTCCAGTGCGGCGAGGGGCGTGTCAGCCGCCTCCGCCGCCAGGCTCTCCTCTGGCCCGGTGTCCCCGTGCGATTCCGCGTCCGCCCCGACCTCCGCGTCCGGCAGGGTCTCCGGCTCGGGATCGGGGGGTGCCGGCATCGAGGGCCGCACGATCCTGGGGGCGGGGGCGGCGCCGCGCAGGCCCCGCATCCAGCCGCGGCGGGCGACTTCGTAAAGCAGCAGCGCCGTGGCCACCGAGGCGTTCAGGCTCGGCGTGGCACCGCGCAGGGGGATGCGCACCAGCTGGTCGCAGGAGCGGCGGGTGAGCAGGGACAGGCCGTCCCCCTCCGAACCGGTGACTACCACCAGGGGCCCCTCCAGGTCCACCTCCTCCAGGCTGACGGTGCCCTCCTCCGCCAGACCCACCACCCGGTAGCCCTCCTGCTTGAGGGCGTCGAGGGAGCGATTGAGATTGACCACCCGGGCCACGGGCAGGTGCTCGAGGGCGCCGGCCGCCACCTTCGCCACCGAACCGGTCAGGCCGGCGTTGCGGCGCTGTGGCAGGACCATGCCATGGGCCCCCAGGGCCTCGGCGCTGCGGACGATGGCGCCGAGGTTCTGGGGATCGGTGAGGCCGTCCACCGCGATCAGCAGGGGAGCCTCGCCGATGCTGCGGCAGCCCTCGATCAGGCTGGTGAGGTCGAGGGTCTCGGCGGCGGCGGGCTGCAGCACGATCCCCTGGTGGACGGCCCCTCCGGTGAGCTGGCCCAGGCGCGCCCAGGTCACCTCCTCCACGAGCACGCCGGAGGCCTTGGCCTCCCGCAGCAGCTGCAGGAAGCGGGGGCTGAAGCGCATCTCCGGGGTACACCACACCCGGTGGATCGGCCGACCGCTCTCCAGCGTGGCCTGGGTGGAATGGCGGCCCCAGATCAGGTCGCTGGGGGCGGCGGCGGCGAAGGCATCGGCGGCACCGCGGAAATCGACGTCAGAACCGTCGGACTCCGCCCGTTCCGGGGTGCGGCCCTGGAAGGGGCGCGGGGCGCGGTCGGCGTCCCGGAACAGGGCCGGGCCCCGGCGGGCCGGTGCCGAGCGGGTCGGGCTGGGACGGCCCGGGCTGGGTCGTCCGGCCCCGCCCCGGCCGGGGACGGGGCGGCCGAAGGAGGGGCGGGCGGGGCTGAAGCGATCGCCCGGACGGCGCTCCCGGGTCGGGCGGCCGCTGCCGCCGCGGAACTCGCCGGGGCCATCAGCGCCGGGACGGCCGTCGAAGGGGCGGCGACCGTAGGGGCTGCCGGGGCCGCGATCGGGGGCACCCGCCCGATCGCCACCGCGCTCGCTGCCGCGCTCGCCACCCCGCTCAAGACCACGGTCCCGGTCGAAGGACGGCCTGGCGCGGCCGAAGGAATCGCCGGGACGGCGGGGGCGGGATGAGGCGGCGCCGCGGCTGACGGGGCGCCCGCCGGCGCCGGAGCCGAGACGCCGGGGGGTCCGGTCGGCGCCGGGGTCGGAGCGGCGGTCAGGACGACGGTCGGGGCGACGGTCGCCGCGGCGGTCAGGGGAGGGACTCATGGGCTGGCGGATGGGGAACGGGGTTCGGTCTTCTCGAGATGGTCCAGCAGCTCAGCCAGCCGTCTGGGGTCCTGCAGAAAAAGCCATCCCAGCATCGTCTCAAATCCCGTGGCCTGCCCATAGGCCTGGGGTGCACCGCGACGGGGACCCCGCCCGGCCTGGTTGCGTCCCCGCAGAACCAGGCGGCGTTCCGCCTCACTGAGCAGGGGATCCAGTCGCCGCAGGGCCTCCGCCTGGGCCTCCGCCTGCACCTCCCCCACCACGGCCCGGTGCAGGTCGGCGGCCCTGGCCGGCTGGCGGCAGTGGCGCAGGCGCTGGTGCAGTTCCCACACCGCATCCCCCAGCCAGGCCAGCTGGGCCGTGGCCAGGGCAGTGGCTACTGGCTGGGGGGGCACGGAGGCCACCCAGTGGCCGGACCCCTCAGGCGGGGGCGAGGCTGCCAAGGGCGGACTCCAGGTCGGGTTGCAGGTGCAGGAAGGCCTCCAGGCGCACCAGCTTGACCGTCTGGACGACCCTGGCGTTGCCGACCACGAGGAACTGGCGGGCGCTGTCGTTGAACAGCTTGGCCAGTTGCACCAGGGCACCGAGTCCGGAGGAATCGATGAAATCGATCCGGCTGAGGTCGATGACCACCGGCAGGGTCTCCCCCTTGTGCCGATCGGTGATGAATTCGGTGAACTGCTTGTCGGAATAGGCGTCCAGCTGCCCCGTGAAGCTGAACAGCAGGCACGCATCCCGCCGTTCGCTGCCCCCTCTCAGGGAGACGGTCAGTCGCTGCAGGTCGGTGATGGCCCCAGTCCTCAAGGTGTGGAACGCGAGGAACTGTAGAGACCCCCATCCCGATTCAGGGAACCGCAACGAAACGTGCCGATTCAGCGCCGTTCCGCCATCAGCGCCACGAACCGGGCGAAGTGGTGGTCGGCATCGTGGGGACCGGGGCTGGCTTCCGGGTGGTACTGGATGCCGAAGACGGGCTGGTGACGCAGGGCCAGGGCGGCCACGGTGCGGTCGTTGAGGTTCAGGTGGGTGATCGCCACCCGCTCGGCGGGCAGGGAGGCCGCATCAAGGGCGAAGCCGTGGTTCTGGCTGGTGATCTCCACCGACCCGGGGGAACCGCAGGGGTGGTTGAGGCCGCGGTGGCCGTAGCCGAGCTTGAAGCTGCGGCCCCCCAGGGCCAGGCCGAGGATCTGGTGGCCCAGGCAGATGCCGAAGAGCGGCAGCTGCGGCTGCTGCAGCAGATCCCCGGCCAGGGCGATCCCCTCGGCCACGGCGGCCGGATCACCGGGGCCGTTGGAGAGGAACACCCCTTCCGGCTCCAGGGCCAGCACCTGCTGGAGGGTGGCGTCCGCCGGCAGGACGGTGACGGCACAGCCATGGGCCACCAGGCGCTCAAGGATGGCGCGCTTGATGCCGAAGTCGATCGCCACCACCCGGTAGGGACGGTCGGGACGGGGCTGGAGCCGGGTGTCGAAGGCGGCCGCACAGCTCCGGCTCCAGCTGTAGGGCTCCCGCGTGCTCACCTGGGCCGCCAGGTTGAGGCCGTCCATGGACGGGGCGGCCCGCACCTGGGCCAGCAACGTGGCGGGGTCGGTGCCGTCGCTGGCGATGGCGCCATTCAGGGCGCCACCCTCGCGCAGGTGGCGCACCAGGGCCCGGGTGTCGACCCCCCGGATGCCCACCACCCCCTGGCGCACCAGCCAGTGGTCGAGTGTCTCCTCGCAGCGCCAGCTGCTGGGCCTGGGGGCGAGCTGGCGCAGGATGCAGCCGCGGGCGTGGGCGTGGTCGGCTTCGAGGTCCTCGCCGTTGACGCCGGTGTTGCCCAGTTCGGGATAGGTGAAGGTGACCAGCTGGCCGGCGTAGCTGGGGTCGGTGAGCACCTCCTGATAGCCGGTCATGCCGGTGTTGAAGACCACCTCGCCGCAGACCTGGCCGCGGGCGCCGCAGGCCAGCCCCCGCAGCACGGTGCCGTCGGCCAGGACGAGAACGGCCGGCGTGGCGTCGTCGGGACTGGAGACCTCGGGGGCCGCCTGTGGGGTGTCCAGGGGGGGGTCGGCAGGAATTCCGATCATCCTTCAGACCCCGCCAGGGCGTCGCGCAGGGCCTCCAGCCTGGCCCAGGCGCTGCCGTCGCCCAGGGCCTGGCGGGCCCGCTCCAGACCCGCCGCGATGGACGGCGCCAGCCCCGCGGCCCACAGCACCAGGGCGGCGTTCAGGGCCACCACATCGGCCTGGGCCCGGGTGCCGCCGCCCTGCAGCACGGCCTCCAGGATGGCGCGGTTGGCCGCCACATCGCCGCCCCGGAGGGCCTCCAGATCCGCCGGGGCCAGCCCCAGCGCCGCCGGGTCGAGCCAGTCGCGACGCACCACGCCGTCCTCCAGCAGGCGCAGTTCGCTGGGGCCGGAGAGGGTGGCCTCATCGAGCCCGCCGTGGCCGTGGACGACGACGGCCCGTCGCTGGCCGAGGCGACGCAGGGCGTCGGCCATGGGATCGAGCAGGTCGGGCCGGGCCACACCCAGCACCTGGGCCTCCGGCGTCAGGGGATTGACCAGGGGTCCCAGCAGGTTGAAGACGGTCCGCACCCCGAGGGTGCGGCGCAGGGGGGCCATGCCCACCAGGGCCGGATGCCAGCCCGGGGCGAACAGGAAGGTGACGCCGGTGCGCGGCAGGGCCTCCACCACCGTGGCCAGGGGCGCCCCCAGATCCAGGCCGAGGGCCTCGAGCACGTCGGCCGATCCGACCCGGCCGCTGGCGCTGCGGTTGCCGTGCTTGGCCACATGGGCGCCGCAGGCGGCGGCCGTAAAGGCAACAGCGGTGGAGATGTTGAAGCTGTCGGCGCCGGCGCCGCCGGTGCCGCAGGTGTCGATCAGCTCCAGCGGCGGCCGCTCACCCGGCAGGGGGCAGGCCTGGCGCAGCACGGCGGCCATCGCCGCCAGCTCCTCGCCACTGGTGCCCTTGGCCCGCAGGGCGGCCAGCAGGCCGCCGGTGAGCACCGGGTCGATGCTGCCCTCCAGCCAGCCCCGCATCAGGGCCTCGGCCTGGTCGGCCTGGAGATCCCGGCCATCCAGGAGCTGTTCCAGCAGCCTGGGCCAGGTGGGGGAGGCGGACATCACCGAACGCTGAAGCATCAGCGGCAACTTACGGGAGTCCGGCCGAAGAGAGGAACGGGGGACAGGAGCGCAAGAAAAAAGCCCGGGTGCAGAGCACGCCGGGCCGGGTGATGGGGACCCTCCCACTATCGCCCGAAGTGGGCCGTTCTGACCAACGGACCCATCCGGCCGGCCGTCTGCCCTCAGCCGACGTCATCGGAGGCGGTGTCGAAGCCCGATCCCACGGCTTCGGCCACCGGTGCGGCACCGGGCCGGAACCCGGCCGCCCAGATGGCGCGGGTGCGGGCATGGAGCGCCGCGACGTCCAGTCCCCAGAGGCGCAGGATCCGCTCGAGGTCGTCACGGATGTCGGCGGCGCCGGGAAAGCCCGCGTAGCGCATCTGCAACCGGGCGGCATCCACCAGGTGGGCGTCCTCGGGGCGCTCCACCGCCAGCAGCCGGTCGACCGTCTCCCGGTCGATGGCATGGAGGGGGTGGTTCTGGTCGTCCATGGCCCGGGCGGCCCGGGGGCCAGGGGAGGGGTGCCTAGGTTAGGGATCCCCTTGCCCCGCCTTCCTGCATGGCTGCCCTGCGGCTGGATCTGATCGGGCGGTACCTCCGGCCCCACAGACGCACGGTGCTGGTGGGGGCCGCCGCCCTGGTGGTGGTGAACCTGCTGGGCGTGGCGATCCCGCTGGTGGTGCGGCAGTCGATCAACGAGCTCAAGCCGGGCTTCGTGCTGGCGGACGTGCTGGGGGTGGCGGGGCTGATCATCGTGATGGCCACCGTGATGGGGGCCACCCGTCTCTATTCCCGGATGCTGGTGTTCGGGGTGGGCCGCCAGGTGGAGGCGAGTCTCAAGGAGCGCATCTTCGACCACGTGCTCACCCAGGACCCCGGCTGGGTCCAGACCACCGGCAGCGGCGAGGTGATCAGCCGGGCCACCAGCGATGTGGAGAACATCCGCCGGCTGCTGGGCTTCGCCCTGCTGAGCCTCACCAACACGGTGCTGGCCTATGCCCTCACCCTGCCGGCCATGCTGGCGATCGATCCGCTGCTGAGCCTGGCGGCGGTCTCCCTCTACCCCGGCATGCTGATGGTGGTGCGCCTGTTCGGCGGCCGCATGATGAAGCAGCAGCGGCGCCAGCAGGAGGTGCTGGCCAACCTCAGCGACCTGGTCCAGGAGGACCTCAGCGGCATCGGCGCCATCAAGATCTACGGCCAGGAGGCCACCGAGGAGAAGGCCTTCGCCGACCTCAACAAGGTGTACCTGGACGCCCAGCTCTCCCTGGCGCGCACCCGCAGCACCCTGTTTCCGATGCTGGAGGGGATCGCCTCCCTGAGCCTGCTGCTGCTGCTGGCCCTGGGCAGCGGCCAGCTGGAGAACGGTCGGCTGAGCATCGGCGATCTGGTGGCCCTGATCCTGTTCGTGGAGCGCCTGGTGTTCCCGACGGCCCTGCTGGGCTTCACCCTCAACACCTTCCAGACCGGCCAGGTGAGCCTGGAGCGGGTGGAATCCCTGCTCAGCCATCCCCCCGCCATCGTCTCCCCCGCCGATCCGGTGCCCCCGGCCCGGCCGGCCCTCGGGGCGGTCGTGGCCCGGGGGCTCACGGTCCGCTACCCGGGGGCGGCGCAGCCCTCCCTGGAGAATCTCAGCTTCACGATCCGCCCCGGCGAACTGGTGGCGGTGGTGGGTCCGGTGGGCTGCGGCAAGACCACCCTGGCCCGGGCCCTGGGGCGGATGGTGGAGGTGCCGCCCGACCAGCTGTTCCTCGACGGCGTCGACGTGACGCGGCTGCGGCTGGGCGACCTGCGGCGCCAGGTGGCCCTAGTGCCCCAGGAGGGTTACCTGTTCACCGCCAGCCTCGCCGACAACCTGCGCTACGGCGACCCGGAGGCCGGCATGGACCGGGTCGAGGAGGCCGCCCGCCAGGCCCGCCTGGAGGGGGACATCAAGGGCTTCCCCGACGGCTACCGCACCCTGGTGGGGGAGCGGGGCATCACCCTCAGCGGCGGCCAGCGCCAGCGCACCGCCCTGGGACGGGCCCTGCTGGTGGACGCCCCCCTGCTGGTGCTCGATGACGCCCTGGCCAGCGTCGACAACACCACCGCCGCGGGCATCCTGCGTTCGGTGCGCGAAGAGCAGCGGCGCACGGTGGTGATGATCAGTCACCAGCTCTCGGCCGCGGCGGCCTGCGACCGGATCCTGGTCCTGGAAGGGGGACACCTGGTCCAGGAGGGCCACCACAATGAGCTGCTGCTGCAGGAGGGCACCTACCGCCGGCTCTGGGACCGGGAGGAGGCCGACCGCCAGCTCCAGGCCGCCTGAGTCCGGAAGACTGCGGGCCGCGAGGGGCGGTTTCAAACAGTTGTTGAGCCGCCCGCCTCCGGAGCGCCGGCTGGGCTTATCTGGAGAGGCCGTGGTTTCCCCAACGCCTGCCACGCCGTCCCCATGGCCCCCACCCCGTCGTTCCTCAGCCAGCAGCCGTACAACATCCGCTGCACCCTGACCTTCGGTGACATCTACGGCCAGGTGCTGATCTGGATGGCGGTGATCTTCGTGAGCCTGGCGGCGGGTCTGGCCCTGATGGGGGCCAGCCGCCCCCTGTTCGCCCTGGTGGGGGTGGGCCTGATCCTGGTGCTGTCGCTGCCCTTCCTGCTGTTCGCCTTCATCACCACCCTGCTGAACCACATCGCCCTGGTGCCGCAGCAGGACCAGCAGGGCCCTGCCTAGGTTGGTTTCCCCGCCAGGAAACACCGTGTTCGGCCTCTTCAGCAGCCCTGCGAGCGACCGCAGCCCTGCCCGGGACAGCAGCCTGCATGCGGTCCTCGGCACCCCCCTGACCGCCCCGCCGGCGGTGGGCCAGGCCGAGGCCCAGTTCGGCTGTGGCTGCTTCTGGGGGGCGGAGAAGGGGTTCTGGCGGCTCCCCGGGGTGGTCACCACCGCCGTGGGCTACGCCGGCGGCCAGCTCGCCTCCCCCACCTACGAGCAGGTCTGCAGCGGCCGCAGCGGCCACGCGGAGGTGGTGCGGGTGGTCTGGGACACCAGCCGGGTCTCCTTCGCCGACCTGCTGAAGCTGTTCTGGGAGTGCCACGACCCCACCCAGGGCAACCGCCAGGGCAACGACCGGGGCAGCCAGTACCGCTCGGCCATCTACGTCGACGACCCGGAGCTGCTCGCCCTGGCCGAAGCGAGCCGCCAGGCCTACCAGGGCGCCCTCGACGCCGCCGGCGGCGGCAGGATCACCACGGAGATCGCCAGCGGCCAGCGATTCCACTTCGCCGAGCCGTACCACCAGCAGTACCTGGCCAAGCCCGGCAGCCGTCCCTACTGCTCCGCCCAGCCCACCGGGGTTCCCCTGGGCGACTTCCCCGGCGCCAGCTACCTCCTTCCCGCCCGCGTGTGGGAAAGCTATGACTGGGCCATCCCCCATTGCGTCCTTCGCGGCGACAATGCGCCGATCGCCCTCGTCTGACCGCCTCCGCCATGGCCGCCCCCCCGCTGCTCGCGCTCGGACTTCTGCCGCTGCTGGCGATGCAGTCCCCGTGGTGGGAGAACTACGACATCCGCGAGCGCTTCCTCTGCGGTGACCGCCTTTCGGTGGTGCTGGAGCGCAACGCCTCCCAGGCCTCCCTGATCGCCGGCCGCACCCGCGCCACCCTGTTCCGGGAGGCCTCGGATGCGCCGGGTCTGCGCTACCAGAATGAATCCCTGCGGGTGATCCTGCGGGGCGACGAACTCACCCTGGAGCAGCTGCCCATCAAACGGGTCTGCGTGCGCAGCGAACAGGTATGAAGCCCCTCTCCGATCGGGTCGTGATCGTGGCCCTGATCGCCGCGGTGGGGATCTGTTTCGCCCTGGCCTTCTGGACCGTGCGCCTGAACCCCTCCGGCGAGCCTCCGCTGCAGTGGCGCCAGGGTGGGCCCAGTGCCATGGCGCCGGGCACCCCTGGTGCGGCCTTCCTGCCGTGAGAGACCCCGCCGAGGAGCAGGACCCGCCGAAGCGCCAGCTGCATCCGCTGCCCAGGGGGCTGGTGGAGCTCTACGGCCTGTTGGCGGTGCTGTTCGTTCTGGTACCCGAATGGATGGCCGGTGGAGCCCTGAAGGGCTTCCCGGAGGGTCGCGGGGGCTCGGAGCTGCCCCTGCCGTCGATGGCCTGGCAGCGGCTGCCGGAACTGCAGCTGGCCACCATGGGACTGGCGGAACTGCGGCTGCTGGCCCGTCGCGAGCACATCCGGGGGTACGCGGGCATGGCCCGTCAGCGGCTCACCAACCGGCTGATGCGACGGCTCTCCAGGCGGCGCGGGACCCCCAGGACGCTGTGATAGCTTCATGCCGCCGGGGCGTAGCGCAGCTTGGTAGCGCACCACTTTGGGGTAGTGGGGGTCGTGGGTTCAAATCCCGCCGCTCCGATTCAGCCGGCCCGCCGAATGTTCACCCCCCGTGGGTGCCGGTGGTCTTCCTTCCCGTCAGCTGATCCCGTCAGCTGATTTTTTTTGCCCATCTCCCGTATCCCGGGGCCTCGCCGGGCCTCAGCGCAGTCGGGTGAGCACGTTGAAGCGGACCAGCCAGAGGTTGACCCGTCGCCGCAGCCGGGGGGGCACCTCCTGCACCAGCTGGAACAGCTCCTGGGACGCCAACCGGCGCAGGGCCCGCACATCGACCCGCCAGAGGGCTTCGGCTTCGCGGATCAGCCGCGCCCAGGTCCGGGCCGTCTGCCAGCGGCGCACGGACTGCTGGGCGGGGTCAGCGCCATCAGCGGAGCCGGTCGGCGACCGGGTGACCATGGCTCCGACGCCGGAAGAACACCCCAAGGGTGGGGAGGCTGGCCGGCAGTGCCCGGGATCCCCGGTTCTGCTTCAAGGATCGAAACAAAAACGGAAGATCCCGACCGAACCGCCGCCGCCCTCAGGCGCTGTGGGCCAGCCGATCGGCGGGGACCGGATCCGCCACCAGCTCGACGGGGAAGGGCAGCGCTTCCACCTCCCGCCGGCTCAGCCGGCGGCTCCAGGCGCGCGGCACGGCCTCGTTCCAGCGGAAACCGGCCTCCTTGGCCCGGTGACGCTCGGCGTAGGGCAGTTCGGCGCGGTAGAGGCTGCGGGGCTCCTGGGCGGCCAGCAGCAGCGCCTCCAGATCGCCGCAGCGCTCGAACACCTGGGCCAGGTAGATGCAGTCGGTGAGGGCCCGGTGGGCGGCCCACACGGGGACCCCATAGGCGAGGGCCAGATCGCGGACCGAGGGGGTGCTGCGCAACTGGCGCTCGGCCGGCCAGCGGATGTCCTCCATCGAGCAGATCCAGGGGCGCTCCAGGGGCGGCAGGGGCCCCAGGCCGAACCACTGGCGATCGAAGGCGGCGTTGTGGGCCACCACGGCGTCACAGGCGGCGGCCATGGCCGCGAAACAGGCCAGGGCCTCCTGCCGGGGCTGCTCCAGCCGGGTCACGGCGGCGGGGATGCCGTTGATGGCCTCGGCGGCATTGGCCGGGCAGGGCAGCAGGAACGACACCTGGGTGAGCACGGCCCGGTGCGGCACGTGGAACAGGATCGCCCCCACCTCGATGCACTGCCCCTGGAGGGTGGAGAGGCCCGTGGTCTCCGTGTCGAGGATCAGCAGGGTCTCGGGCCCCCGGGGAAGGGCCCGCTGGGGACGCCCCGCGCAGGCCGGCAGGGTGATGGCAACGGGGCGCGGCGGTTCCACCGGGGCCTGGGGTGGCCAAGGGGCCGGCGGCGGCGCGGCCGGGACGGGGGCGGCCAGGGGCTCCGGGGCGGCCAGGCCCAGCAGGTCGTTCTGCTGCCAGAGACCGGGTTGCTCCTGCATCGGCGCCATCCGCACGCTGCCCCATGGTCGCAAGCCGGGCAAGACCCTCCGGCCCCACCCGCTGGAGCAAGGGCCAGGCGCCACCCGGCGGGCCCCGGGCCCGACCCCGCCGGTGCCGGCTTCCTAGGCTGGCTGGATCCTGCCCCGTCCCCCGCTCCGTGGCCCCAGCCCTCGCCCCCGGCGACACCGCCCCCCTGATCGCCCTCCCCGACCAGGACGGCACCGAGCGCCGCAGCGACCGCCTGGAGGGCAAGGCCCTGGTGCTGTTCTTCTATCCCAAGGACGAGACCCCCGGCTGCACCATGGAGGCCTGCGCCTTCCGCGACAGCTACCCCGACCTGCAGGCGCTCGGGGCCGAGGTGTGGGGCGTCAGCGGCGACGATGCCGCCAGCCACCGCCGCTTCGCCAACCGCCACAGGCTGCCCTTCCCCCTGCTGGTGGACGCGGGCAACAGGCTGCGCAAGGCCTTCGGCGTGCCCAGCGTGCTGGGGCTGCTGCCCGGCCGGGTCACCTACGTGATCGACGGAACGGGGGTGATCCGCCACGTGTTCAACAACCTGCTGGACGGCCCGGCCCACCGGCGCGAGGCCCTCGACGCCCTGCGCGGCCTCCAGGCCTCCTGAGCCGGCCCACGATCCAGCACGGGGGAACCGGACGATGACGGCGTGGCGACAGCAGGGGGAGCTCTGGCGGCTGGAGCCGCCGGGCCGGCCCCGCGGGCTGATCGAGTTCATCGGTGGCAGCTACCTGGCCGCCACCCCCCAGCTCAGCTACCGGCGCTGTCTCGAGGCCCTGGCGGCGCGGGGCTGGCGCATCCACGCCTGGAGCTACGTGCCGGGCTTCGACCACCAGGCCCAGGCCAACGCCGCCTGGCGCCTGTTCCGCCAGCAGCGGGAGGGGGTGATGGAGCCCCAGGCCCCGCCGGCCTCCGGTGGGGCCGCCTTCCCCCTGATCCGGCTGGGCCACAGCCTCGGCTGCAAGCTGCACCTGCTGGCCCCCGACGGCGGCCGCCGCTGCGATGGCCTGGTGGCCCTCAGCTTCAACAACTTCTCGGCCGAGCGCTCGATCCCCTTCCTGGCGGAGCTGGGCCAGCAGTTCCGCTTCCGCAGTGAGTTCAGCCCCTCCCCGGAGGACACCCTGCGGCAGATCGGCAGCAGCTACCGCCAGCCCCGCAACCTGGTGGTGCGCTTCAGCCGCGACACGATCGACCAGAGCGGACGGCTGATCGGCGTGCTGCAGGCCCGGGCCGGCGATGCCTCCACCCTGCTGGAACTGCCGGGGGATCACCTCACCCCGGCCAGCGGCGGGCTGCGCAAGCAGTTCCTGGGGGAGTGGGCCGATGATCCGGCCCGCCAGCGCTCCATGGAGCGGCTGGCCGAGCAGATCGGAGCCTGGTCTCAGACCCGCAGCTGATCGAGCACCGAGCGGTCCTCCAGGGTGGAGGTGTCGCCGCTGACGTCCTGCCCCGCCGCCAGGGACCGCAGGATGCGGCGCATGATCTTGCCGCTGCGGGTCTTGGGCAGGGCATCGGTGAAGCGGATCACGTCCGGCCGGGCGATCGGCCCGATCTCCAGCCCCACGTGCCGCCGCAGCTCGGCCTCCAGGGCCGTATCGCCGTCCACCCCCACATCCAGGGTCACGAAGGCGACAATCCCCTCCCCCTTGAGCTCGTCGGGCCGGCCCACCACTGCCGCCTCCGCCACGGACGGGTGGCTCACCAGGGCCGATTCGATCTCCATCGTGCCCAGCCGGTGGCCGGAGACGTTGATCACGTCATCAACCCGGCCCATCACCCAGAAGTAACCGTCCGCATCGCGGCGGGCGCCGTCGCCGGCGAAGTACAGCCAGCTGCCGTCGGCGGGGCGGATGTGCTCCCAGTAGCTGCGGCGGAAACGCTCCGGGTCGCCGTGGACGGTGCGCATCATCCCGGGCCAGGGGCGCCGCACCGCCAGGTAGCCCCCCTGCCCCGTCGGCACGCTGTTGCCCTCCAGGTCCACCACGTCGGCGGCGATGCCGGGCAGGGGCAGGGTGGCCGATCCGGGCTTGGTGGGGGTGGCCCCGGGCAGGGGGCTGATCATCACCCCGCCGGTCTCGGTCTGCCACCAGGTGTCCACCACGGGGCAGCGGTCGCCGCCGATCACATCCCGGTACCACATCCAGGCCTCGGGGTTGATCGGCTCACCGACGGTGCCGAGGATCCGCAGGCTGGCCATGTCGTACTGGTCGGGCACGGCGCGGCCGCTCTTCATGAAGGCCCGGATCGCCGTGGGGGCGGTGTAGAAGATCGTCACCTTGTGCTTCTGGATCACCTCCCAGAAGGCGCCGGGTTTGGAGGGGCGCGGCGCCCCCTCGTACATCAGCGTCGTGGCGCCGTTGGAGAGGGGCCCGTAGACGATGTAGCTGTGGCCCGTGATCCAGCCCACATCGGCGGTGCACCAGTGGATGTCGTCCTCACGGATGTCGAAGATCCACTGGAAGGTGAGGTGGGCCCAGAGGTTGTAGCCGGCGGTGGTGTGCACGACCCCCTTGGGCTTGCCGGTGGAGCCGGAGGTGTAGAGCACGAACAGCCGGTCCTCGCTGGCCATGGGCTCGGCCGGGCAGTCGGCGCTCTGGCCGTCCACCAGCTCATGCCACCAGACATCGCGGCCGGCCTCGAAGCCGGTGACCTCGCCGGTGCGCCGCACCACCAGCACGTGCTCGACGCTGGGGCACCCCTCCGCCAGGGCCTGGTCCACGGCGGGCTTGAGCGCCACGGCCTTGTCCTTGCGGAAGCCGCCGTCGGCGGTGATCACCAGCTTCACCTGCCCGTCGATCAGGCGGTCGCGCAGGGCCTCCGCCGAGAAGCCGCCGAACACCACCGAGTGGGGGGCACCGATGCGGGCGCAGGCCAGCATGGCGATGGCCGCCTCCGGCACCATCGGCATGTATAGGGCCACCAGATCGCCCTTGCCGACGCCGAGGGCCTTGAGGGCGTTGGCGGCACGGCAGACCTCGGCGTGCAGCTCGCGGTAGGTGAAGGAGCGGCCGTCGCCCGGCTCCCCCTCCCAGATCAGGGCCGTCTTGTCCGCCCGGGGGCCGTCCAGGTGGCGATCCAGGCAGTTGTAGGAGAGATTCGTGGTGCCCCCCTCGAACCAGCGGGCGAAGGGGGGGTTGCTCCAGTCGAGCACCGTGTCGAAGGGCTCGAACCAGTGCAGCTCGCGGCGGGCCGCCTCGCCCCAGAAGCCGTCGGGATCGGCCGCGGCCTGGGCCGCCAGGGCGTTGTAGGCCGCCATCGAACCGATGCGGGCCTCGGCGGCCAGCGCCGGCGGCGGGGCGAACTGCCGCTCTTCCTGGAGCACCGACTCGATGGTGGGGGAGGAGTCCTGGGTCATGGCGTGGCCTGCCGGGCAGGCTGGGGCATGGTGCATTCAACCGCAGCCGGGCCACGCTGGAGGACTCCGACCCCCTCCCATGCCCGCCTGGTTGACGATCCTGCTGGTGATGGGCCTGGTGATCGCCGTCCTGACCCCGAGCCGCCAGCAGTTCGCCTGGTTCCTGCGGCTGCGGCGCCCCCGCTGGCTCACCTTCGAGCGCTGGATCCCGCTGATCTGGTCGCTGATCTACCTCTGCTTCTACGCCTCGGCCCTGCTGCGCTGGCGGGCCGGTGGGGTGGCGGCGCCGCTGGCCATGGCCGGCTACCTGGTGCTGCTGGTGCTGGTGCAGAGCTACACGCTGCTGATCTGCCGCACCCGCCGGCTGGCCTGGGGAACGGCGGCGGGTGCGGCCGGCTGGATCTGGGGGCTGGCCCTGGCCCTGGCGACGCTGGCCGTCTCGCCAACGGCCGCTCTGCTGCTGGTTCCTTTCCTGCTCTGGAGCCCGATCGGCACGTTCGTCACCTGGCGGATGCAGCGGCTGAACCGCTGAGATCCCGCCGGCCGCCGGCGCCGGATGGGCGATCAGGGCTGCTCATCCCTGCTTGGCAAGTTCGCGCGGCGGCGTTAGCCAGGGGACGACCCCACGGGACTGGAGCGGAAGGCCATGGAGGAGCAGCCGATCACGCCCCATGCCGGCCCGACGCTGGACGCCGACGGCAACCTCACCTATGTGGGGGACGACGGCCGCCGCTACGTGGTGGGGCTGCCGCCGGACATCGACGAGGACAACGTCGAGAAGGTGATGACCCTGCTGCGGGGCGGCACGGCCCTGTTCCAGCAGATCGAGGGGCTCTGCCACCGCTGGATCAGCGAGGTGAGCGGCAGTGAGCTCGATGAGCGGGCCGCCCTGGTGCTGCTGCTCACCACCCTGGAGACCGCCCTGGAGGATCGCTACCCCGAGAACGATCCGTCCTGATGCAGGCTGGGGGAATGCCCCAGCGACCCGCCGCCTGCCTGTTCGATCTCGACGGACTGCTGCTGGACACCGAGCCCGCCCATGCCCGGGCCTGGCAGGCGGCGGCCAGCCGCTTCGGCCGGCCCCTCGATGAGCCCGAGCTGCTCAGCCTGCGGGGCCGCCGTCGGCTCGACTGCGCCAGCCAGGTGCGCCAGTGGATCCTCGCCGCGGGCGGCCCCCGCCTGAGCGAGGAGGAGCTGCTGGCGGTGCGCCAGCCCATCGCCGAGGCCCTGCTGGCCTCCGCCCCGGCCATGCCCGGTGCCGAGGCCCTGGTGCGGCGCTGCCGGGCCCTGGGGATCCCCATGGCGCTGGCCACCAGCAGTGCCCGACCGGCGGTGGACAGGAAGGTGGCCCCCCACCCCTGGCTGGCCCTGATCAGCGAACGGGTCCATGGCGATGATCCGGAGCTGGGCGACGGCAAGCCCGCCCCCGATCCCTTCCTGCTGGCGGCCCGCCGCCTCGGGGTGGCGCCGACCGCCTGCTGGGCCTTTGAGGATTCCAGCGCTGGTGTGGCCGCCGCCCTGGGGGCCGGCTGCCGGGTGCACGTGCTGCTGCCGCCCGGGGTGGGCTGCCAGGCCTATCCCGAGGACGTGGTCTGCCTGAACTCCCTGGAGGAGGTGGAGCTGGATCCCTAGGGCCGGATCAGTAGAGGCGGCTGAGGACGAATTCCGGCAGGGCCCGCAGGGCGCTGCGGGGCTCCGAGGGGGGCAGCCATTCGATCGCCTCATGGGCCTCGCGGGCGAAGCCCTCCGCCAGGGCCCGGGAACGGCCGATGGCCTCACAGCCGCGCACCATCGCCAGGGCCTGGTCGAGGTCGCCGGCCTCGCAGAACTCGCGCTCGATCAGACCCGCCAGGGCGGGGCGCTCCTCAAGGGCGTAGAGCACCGGAGCGGTGAGGTAGCCGGAGGCCAAATCGCTGGCGGCGGGCTTGCCGAGCTGCTGGTCGCTGGCGGTGAAATCAAGGATGTCGTCAACCACCTGGAAGGCCAGACCCAGCTGGCGGCCGAAGCGGTAGAGGGCGTCGAGCCGCGGTTCGCTGAGGCCGGTGAGCACCCCGGCGGCCCGGGCGCTGTTGGCGATCAGGGACGCGGTCTTGCAGTAGCTCTTCTCGAGGTAGGTCTCGAAGCTCTGGCCGGTGTCGTAGCGGAACAGGCCCTGGCGCACCTCGCCGTCGGCCAGATCCATGATCACGCGCGAGAGCAGCTTGACGACATCGAGATCGTCGAGGTTGGCGAGGTGCCAGCTGGCCTGGGCGAAGAGGAAATCGCCGGCCAGCACCGCGACGCGGTGGTTGAAGCGGCTGTGCACCGTGGCCACGCCGCGGCGGGTGGCGGCCCCGTCGACGACGTCGTCGTGGACGAGGGAGGCGGTATGGATCATCTCGGTGATCTCCGCCAGCCGCCGGTGGCGGGGGCTGAGGCCGCCGTCGGGGGCGATGGCCCGCGACAGCAGCAGCACGATCCCAGGCCGCAGCCGCTTGCCGCCGGCCGCGAACAGGTGCTCGGCGGCCGCCTGCAGGATCGGATGGCCGGCGCCGATCAGGCTGCGCAGGTCGGCCAGCAGGGCATCGAGGTCGGACTCCACCGGCTGGAGCAACTCTGCAACCGTCGCCACGTCACCTCCACGATGGAAGGATCCTAGGGGCCGTGCCTCAGTAGGCGCGGGTGGGCGACTGCAGGCTGACGCTGCGCACCGCCGGCCGACTGCCCAGCCAGGCGGCGGCCGCGCTGGCGAAGGCATCGGCGGGGCCGGGGACGCAGAAGCGGGTGCGCTGCAGGGGGGGCCGCACCGACTCCCCCGCCTGGTCCACCTCGGGGGAATCCCCCAGGCTGGCCAGCAGGGGGCCGAGGCGTTGGGCGGCCGCCAGGGCCGGGTCCACCAGCTGCACATCGGGGGGCAGCAGCTCGGCCAGCAGGGCCCGCAGCAGTGGGTAATGGGTGCAGCCCAGCACGACCGTGTCCACGTTCGCCGCCAGCAGCGGAGCCAGATAGTCGGCGGCGGCGGCCCGCAGTTCCGGGGCCTGCAGGTTGCCGGCCTCGATCAGGGGCACGAAGGCGGGACAGCCCACCTCCAGCACCCGCGCCGAGGGGCGGCAGGCCTGGATCGAGCGCCGGTAGGCGCCGCTGGCGGCGGTGGCCGGGGTGGCCAGCACCCCGACGTGATCGCTCGCCAGTTCGCTGGCCAGGCTGTCGATCAGCCCCACCACCGGCACGCCCGCCTCCGCCACCGCCACGTCCAGGGCCAGGGCATTGGAGGTGTTGCAGGCCATCACCAGCACCCCCACCCCCTGGAGCCGCAGCCAGTGCACCACCTCCGAGGCGATCGAGCGGATCTCCTCCTTGGAACGCTGGCCGTAGGGAACCCGGGCCGTGTCGCCCAGGTAGAGGCAGGGGGAGTGGGGGTAGAGGGCATGGACCTGGCGCAGCACCGTCAGCCCCCCCAGGCCGCTGTCGAACAGGCCCACCAGGAGGCTCAAGAGGCCCCCTGGAGAAAGTCGAGGATGCCGGTGCTGATCGCCACCGCCAGGCGGCGGCGGAAGGCGGGATCGGCCAGCCGCGGGGCATCGATGCGGCCGGTGACGAACCCCATCTCGGCGAGGGCCGCCGGCATCACCGTGCGGCGGATCACGAAGAAGCGCCCCGGCCGGGCCCCGCGGTCGGGCGTGCCCGGCGAGATCGCCATGATCCGGGACTGGATCGCCTGGGCCAGCCGCTGGGAGCTGCCCGACTGGAAATAGAACGTCTCGACGCCGTTCACGTCGGGGCGGGCCATGCTCAGGGCGTTGGCATGGATGCTGACGAACACATCGGCGTTGCTGCTGTTGGCGAGCGCCACCCGCGGCGGCAGGTCGACGTCCACCTCCGTGGTGCGGGTCATCAGCACCTGCACCCCCCGGGCCTGGAGCAGCTGGGCCACCTGCAGGCTCACATCCAGCACCACGTCGGTCTCCCGCAGGCCGCCGATCCCCACGGCGCCTGGATCGGGGCCGCCGTGGCCCGGGTCGATCACCACCCGGAAGCGGCCCCGGGGCACCACCGGCAGCCCGTCGGCGGAGATGGGCCGGCCGGAGGTGGCCCGGCCGCTGCTGCCGAAGCCGGAGGGGCGGGAGGCGGTCCAGCTGGAGGTGGGAGCGTCCATGTCGCCCTCGCCGACATTGCGGGTGAAGCCGCTCAGGGGCAGGCCGGTGAGGGAGAGGCGCCAGCGGTCGCTGGCCGTGCCCACCAGGCGCAGCTGGCGCGGGTCGAGCCGGGTGCCGGGACGGAATTCGAGCACCAGCCGGGTGGTGCCGGGGTCGGGCCGGCCGATGCGCACCTCCCGCACCAGGCCGCCGACGGGGACCGAGCGGCTGCGCTGGGGGGCACCCGGCAGGTCCACCCACACCCGGGGCCCGGTGACACCGGAGCCCTCCTCGTAGAAGGCCTGCAGCCGCACCCCCGGGGAGGTGCGCAGCTCCAGCACCCCCTCCCGGCTGAGCCGCCAGGCGGAAAGGGCGCTGGCCGCCCTGGCGGGAAGGGCCCCGAGCACCAGGGGCAGGGTCAGCAGCCAGGCGAATCGCGCCGCACGCACTCCCATCACCCCTCAGAACAACGCCGGATGGCGGTGCTGGAGGCTCGGCATCTGGGCACGGACCCTGGCCTCGTGGGCCATGTCCACCGGGGCCATCGCCAGGCCCGGCTCCACGCCGGCGTCCGCCATCACGGTGCCCCAGGGGTCGATCACCAGGGCATGGCCGTGGGTCTGGCGGCGGCCGTAGTGGAGGCCCGTCTGGGCGGGGGCCAGCACATAGGCGGTGTTCTCGATGGCCCGAGCCTGGAGCAGCACCTGCCAGTGGTCCTTGCCGGTGTAGGCGGTGAACGCCGCCGGGATCATCAGCAGCTGGGCGCCGGAACCGGCCAGCTGGCGGTAGAGCTCGGGGAAGCGGACGTCGTAACAGATCGAAAGCCCGACCCGGCAGAGGCCCGGCACATCGACCACCGGCGGAGGTTCATGGCCAGGCTGCACCGTGGCCGACTCCCGGTAGGTGATGCCGTCCGGCAGGTCCACATCGAAGAGGTGGATCTTGTCGTAGCGGGCCAGGAGCTGGCCTTCCCGGCCCACCAGCTCGGCGCGGTTGAAGGTCTGGCCCTCGCCGGCCGGCACCGGGAAGCCGCCCCCCAGCAGGGTGACCTGGTAGCGGCGGGCCATCGTCACCAGGAAGCGGCTGCAGCGCTCGGCCAGCAGCGGCGCCAGCTCCAGGCGGCGGGCGTCATCGCCCATGAAGGCGAAGTTCTCCGGCAGGCCGACCAGGTCGGCGCCGCGGCGGGCGGCCAGCTCGATCAGCTCCTCGGCCGCCGAGAAATTGGCGTCCGGGTCGGGCGTGCTGGTGAGTTGCAGCGCCGCTGCCAGAAAACTGCTCACCGCCGGACCGCTCCAAGACCGGCGAATCGTAAGGGAGCCGCCAAGGGGGGCAAGGAGCGCCTCAGCTGGCCCTCAGCACGCCGGGTTCGGCCTGGATCGGCACGATCTCGAGGCTGTCGACGGCGGCGCAGCAGGCGAAGTCGGCGTCGTGGTTGCCCAGCCCGATCAGGCGCTGGCCATGGCTGGCGCTGCGCAGGCAGGTCTCGGTGTCATGGCGCCACTGCTGCCAGAGGGCGAGGGCCGCCAGCATCTCGTCGTTGGCGCAGCGCACCCCCATGTGGGGCGCCACCGCCTGCTCGATGGCGGCGGAGGCCACGGCCCCGGCCGCCAGGCTGTCCTCGAGGGAGTAGTCCCCCTCCCAGCCGCTGCCCACGATCCAGACCCGCAGGGCCTGGCGTTCGATCAGCCGCCGGGCCACGGCGGTGCGGTTGGGCAGGCAGGCGGTGAGCAGCAGGGGCACGTCCCGGACCCGGTCGAGGGAGCGGGTGCCATTGGTGGTGCTCAGGAAGATGCGCTTGCTCTCCACCCGCTCCCGGGTCACCGCCAGGGGGGAGTTGCCCAGGTCGTAGCCCTCCACCCGCTTGCCGCCGCGTTCACCGGCCCGCAGCCGCCGGGCGGCCGGCCAGCCGGCGGCGGCGGCTTCGAGGCTGTCGAGGTCGGCGAAGGCCTGGATCGCCTCGGCCCCGTTCTCCAGGGCCCAGGCGATCGTGGTGGTGGCCCGCAGCACGTCAATGACCACGGCGGCGTCGGGGCCGTCCTCCTCGGGGGGCAGCAGGGGGGGGACCGCTTCGGAGGTGTGGAAATAGGAGAGCAGCACGGAACGCGATCGTCACGGGGGTGCGTCACAGTAGGCAGCAGCTCGACGGCGCAGGACGACGTGGCGGGGGTGGTGGCAGAAGGGATCGGCAACGCCCTGGGGCGGCAGCGCAATCTGCGCGATTTCATCGGCCTGCTGGAGAGGCGCGGCCAGCTGCGGCGCATCACGGCGCCGGTGGATCCGGACCTCGAACTGGCGGCGATCGCCGACCGGGTGCTGGCCATGGGAGGGCCGGCCCTGCTGTTCGAGAACGTCATCGGCTCCCCGATGCCGGTGGCGGTGAACCTGATGGGCACCGTCGAACGGGTGCTGTGGAGCATGGGCATGGAGCGGCCCGAGGAGCTCGAGGCCCTGGGGGAGCGGCTGGCCCTGCTGCAGCAGCCCCGGCCCCCCAAGGGCCTCAAGGAGGTGATGAAATTCGGCGGGGTGTTCTGGGACCTGGTGCGGGCCCGGCCCGACCTCGACCTCACCCCCCCCTGCCACCAGCAGGTGCTGAAGGGCGAGGCGGTGAACCTCGACCAGCTGCCCCTGCTGCGCCCCTGGCCGGGGGATGCCGGCGGGGTGATCACCCTCGGGCTGGTGATCACCAAGGACCCGGAGACCGGGGTGCCGAACGTGGGCGTCTACCGGCTGCAGCGCCAGTCGATCAACAGCGCCACCGTCCACTGGCTGAGCGTGCGGGGCGGGGCCCGGCACCTGCGCAAGGCGGCGGCCCTGGGCCGCAAGCTCGAGGTGGCGGTGGCCATCGGCGTCCATCCCCTGCTGGTGATGGCGGCGGCCACGCCGATTCCGGTGCAGCTGAGCGAATGGCTGTTCGCCGGCCTCTACGCCGGTGAGGGGGTGCGACTGGCCCGCTGCAAGACCCTCGATCTGGAGGTGCCCTCCCACAGCGAGGTGGTGCTGGAGGGCACGATCACGCCCGGGGAGGTGCTCCCGGACGGCCCCTGCGGCGACCACATGGGCTTCTACGGCGGTGAGGAGGACTCGCCCCTGGTGCGCTTCCACTGCGTCACCCAGCGGCAGGAGCCGATCTTCCTGACCACCTTCAGCGGACGGCCCCCCAAGGAGGAAGCGATGCTGGCGATCGCCCTGAATCGCATCTACACGCCGATCCTGCGGCAGCAGATCCCGGAGATCGTCGATTTCTTCCTGCCCATGGAGGGCCTCAGCTACAAGCTGGCGGTGATCGCCATCGACAAGGCCTACCCCGGCCAGGCCAAGCGGGCGGCGATGGCCTTCTGGAGCGCCCTGCCCCAGTTCACCTACACCAAGTTCGTGGTGGTGGTCGACAAGTCGATCGCGATCCGCGACCCACGCCAGGTGATCTGGGCGATCAGCGCCCAGGTGGATCCCCAGCGCGACCTGTTCGTGCTGGAGGACACCCCCTTCGACTCCCTCGACTTCGCCAGTGAGCGGCTGGGGCTCGGCGGCCGGCTCGCCATCGACGCCACCACCAAGATCGGCCCGGAGAAACGGCACGACTGGGGCCAGGCCCTGGGACGGGACGCCGCCCTGGAGGCCCGGGTCGATGCCCGCTGGAGCGAACTGGGCCTGGACGATCTGGGAGGCGGCGAGCCCGATCCCGCCCTGTTCGGCTACACCCTCGAGCACGTGCTGGAGCGCCTCGCGGCCGGCCGCTGATGCTGCGCCGCAGCGGCATCTACGCCCTCAAGGCCCTGCTGGAGCTGGCCCTCGATCCGCCCCGGTGGCAGTCGGTGACCTCCCTGGCCGAGGCCCAGGACCTGCCCGGCCCGATGCTGGAGCAGCTGAT
This sequence comes from Cyanobium sp. Copco_Reservoir_LC18, assembly GCF_009834675.1. Taxonomy (NCBI): domain Bacteria; kingdom Bacillati; phylum Cyanobacteriota; class Cyanophyceae; order Synechococcales; family Prochlorococcaceae; genus Cyanobium; species Cyanobium sp. Copco_Reservoir_LC18. The sequence continues at coordinate 261,941 of NZ_ASAC01000012.1, forward strand.
GCTCAAGCTGCGCCGGGCCGCCCTGGTGGAGGCCCGGCGGGGCCGTCAGGGGGGCTACCGGCTGCGGCGTCCGCCCGCGGAGGTGCCCCTGGCGGCGATCCTGGCGGCGGTGGAGGCCCCGGCCGGCAGCCTGATCACCCTGGCCGGCGCGGAGGGGGACCCCCGCCCCAGCGACCGGGTGACCCGGGTGCTCAACCGCCGGCTGCTGCAGGCCCTGGAGCGGGAACTGGACCAGCTGACCCTGGAGGACCTGCTGTTCGACCTGCGCAGTGCCCGGGCCGCCTTCAGCGATTCGGGGGGTCTGCTGCTGGGCTGAGGGAGGCCACGCCGATGAACATGACCGCCAGATCGTGGTCGAAGCCGACCTGGAAACCGCCGGTGCGGCGGTAGTGGATCAGCCGGCCCAGGGTGCGCAGCGGCCCCCGGCCGAACAGGTCCAGACCCCGCATCGTGACGGCAGCGAAGCCGCTGGCCTCCAGCCAGCGTCGCAGCTCCGCCGGGGGGACGAACCGCCGCCAGTCGTGGACGCCGGCGGGGATCAGCCGCAGCAGCGTCTCCAGCAGCCAGATCATGGTGAGCCGCGAGCGGACGGTGCGGTTGATGGTGTCGAAGCAGAGCGATCCTCCGGGGGTGAGCACCCTCCCCATCTCGGCGACCACGGCCTCGGGCCGATCGACATGCTCCAGCACATCGACGCAGACCACCACATCGAAGCTGCCGGCGGCGAAGGGGAGCTCCTCCGCGATCCCCACCCGGTACGTGATCTCCAGGCCCGAGGCGGCCGCATGGCTGCGGGCCGCCGCGATGCAGGCGGCGGAGCGATCGATGCCCGTGACCACGGCGCCGCGACGGGCGAGGAATTCGCAGGTGTAGCCACCGCCGCAACCCACGTCCAGAACCCGCCGATTCTCCCAGTGGGTGATGAACTGATCGAAGAAGAGAAAGCGGGGTGGATTGAGTCGGCTGAGGGGAAAGATCGTCGCCGACGGCTCCCACCAGCTGGCCGCCTGCTGATCGTAGAATGCAAGATTGTTGCGCAGCAAGGTGACGCCAAGGTCGGTCTCGATCATTATCCCGACCCTCAACGAAGCCAGCCATCTTGGGCGCACGCTGCAGCAGCTGGAGATCCTCGATCCAGCGGCCATCGAGGTGATCGTGGTGGATGGCGGCAGCACCGATGCCACCCTGGCCAGGGCCCACGTGCACGGCTGCCGCGTGATCCGTTCGCCACGGCCGGGGCGGGCGGTGCAGATGAACCGGGGGGCGGCGGCGGCCCGCGGCGACATTCTCTGCTTTCTCCATGCCGACACCCTGGTGCCCTCGGATCTGGTGCGGCTGGTGGGCGTCACCCTGGCCGACCCGACCACCAGCGGCGGCGGCTTCCTGGCCCTGATGCGGGGCGCCGACCACACCCGCTGGGGCGTGAGCCTGCACAACGCCCTCAAGACCCACTACGCCGCCCTGCTGTTCCGGCCCCACCGCTACCTGCTGAAGGGCTTCCGGGTGCTGTTCGGCGACCAGGCCATGTTCTGCCGGCGCAGCGATTTCATGCGCTGCGGCGGCTTCGACGAGCGCCTGCCGATCATGGAGGATGCCGATCTGTGCGACCGGCTGGGCCGCCTGGGCCGCATCCGGCAGCTCAACCGGGTGGTGGAGACCTCCGACCGCCGGGTGGCACGCTGGGGCTCCTGGAAGGCCACGGGGATCTATCTGCTGATCGGCCTGCTCTGGGGCCTGGGGGTGCCGGCGGAGAGGCTGAAGCGCCTCTACGGCGATGTCAGGGACTGACTCCCTCCGCCTGGCGCGCAACCGTTGAGGGCCCAGTCGTAGGGGAGCCAGGCGATCCGGACGCCGGCCGGCAGGTCCAGCTCCGGGCGGTGGCGCCCCACGTAGGCGGCGATCGAGGGGGCCGCTGCCAGGAAGTCCCGGCGGTACCACTGGAAGATCCGGCTGCAGTGCAGGGTGCGGCGGGACGGATCGAACCGGAGCTTCAGGGGGTTGCGCAGGAAGCGGTGGGCGTCCTCCTCCAGCTGGGCCGCGATCCGCTCGGGGCGGTAGGCCTCCGGCCGCAGCAGGGGGCAGCCCCTGGCGGCGCAGACCAGGGCGAAATGGAGGCGGGGGTCAGCGAAGCGGGGCCGCAGGATCCCGTGCTCGATCCGATCGAGGCTGAGGGGCTGCCCCTGCAGGCTGACCGCCGGGCGGGAGAAGAAGGACAGGAACGCCGGCCAGTTGGGCACCCCGGCGACGGTGGGGCGGATCGAGGCCAGGGGGTAGCGGGCCAGCACCTGGCGGATCACCAGGGCGTTGTAGAGGTTGATCCAGAGGGCGAACGCCTCGGGCCCGGTGCCGGGATCCGGATCGAAAGGCCGCTGCGCCGCCAGCCAGCCCTCCAGTTCGGCCGCACCCTGTCGTTGCCAGGCGGCGTAGTCCACCCGGCCCTCCCCATCGACATGGCGGCGCAGCAGGCCATCCCAGACGGCGACGTCGATCATGGGGCGACCCATCCGGGCCCCATCGTTCCATGCCCTTCTCCAGGGCCGCCGCCGGCCGCCGGGCCATTGCCGCTGGCCTGCGCCGGCTGGCCTGGCCCCTGCTGATCCGCTGGATCCGCCGTCGCTTCCCGGACGTGGCCGTGATCAGCTGTGAGGAACTGGCCGATCGGCTGGCCGGCGGGGGTCCCGCGCCGCTGCTGATCGATGCCCGCGGGCCGGAGGAATTCGCCCTCAGCCACCTGGCCGGCGCCCGCCGGCTTGCCGCGCCGGACGTCTCGGGAGCGGCGGCACTGGCGCGGGAAGCGGCGATCGTCGTCTACTGCTCGGTGGGGTACCGATCCGCCCGGCTGGCCCGATCGCTGCGGCGGGCCGGCTTCTCCGACGTGCGCAACCTGGAGGGGTCCCTGTTCCGCTGGGCCAACCTGGGGCTGCCGCTGGCGGGCACCGGCTCCGGCCGGCCCCGGGTCCATCCCTTCCATCCCTGCTGGGGGCTGCTCCTGGAGCCCGAGCCCCCGGGGGCTGGTGATCCGTACCCGGACGGCCACGGAGGGGATTCCTAGACTCATGAGATGGTTCCCGCCCCCTCCCTTCCCGATCCCGCCGGCCCGCTGCTGGAGGAGATCCTGGTGCCGCTGCTGCAGGACTACGCCGAGTCCTTCGATCGCGGCCTGCTGCTGCTCGACCATTGCCCGGAGGCGGTGATGGCCGCCCCTGACCAGGAGGAGCTGCGGCAGCGGCTCGATGAAGCCCGCCGCTCCCTGGCGGCGGCCCGGGCCCTTCGGGCCGCCGCCCCCACCCCCATGGGTCTGGCCATGGAGACGATCACCCCCTGGCACCGGCTGGTGGTCGAGGTCTGGAGCCTCTCGGCCAGGCTGCGGGCCGTCGGGATCCGGCCCTGACGGAGGGCCCTGGTGGCGGGCTCCGATCCGGCCGCTCCATAGGATCGCCCCAGTCGGCACCCCCAGCTGTTGTCCTCCCCCGCGAGCGTCGATGTCAGCGCGGCCGCATCGTCGGCGCCCCTGCTGCTGGAGGCCGGCGGCAGCCTGCGGGGGACCGTGACCGTGCCCGGCGACAAGTCGATCTCCCACCGCTCGCTCCTGTTCGGGGCCATCGCCGAGGGCACCACCCGCGTCGAGGGTCTGCTGCCCGCCGAGGACCCCCTAAGCACCGCCGCCTGCCTGCGGGCCATGGGCGTCACCGTTTCGCCGATCGCGGACGGCCAGGTGGTGACCGTCGAGGGGGTGGGCCTCGATGGGCTGCTCGAGCCCGCCGACGTGCTCGACTGCGGCAACTCCGGCACCACCATGCGGCTGATGCTGGGGTTGCTGGCTGGACGTGCCGGGCGCCACTTCGTGCTGACGGGCGATGCCTCCCTGCGCAGCCGCCCGATGCGCCGGGTGGGGGCCCCCCTGGCCCAGATGGGTGCCCGGATCCAGGGGCGCGAGGAGGGCAACCTGGCCCCCCTGGCGGTGCTGGGGCAGACCCTGCACGGCAGTGTCATCGGCACGCCGGTGGCCTCGGCCCAGGTCAAGAGCGCCCTGCTGCTGGCCGCCCTGACGGCGAACGGGCCCACCACCGTGATCGAACCGGCCCCCACCCGCGACCACAGCGAGCGGATGCTGCGGGCCTTCGGCGCCGACCTGGAGGTGGATGGCGACGAGGGCCGGTTCATCACCGTGCGGCCCGGGCCCGCCCTGGTGGGCCAGACCGTGGTGGTGCCCGGCGACATCAGCTCCGCCGCCTTCTGGCTGGTGGCGGCGGCGATCACCCCGGGGGCCGAGCTCACGGTCGGGAACGTGGGGCTCAACCCCAGCCGCACGGGCATTCTCGATGTGCTGGCCGCGATGGGCGCCCGGATCACGGTGCTCAACAGCCGCGACGTGGCCGGTGAGCCGGTGGGGGATCTGCACGTCCAGCACGGCCCGCTGCGGGCCTTCCGCATCGAGGAACCGATGATCCCCCGCCTGGTGGACGAGATCCCCGTGCTGGCGGTGGCGGCCTGCTGCGCCGAAGGGGTGAGCCGCATCAGCGGCGCGGCGGAGCTGCGGGTCAAGGAGACCGACCGCCTGGCGGTGATGGCCCGCCAGCTGACGGCCATGGGGGCCCGGCTCGTGGAGCACGCCGATGGCCTCAGCATCGAGGGCCCCACCCAGCTTTACGGGGCGGAGGTGGACAGCGAGACGGATCACCGGGTGGCGATGAGCCTGGCGGTGGCCTCCCTGGTGGCCCGGGGCGACACCCGCCTGGGCCGGCCGGAGGCGGCCGCCGTCTCCTACCCCGGTTTCTGGGAGGATCTGGCGCGGCTGCGTGCCTGAACGCTCAGCCCATCGTCCCGTCGGCGGCAGCGGCGCCAGGCTGGAACCCCGGCTCACCCGCGACGGCAGCTACAGCCTCTGGAGCGCCCATTTCGGGGAGAGCTTCCACAGCGCCGAAGGCGCCCTGCGGGAGGCCCGCCAGGTGTTCATGGGTCCCGCCGAGCTGGAGCGTTTCACCCCTGGCCACAGCCTCACCGTGGTGGAGGTGGCCGTGGGTACGGGCACCAACACGGCGACGCTGCTGGAGGCGGTGGAGCGGCAGGGGTTGCGGCTGCAGTGGTGGGGCTTGGAGCTGGACCCCGCCCCGCTGGCGATGGCCCTCGCCGACGAACGCTTCCGGGCCCAGTGGAGCCCATCGGTGCTGGAGCGGCTGGCGGAGCTCGGACGCAGCGATCGGCTGCTGTGGGGGGATGGCCGCAGTCGCCTGCGGGAGCTGGTGGGGCCGTTGGCGGGGCGTTGCGATCTGATCCTCCTCGATGCCTTCTCGCCACGGCGCTGCCCGGAGCTCTGGAGTCTGGAGGTCCTGGGTGCACTGGCCCGGCTGCTGGCCCCCGGCGGGCGGCTGCTCACCTACAGCTCGGCCGCGGCGGTGCGCCGTGGTCTGGAGACGGTGGGCCTCCGGCTCGCCGCGGTGCCGCTGCCGGCGATGGCCCGACCCGAGCCCGACAGCAGGCAGGTCTGGAGTGCCGGCACCGTCGCCAGCCCCACGGCCTTGCCCCCCACGGACAGGCTGAGGCCACTCAGCCCGATGGAGCGCGAGCACATGGCCAGCCGGGCCGGGGAGCCCTACCGGGATCCCAGCGGCCGTGCGAGCGCGGCGGAGATCCTGGCCTCCCGGGCCCGCGCCCAGGCCGGCAGCGGGGCCGAACCCACCAGCGCCTGGCAACGCCGCTGGGGGATCGAACGGCGGCGAGGGGTGAACGGATGCAGCCCGGGCCCGGCGGGGGGCCACCCAGGCCGGGGGGCACGGCCGTGAAGGGGCCGCCTCCGTCGATCGCCCAACCGATGGGGCCAGGGATCGCCCCGGTGGGTGACCTGGGGTTCAGGCGGACTCAGCGGGCTTTGATGCGGTTCCGGAGTTTGCGGCTGTAGCCGAAGGCCGCGGCGGCACCCAGGAGCGGGACCGGCCCTGGCACCTCCGGTACGGCCGGATTGGAGTCGGAGGGCACGGCATAGGCATAGGTGAAGGAATCAAATCTGATGACATCAAACAGTTGAGCGTCCGGGCCTGAACCTTGCTCGATGGTGGCATTGCGCGAAACATTACCAATTTCAGAAGCAGCAAAGAGGGGGCCTATCGAGCCTTCGTAGTTCGGATAGCCAAAGAACGTCGAAACCGCGGTTGCGAACTGTTCAGCGATCGTGGAATCACGAAACGTGCCACTCCACCAGGGCATGGACTTGAGATCGATCCCACGGATCCCACCACCGCCGAACTCACCGGTCACCGTGTTGATGATCCAGCCGTTTCCCGTGGTGCTGTCCGTGATTCTGCATCCGTCGGCTGCATCAGCGCTGACAGGAAGGCAGGCGCTCAGGTCCAGGGCATGGGCCTCCGGCATGGCCACCCATGGCGCGGCAACGGCACCGGCGGCGAGGGCCCAGGGCACGGCCAACCGGCGAAGCACCTGCGCGGAACGGCCCGGGGAAGCGGGCCATGGAGCCGGGGCCACCCCGGGGGTGGCGGCTCCTGAAGGGGGATGGGTCCGATTCTTCACTTGAGACCAAGGTGTTTTTCAGATTTTATCCATCCCTGGAGCCGGCGAGGCACCCCGGAGATGGACAGAACCCTCCGCCGTGAGCTGCGGTGCAGGGACGCCATGGATCCCCAGCCTGCCTCTGCAACCCCGGCAGCAGAGAGGGGGCCATGGCCTGGGTGGATCCCTCCGTGATGGGCCACCGCCGGTGGCGCCACCGCTGGCGGTGGACGCGCCCGTGGTGCCGATGCCTGGGAGGTAAGGAAAGCACCGGTAGATTCCGACCCAGTCCTTTCTTCCTCGCCCATGCTCGCCGTTGCCGTCCTGGCCGCCGGGAAAGGGACCCGCATGAAGAGTGCCCTGCCGAAGGTGCTCCAGCCCCTGGCCGGCGCGACCCTGGTGGAACGGGTGCTGGGCAGTTGTCAGCGGCTCGCCCCCGACCGCCAGCTGCTGGTGGTGGGCCACCAGGCCGACCGGGTGGAGCGCACCCTCGCCGGCGTCGAGGGCCTGGAGTTCGTGCTGCAGCAGCCCCAGAACGGCACCGGCCATGCGGTGCAGCAGCTGCTCGGGCCGCTGCAGGGCTTCGAAGGCGAGCTGCTGGTGCTCAACGGCGACGTCCCGCTGCTGCGCCCGGAGACCCTGGAAGCGCTGCTGGCCACCCACCGCGACAGCGGCGCCGCCGTGACCCTGCTCACCGCCCGGCTGGCGGACCCCAGCGGCTACGGCCGGGTCTTCGCCGACGGAGCGGGCCAGGTGAGCGAAATCGTGGAACACCGCGACTGCACGGGCGATCAGCTCACCAACACCCTCACCAATGCGGGGATCTATTGCTTCGACTGGCAGCGCCTGGCCGCCGTGCTGCCCAGCCTGAGCACCGACAACGACCAGGGTGAGCTGTACCTCACCGACACCGTGGCCCTGCTGCGGCCGGCCATGCACCTGGAGGTGGGCGACCCGGACGAGGTGGCCGGCATCAACGACCGCCAGCAGCTGGCCCACTGCGAGGCGGTGCTGCAGGACCGGCTGCGCCGCCACTGGATGGCGGAGGGGGTGAGCTTCACCGATCCGGCCAGCTGCACCCTGAGCGAGCACACCCGCTTCGGCCGCGACGTGCTGGTGGAACCCCAGTGCCACTTCCGCGGCGCCAGCAGCATCGGCGACGGCTGCCGCATCGGGCCGGGCTGCCTGATCGAGAACAGCCAGCTGGGCGCCGGGGTGGAGGTGATCCATTCGGTGCTGCGGGACAGCCGCGTCGAGGATGGCTGCGCGATCGGCCCCTTCGCCCAGCTGCGGGCCGGCACCCACCTGGCCGCCGGCTGCCGCATCGGCAATTTCGTGGAAGTCAAGAACAGCCGGCTGGGGGAGGGCTGCAAGGCCAACCACCTCAGCTACCTGGGCGACGCCGACCTCGGTGCCGATGTGAACATCGGGGCAGGAACGATCACCGCCAACTTCGATGGGGTGCGCAAGCACCGCACCGTGATCGGTGGCGGCAGCAAGACCGGGGCCAATTCGGTGCTGGTGGCGCCGATCACCCTCGGGGCGGGGGTGACGGTGGGGGCGGGCTCCACCCTCACCAGGGACGTGCCCGCCGGGGCCCTGGCCCTGGGCCGGGCCCGCCAGCTGGTGAAGGAGAACTGGACCCCTCTGGCACCGCGCCAGCAGCAGCAGGTGGCGGGCTGAATCCAGATATTCAGGCCTAATCTTGGCCCTGAAATCACCTCGAAGCCATGGCCGTCAACCCCGTCATCTGGTTCGAGATCTACGTCGACGACATGGCCCGGGCCCGGGCCTTCTATGAGGCCGTGTTCCAGCTGACCCTGGAGCCCCTGCCCGATGCCGGCATGGAGTACCTCACCTTCCCGATGGACAACGGCACGGTGGGGGCCGGTGGGGCCCTGGCGAAGATGGAGGGCATGGCCCCGGGCGGTGGCGGCTCCCTGATCTATTTCCACTGCGACGACTGCGCCGTCGAGGAGGGCCGGGTGGCGGCCGCCGGCGGCACGGTGATCAAGCCGAAGATGTCGATCGGCGCCTACGGCTTCATGAGCCTGGTGCTCGACACCGAGGGCAACACCATCGGGCTCCACTCCCAGGCGTGAGCCTCAGCCACCCCGGCGCCAGGTGTGGAAGCGCTCCAGCAGGGCCAGGGTGCGCTGGGGGGCGTGGGCACGCTTCCAGCTCCCGGCCACGTACTTGTTGGCTTCGGCCAGGGTGGGATAGGCGTGCATCGTGCCCAGCACCTTGCCCAGACCCAGGTTCCAGCGCATCGCCAGCACGAATTCGGCCAGCAGCTCCCCGGCCTGCTCGGCCACGATCGTCACCCCCAGGATCCGGTCCTTTCCCGGCACGGTGAGCACCTTGACGAAACCGGTCTCGGCCGATTCGACGATGGCCCGATCCAGCTCGGCCAGGGGAAACCGGGTGACCTCGAAGGCCACCCCCCGGGCGATGGCCTCGGTTTCGTTCAGCCCCACCCGGGCCACCTCCGGGTCGGTGAAGGTGGTGCGCGGGATGACGCGGCCGTCGACGGCGAAGCGGACCGGATCGAACAGCCCATTGACGGCCGCATACCAGGCCTGGTGGGCCGCCGTGTGGGTGAACTGCCAGGGGCCGGCGGCGTCGCCGGCGGCATGGATGTTGGGGTAGAGGGTCTGGAGATAGGCGTCGGTGTCGATGGTGCGCCCGGTGGGGATGCCCAGGGCCTCGAGGCCGTGGCCCTCCAGCCGGGCCTGGCGCCCCACGGCGCAGAGCAGCTCGTCGGCCTCGACCAGGAGGGTGGCGCCGCCCACCAGCACCTCCACCTGCACACCCCCTGAGGCGGCGGGCCCCACCCGCTCCACCCGGCAGCCGGTGTGCACCCGCACCCCGTCCCGCTCCAGCACCTCGCGCAGCAGCGCCCCCACCTCGGGATCCTCCCGGGGCAGCAGGCGGTCGTTGCGCTGCAGCAGGGTGACCGGCAGGCCCAGCTGGGCCAGGGCCTGGGCCAGTTCGCAGCCGATCGGCCCGCCCCCCAGCACCACCAGGCCGGGCCTTGGGGAGGGGTGCTCGGCCAGGGCGTCCCAGAGGGTCTCGCTGGTGAGCACCCGCACGCTGTCGATGCCGGGCAGCTCAGGGATCACCGGCGCGGCGCCGGTGGCCAGCACGATGGCGCGGGCCGTGAGCACGGTCTCAGTGCCGTCGGCGGCGGTGATCGCCACCGCCCAGGGGCTGAGCAGGCGCGCCTGGCCGAGACGCACGTCCACCCCGAGGGCGGCGTAGCGCTCGACGCTGTCGTGGGGGGCGACGGCGGCCACTTTCTGGCGCACCCGCTCCAGCACCCGCTGCAGCTCCACCCGCGGCTCCTGGGGGGTCAGGCCATAGCGGTCGGCATGGCGCAGGCGGGCGGCGAGGCGGGCACTGCTGATCAGGGCCTTGCTGGGCACGCAGCCGGTGTTGAGGCAGTCGCCGCCCATGCGGTGCCGCTCCACCAGGGTGACCTTCGCCCGCACGGTGGCGGCGATGTAGGCCGTGACCAGGCCGGCCGCCCCGGCACCGATCACGATCAGGTTGCGATCGAAGTGGCGGGGGCGGGGCCAGGGGCGGTAGAGGCGCCAGAGGCGCCAGCGGGCCAGCAGCAGCTTCACGATCCAGGGCAGCAGACCCAGCAGGGCGAAGGAGGCCAGCAGGGCGGGCGAAAGGAGGCCGCTGAGGCTGGTGAGCTGGCCCAGCTGGGTGCCGGCATTCACGTACACGAGGGTGGCCGGCAGCATGCCCAGCTGGGAGACGAGGGCGAAGGGGAGCAGGGGCATGGGGGTGAGTCCCATCAGCAGGTTGACGAGCACGAAGGGCACCACCGGCACCAGCCGCAGGCTGAGCAGGTAGGGGACGCCGTCGCGGCGGACGCCCGCCTCGATCGGCCCCAGGCGCTGGCCGAAGCGGCGCCGCACCGGCTCCCGCAGCAGGGTGCGGGCCAGCAGGCAGGCCGCCGTGGCCCCCAGGGTGGAGCCGATCGAGACCAGCACCGTGCCCTGCAGCAGGCCGAAGATGGCGCCCCCCGCCAGGGTGAGCACGGTGGCGCCGGGCAGGGACAGGCCCGTCACCAGCACATAGACGGCCACGAAGGCGGCGGCGCTGACCAGCGGTGACCCCTGCCGCCAGGCCAGCAGTTGCTCGCGGGAGGCCTGCAGGGCGGCGAGATCCAGCCGCTGCTGCCAGCCCTGGCCGAAGAACAGGCCCACCCCGGCCAGCAGCAGGGCGAGGACGAGGAGGCGCCGCAGGGGAACGCCGGCGCGGGCTCCGCCGGCCGGAGGGTCTTGGGGGGATGTCATGGCAGGGACGGCTCGACGGGGACCGGCGGTGGTGTCTGGACCAGCGGAGCTGCAGCGGCCAGGATCGCGGCACGGTCACCGTTGGTGGGCGGCACGATGCGCACCCCATTGATCAGCCGCTTGGTGCGTTTGGCGGCCTCCCCGGAGGCGACGACCCGGCGCTCCCAGCCTTCGGTGTAGAGGGCCCCCCAGGTGCCCAGATCGAGGATGGTGGTGTACCAGTCGATCCGCAGCGGCAGCAACGGCTGGCCCAGCAGATCGCAGACCGCGTTATGGCCGGCGAAGCGGCCCATGGGACGGCTGTGCTGGCAGGACATGACCGACGGGAGGCCCCCGTCCAGCTCCAGGCGGGCACTGTCACCGGCGGCGAACACCGAGCGGAGCCCCTCGACCCTCAGACAGGCGTCGACCGCCAGGCGGCCGAGGGCATCGGTGGCCACCCCGCAGCCGGCGGCGAGCGGACTGGCCCGCATGCCGGCGCACCAGATCACGGTGCGGGTGGCGATGACCTCGCCGGAATCGAAGCGGATCGCCGAGCCATCGAAGCTCTCCACCCGCACACCGAGGCGCAGCTCCACCTTGAGGGCCGCCAGCGCCTGCTCGATCACCGGCCGTGCCGCTTCCCCCATGGCGGAACCGACCTGCCGGTGGTGGTCCACCAGCACAACCCGCACAGGCTGGGACAGGCCGGCGCGCTCCTGAACGGCCCGCAGCCGGGCGGGGAGTTCACAGGCCGCCTCGATCCCGGTGAGGCCGGCCCCCACCACCACGACCGTGAACCGGCCCTCGCCATCGGGACCCTCCGCCAGGTCCTCCAGGTGCGACGCCAGCCTGGAGGCCCCCCCGTAGGTGTCGACGTCGAAGCCGTGGGCGTCCAGGCCGGGGAGCGGCGGCCGCACCAGCTGGCTGCCCAGGGCGAAGACCAACCGGTCGTAGGCAAGGGTCTGGGTTCCGGCGACCGTGTCGACGGTGACGGCGCCGGCGGCCGGATCGATGGAGCCGACCTCCCCCACCAGCCAGCGGACCCCGGCAGGCCCCAGCACCACCTCCAGGGGAACCCTGAGCGGAGACAGGTCAGCCTCGTAGTTGCGCACGCGGAGGCCATGGAAGGCATCACGGTTGACCAGCAGCACCTCGACGGCGTCAGGGCCGAGGCCGAGCTGATCCAGCTGGCGGGCGGCGGCCAGGGCACTCCAGAGCCCGGCAAAGCCGCCGCCGAGCACCAGGATCCGCTGGGCTCCGATCACGTCACTCCGGCAAGGGTCGCAGGCTTCACCGGGAGCGGATCATCCGGAACTCAGGCTATCGAGGGCCCGGCCCTTGGCCGTGACCCTCGCCGGAGGATGACCGTCCGGGCGACGGGGCGGCCAGGGGTGGCCGATCCATGGAAACACCGGAAGAAAGGACTGAACAGGGAAGGGAATGGGCCCTGAAGTCATGCCGGGTCAAGATATCGCTTTTGAGGGAGATGTCAGGGTCTGATTTGTAGCTTCATGGATGCTGACTCGATGCTTAGGGTGTGGAGATCCGACGGAGAAGGCCACGATGTTGACGACAGGCTTTCGCGTCGCGGTGCAGCATTGACGTCAGCTTCGGCGCCGTTTCTCCAGTGGAAGACACCGGCAACGGCGCTCCGGATGACGGTTCGGGGCGCCAGCTGGGTGCCGTGCTGTTCGAGCGCTCCGGCATCAAGGCTCCCTCCGGTCTGCGGCGGCGCCTGAACGCGGAAACGGCCGGGCTGCGCCGAACCACCACCGGCCCGTGGTGATGAGCGACGGCGGCCGCCTCAGTCCGATTCCCTCCGAGGGCAGGGCGATGGGGATCACCGTGCCCAGCGCCGCCGGTGACCTGACCTTGGCCCTGGCCCCCGGCCAGGTGCAGACCATCCGCTCCCTGTCGGAAGCCTGCGCCCACCAGGGCCCCGGGGTGCGACCCGTTCAGGACTTCAGGGCGGCGCGGCAGATGCGGTGCGCCGCTTCCCGCCCCCCGTACAGGTTGCGGGCCGCCGGTCCCAGCTGCAGGGCGGACAGTCCCCCCATGACGTGCACCCGGGTGCCGGGCCAGCGCAGGTCGCTGGTGAGCACGGGCCAGTCCTCGATCAGCGCCAGGGGTCGCTGCTGCTGCAGCTGGCGCAGCAGGGGGTGGTGGCTCACCCCCAGGCTGTGGCCGGTGGCCAGCCAGAGGCGGTCGGCCCGATGCTCGCTGCCATCGCTGCAGTGCAGCTGCCACTGGCCCTGGCGCCACCGGGCCGAGGCGATCTGGCACCCCTCGTTCAGCTGCAGCACTCCAGCGGCCTGCGCCTGCTGCAGCCGGCTGGCCAGCTCGGGGGTGATGGAGCCGCCATCGCGGGCCGCCAGAACCTGCTGGCGGCGACGGTGCCAGCAGGGTTCCGCCCGGAAGTCCTTGAGGTAGCGGGGACCCAGCCAGCCCGGGTCGGCATCGAAGGCTTTGCAGCGCAGCCCCCGCCGGCAGAACAGGCTGACCCGGGCGCCCCGCCGGATGGCCCCCAGGGCCAGGTGGGCGCTGGTCAGGCCGCCGCCGACGATCACCAGATGCTGCCCCGCCAGACCCCGGCAGGCGCCGAGGTCGAGGCTCTGGCTGTGCTGCAGGGCCTCCGCCGGGTAGGGGTCCTTGATGGCCCGGACCCAGGCCGGCAGCACCGGTGCCCCGGTCCCTGTGGCGATGACCAGCCGCTGGGGCGCCAGCACGGACCCATCGCTGAGATCCAGCTCGAAGGCGTTGTCCCCGGCGGGAGCGAGCCGGATCCGCTCGACCGCCACGGCCTGCACCCGGTCGGCCAGCTGGAACTCGGCGACGACGCTGCGGCAGAAGTCGTTGAACAGCTCCGTGCGGGGGAGGCCGTAGGGACCCTGAAGCTCCGCCCCGCGCTGACGTTCCTGGGCAAAACGGCGCAGGGCGTGGGGATTGGGATGGGGATGGTGGGGGGAAGGGGAGCGCAGGCACGGAATCTCGTAGCGGCGCATCTGGGTGTTCCAGCGCTCCAACCAGGTGCCACTGGGGTCAAGCACCCGCAGCCTCCGGCGCCACTGGGGCCGCTTCTGCAGCAGCAGGCAGCAGAGGGTGAGGGCCTGGGGGCCCGAGCCGGCCACCACCAGCTCAGCCATGGCGGTCGCGGGCGGGCCGCGGCAACGGAGCCAGGGTCCCCAGCGGGGAGGTCAGACCGTGACGGGAGATGGCGGGATGGACCGGAATGACAACCATTCTCACATCCTTGGTCCGCCTGGCCCCGCCCGCCAGGGTGGACAGCGACGGATTCAGTGACCGACGCGACAGCCCCGGTCCGAGCGCACTGCCAAGAATGAGAATGACTTTCATTCTTGGCTTCATGGGCAGCACCGGCAGCGTCAGCGCCTGGGAGGAAGCCCTCCTCGTGGCGATGATCCAGTACCCCGTTCCCGTGATCAAAGGCCCCGCGGACATCCAGACCCAGGTGGATCAGATCTGCCAGGCGGTCGCCACCACCAAGGCCGGCTACCCCGATCTCGATCTGGTGGTGTTCCCGGAGTACTCCACCCAGGGACTCAACACCGCCATCTGGACCTACGACGAGATGCTGCTGCGCATCGACTCCCCTGAAATCGACCGCTTCCGCAAGGCCTGCCGGGACAACGACGTCTGGGGGGTCTTCTCCCTGATGGAGCAGAACGACGACCCCAGCCTGCCGCCCTTCAACACGGCCATCATCATCAGTTCCCAGGGCGAGATTGCCCTCCACTACAGAAAACTGCAGCCCTGGGTGCCGATCGAACCCTGGTCGCCGGGGAATTACGGCATGCCGGTCTGCGAGGGCCCCAAGGGTTCCAGGCTGGCGGTCTGCATCTGCCATGACGGCATGTTCCCCGAACTGGCCCGGGAGGCCGCCTACAAGGGGGCCAATGTCTACATCCGCATCTCGGGTTACTCCACCCAGGTCAATGACCAGTGGATCTGGACCAACCGCACCAACGCCTGGCAGAACCTGATGTACACCATCTCGGTCAACCTGGCCGGGTATGACGGCGTCTTCTACTACTTCGGCGAAGGCACCGTCTGCAATTACGACGGCAACGTCCTGCAGCAGGGCCACCGAAACCCGTGGGAGATCGTCACCGCCGAGCTGTTCCCCCGCCTGGTGGACAAGGCGCGGGAAAACTGGGCGCTGGAGAACAACATCTTCAACCTGGGCTGCCGCGCCTATGTGGGCAAACCCGGTGGGGAGAAGGAGAACTACCTCACCTGGGTCAGGGATCTGGCCAACGGCTGCTACAAGCTCCCCTGGGACGAGAAGATCAGGATCCGGGATGGCTGGAAGTACTACCCCGACGGCGTCAAGCTGGGCCCCATCAGCCAGGCCGGACTGCCCGGCTGAAGCGGCCCCGGTCGGCCCCTCAGGCCCCCGCCGCCACCAGCCCCGAGTGGCGGATCAGGGCCTCCGGGCTGGGGGGCCGGCCCCGGAAGGTCTCGAACACCTCACCGGGGTGGCGGCTGCCGCCGAGGCTGAGCACCGTCTCGCGGAAGCGGCGGCCGGTGGCCTGGATCGCCGCCTCGTTCTCCAGGCCCACCTCCTCGAAGGCGCTGAAGGCGTCGGCGCTGAGCACCTCGGCCCACTTGTAGGAGTAGTAACCGGCGGAATAGCCGCCGGAGAAGATGTGGCCGAAGGAGCAGAGGAAGGCGTCCTCCTCGATCGGCTCCAGCACCGTGGTGGTGAGGGCGATCTCCCGGCGCAGCTGCTCCGGTGTCCGGCCGCACTCCGGCGTCCACTGGCTGTGGAGCCGCAGGTCGGTGAGGGCGAAGTGCACCTGACGCAGGGTGGCGGCCCCGCCCATGAAAGTGCGGGCGGCCTGGAGCTTGGCGAACTCCGCCTCCGGCAGCGGTTCGCCGCTCTGCCAGTGGCGGGCCATGCCCATCAGGGTGGCGTGGTCGTAGCACCAGTTCTCCATGAACTGGCTGGGCAGTTCCACCGCATCCCACTCCACGTTGTTGATGCCGGCCGCCTGGGGCCGCTCCACCGTGGTGAGCATGTGCTGGAGACCATGGCCGAACTCGTGGAAGAGGGTCTCCACCTCCTCGAAGGTCATCAGGCTGGGGGTGTCCCCGACCGGCGGACTCTGGTTGCACACCAGGTAGGCCACGGGCAGCACGGGCTGCCCCGAGGCGTCCACCGAGCGCACCAGGCATTCGTCCATCCAGGCGCCGCCGCGCTTGCTGCCGGGACGGCTGTAGGGGTCGAGGTAGAAGGCGGCCAGGGGCTCGCCGCTGCCGGCGTCCTCGACGCGGAAGAACCGCACGTCCGGATGCCAGACGGGCGCCTCGCCATCGGCCGGGCGGATGCGGATGCCGAACAGGCGGTCGCAGAGACCGAACAGCCCCTCCAGCACCCGGGGCAGGGGGAACCAGGGCCGCAGGGCCTCGCTGTCGAGATCGAACGCCTCCTGGCGCCGCACCTCCGCCCAGAAGCTCACATCCCAGGGCTTGAGGTCGTCCGCTTCGGCCGCCCCTTCCCGGGCGGCGCAGGCCCGCAGCTCCTCCAGCTCCCGCAGGGCCACCGGATGGGCGGCGGCCCGCAGATCCTCCAGCAGGGCCTCCACCTCATCCACCGAACCGGCCATCTTCGCCGCCAGGCTCACCTCGGCCCAGGAGCCGTAGCCCAGCCGCCGGGCCTGCTCCCGGCGCAGGGTCAGGATCCGCTCGATCGCCGGCCAGTTGCCGTCGGTCTCTCCTGAGGCCCGGCTCACGTGGGCCTTGTAGGCGATCTCCCGCAGGTCGCGGCGACGGCTGTATTTCAGGAACGGGCCGAAGCGGGGCATGTCGAGCCCCAGCAGCCAGGGGCCCTCCGCGGTCGTGGCCGCGCCATCGCCGGCATCACGGGCGGCCTGGGCCAGCTGATCCTTGAGGCTCTCGGGCAACCCCTCCACCTCGGCCGGATCGGTGAGCCGCAGGGTCCAGGCGCTGGTGGCATCGAGCACCCGGTTGCCGAAGGTGGTGGCGAGTTCGGCCAGTTCCTGGCTGGCGGCGTTGAAGGCCTCCTGGACCTCCCCCTCCAGGCCCACGCCCCGCAGTTCCATGTCGCGCCGTTCCGCCGTCAGGATCCGCTCCTGGGTGGCGTCGAGTCCGCCCTGGGCCTGCAGGCTGCGCAGCGCCTCGAACAGCACCCGGCTCTGGCCGGCCCGGTTACCGAAGGCCACCACCGCCGCCTGCTGGCTGGCATGGGCCTCCCGCAGTTCCGGGCTGTTGCAGACGCCATTGAGGTGGCTCACCACCCCCCAGCTCCAGCGCAGCCGCTCCCCCAGCCGCTGCAGGGGGTCCATCACCTCCGCCCAGTCCAGGGTCCGGCCTTCCGCCGCCGCCGCCGCCAGATCGGCCTCGAGCCGATCCAGCTCCGCCTGGAGGGTGCTCAGCAGCGCCGGGATGTGGGTCACCACCTGGTCGGGGGTGATGGCCTCGAAGCGGGGCAGGCCCTCGCCGGCCAGCAGGGCGGGGGGGCTCTGGAGGGTGGTGGTCATCGCCGGGAGGCCGCTTCGATGGAAGCCCCCATTTCAGCCCACCCCGGCGCCGGGCGGCGGGTCAGCCGAGGGCGGCCATCCGACCCAGGGCCACGGCCCCGGTGCTGGCCAGCTCGGCGGCCAGACCGTTGGTGCTGGCTTCATAGAGATCGATCGCCACCCGCGGCCAGAAGCCGATCACCAGGGTGGGCACCAGCAGGGTGAGGCCGATCAGCAGCTCCCGGGGCTTCATGTCGCCCACCACCGCCAGGGCCGGAATCCGGGGACCGAAGAACACCCGCCGGCACAGGGAGAGCAGGTACACCGGGGTGAGCACCAGGCCGATGGCCGCCAGCACGATCGTGATCACCCGGAAACCGACGGTGAAGCCGTCGTAGGAGGTGACCCCGAGGAACACGGTGATCTCGCTGATGAAACCGCTCATCCCCGGCAGGGCCAGGGAGGCCAGGGAGCTGGCCAGGAAAAAGGCGAAGGTGATCGGCAGCACCTTGGCCAGGCCTCCCATGTTGGGGATCGAGAGGGTTTCGGTGCGCTCGTAGAAGACGCCGGTGACGAAGAACATCGCCGCGGCGATCAGCCCGTGGCTGATCATCTGCAGCATGGCGCCGCTCATGCCCAGGGCATCGACGGCACCGATGCCCAGCAGCACGAAGCCCATGTGGCTCACCGAACTGCAGGCGATGCGGCGCTTGACGTTGTCCTGGGCGAAGGCGTTGAGGGCCCCGTAGACGATGTTGATGATGCCCAGAACGATCAGGGCCGGAGCCAGCCGCAGATGCACCTCCGGCAGCATCTGGACGTTGAAGCGCAGCAGGGCGTAACCGCCCATCTTGAGCAGCACCCCCGCCAGCAGCATCGACACCGGCGCATTGGCCTCGCCGTGGGCATCGGGAAGCCAGGTGTGCAGCGGGAACATCGGCAGCTTGACCCCGAAGCCCACCAGGAAGCCCAGGTAACAGAGCAGGCCGAAGGTGCCGCCGGGGGAGCGGGCCGCCAGCTCGCTGAGGTTGAGGGTGAAGCTGTCGCCGGAGAGGGCGAGGGCCAGGCCGCTGATCAGGATCAGGAGCGAGGCCGTGGCGGTGTAGAGGATGAACTTGGTGGCGGCGTACTGGCGCTGCTTGCCACCCCAGATGGCGATCAGCAGGTAGACCGGCACCAGCTCCAGTTCCCAGGCCAGGAAGAACAGCAGGAAGTCCTGGGAGAGAAACACCAGGCTCTGGGCCGTGGCCTGCACCAGCAGCAGGGCGAAGTAGAGACGGGTCTTGAGGCGGATGTTCCAGCTGGCCGCCACCGACAGCAGGGTGACCAGGCCGCTGAGCACCACCAGGGGGGCGGAGAGTCCGTCGGCGGCCAGCGACCATTCCAGGCCCAGGGCCGGCACCCAGGCCACCCGCTCCACCAGCTGCAGACCGCCGAGGCCGGCATCGAAGTGGCGGGCAAAGACCCAGAGGATCAGGGCCAGATCCACCCCGAGCACCCCCAGGGCCAGGGTGCGGGGGAGGCGGGGGTCGCTGCCGTCACCGGGCAGCAGGGGCATCACCAGGGCGGCGGTGGCGGGCAGCAGCACGATCAGGCTGAGCCACGGAAAACCCGCTTCGGTGACACCGGAAGCAAGGGAGGAGGACGCGAGCGAAAGAGGCAGGCTGGCGTCCATCACTGTGGGGTGCTCCAGGCAGGAAGTATGACGGGAGACGCTGCCGCGTCGGGACGGGGCCCCCGGGCGTCAGAGCCTATCAACTGAGTAGTTCTACTCACCAAGCACGGCCTGTGGGCGGCTTCCCTCCGGCAGGGGGGCCCAGGTGCTGCCGCCCTCCTGGAGTCCGAGCACGGCGCTGTGGCTGCTCACCCCTTCCGCCAGCCAGGCCTGGGTCATCCCCTCCCCCACCGCCGCCGCCCGGCTCTCGGGGGCGAGGGCCAGCAGGCTGGGGCCGGCGCCGCTGATCACGCAGCCCCAGGCCCCGGCCCCCATGGCGGCCTCCCGCACGGCCCTCCCCCCCTGGATCAGTCCCCAGCGGTAGGGCTCGTGGATGCGGTCGTGCATGCCGTCGGCGATCAGATCACCGTTGCCCGTGCGCAGCCCCTGCAGCAGCAGGGTGAGGGCCCCCAGATTCATCACGGCATCGCTGATCGGGATGCTGCGCGGCATGGCCCGGCGCGCCTCGCTCGTGCTCAGCCGGATGGTGGGGATCGCCACCACGGCCTTCACGGCCGGGTTCCACTCGCAGCGCACCACCCGCCAGCGGTGGGAGGCGGCCCGGGCCGTCAGGCACAACCCGCCCAGCAGGGAGGGGACCACGTTGTCGGGATGGCCCTCGATGTCGATGGCCAGCTCCAGCAGCTTCTCGCGGCTGAGGGGCTCGCCCACCAGGGCATTGGCGCCGAGCAGCCCCGCCACGATGGCGGTGGCGCTGCTGCCCAGACCCCGGGCCGGGGGCACGGCCAGCTGCACCCGCGCCTCCAGGGCCACCGCCTCCACCCCCACCTCGCGCCAGACCCGCTGGGCCGAGCGGTAGACGAGGTTGTCGGGGCCACCGCGCAGATGGGCCCCCTCGGGGCCCTCGATGATCAGCTCGAACCGCTCACCACCCCCCTCGATCACCCGCAGCTCGAAGCGGTTGCCGAGATCCAGGGCGGCGCCGAGGCAATCGAAACCCGGGCCGATGTTGGCGGTGGTGGCGGGAACCGCCACCACCACCCCCTGGCCGATCTGGGGCCGGACCATAAATGACCTGTCGTTGGGCTCAGTGTTGCAGCCGGACCCTGGGGGGCGTGCCGGACTCAGCCCAGCAGCATCCGGGCCCGGCAGGCGGCACTGAAGGTGCCGACGCCCGGATCCACCACGGCGGTGATGGGCATCGGCTCCAGGGTGGAACGCAGCCGGCCCTTGTTCAGAAACGGTTCCAGGAAGGCTTCGGAGCGCAGGCTGGCCAGCAGCTTGGCGGCCGTGCCCCCCGCCAGCCACAGACCGCCGCGGCTCAGGCAGGCCAGGGCGAGATCCCCGCAGACACTGCCATAGGCCCCGAGCCAGAGCGCCAGGGCCTCGGCCGCCAGGGGATCACCGGCGGACGCGGCGAGGGCCACCGCCGCTGGCAGGTCGGCCCGGTCCGGCCCGTCGGCGGCCTCGCACCAGAGCCGGGCGGGGCCGCTGAGGGGATGGTCACCGCCGGGGTGGCGCCGTTCGAGCAGCCAGCGGGCCACGTGGCCCAGGCCGGTGCCGCTCACCACCCGCTCGATCGAGATCCGCTCCAGGGCCAGATCGGCCCTGAGCCACTGCTTCAGTTCCCATTCGGCCGCGGTACGGGGGGCGAACTCCCCGTGGGCCGCTTCGCTGGGGAGGGCCCGCAGGCCCCCGGCGGTGGGCAGACCCATGGCCACCCCCAGGCCGGTGCCGGCCCCCAGCACCAGCAACGGGGCCTGTGGATCCCGCTGGCCCTCCCGCACGGGGGCCGTCTGGTCGGCATCGAGATGGGGCAGGCCGTAGATCAGCACGGCGAAATCGTTGACCAGCTCCACCTGGGGCAGGCCGCAGCCACGGGCCAGGCCTTCGGTGTCGAGCACCCAGGGGAGATTGGTGAGCCGGGCCTGGCCCCCCTCCACCGGGCCCGCCACGGCGAAGCAGGCGGCCGCCGGCACGCCGCCCGCCACCGGCCCGGCGGCAGCCAGAAACTGGCGCACCATGGGGGCCAGGTCCGGCCAGTCCGCCGAGACGAACCGCTCCTCCAGCACCAGCTCGGGCCGCTCCCCGCCCGGCCGCCAGAGGCTGAGCAGGGTCTTGGTGCCGCCGATGTCGCCCGCCAGCAGGAGGCTCATGCCAGGTCCAGGGTGGCCAGCCGGCCGCCGTTGGCGGCGGCGGCGGCGGCCACCAGGGCATCGGCGGTCACGCTGCCGAGATCCCCCTGGCGGCGGCTGCGCAGGCTGACCGTGCGGGTTTCGGCCTCCCGGGCACCGATCACCCCCAGCACCGGGATCTTCATCTGCTCGCCGTTGCGGATCAGCTTGCCGAGCCGGTCGCCGCTGTGGTCGATGCCGGCGCGGATACCGGCGGCCGCCAGCAGCCCCCGGAGTTCTTCGGCCCAGGGGAGGGCCTCATCGGTGACGGGCAGCAGCCGCACCTGCTCGGGGGCGAGCCAGAAGGGGAAATCACCGGCGTAGTTCTCCACCATCACGCCGAAGAAGCGCTCCAGGGAGCCGAAGATGGCGCGGTGGATCATGATCGGCCGGCAGCGGCTGCCGTCGGCCGCCACGTAGTGGAGGTCGAAGCGTTCCGGCAGGTTGAAATCCAGCTGGATCGTGGAGCACTGCCACATCCGGCCGATGGCGTCCTCGATCTTGAGGTCGATCTTCGGGCCGTAGAAGGCGCCGCCCCCCTCATCCAGCTTGTAGGCCCAGCCCTTGCGCTCCAGGGCCTCCACCAGGCCGGCGGTGGCCAGCTCCCACACCGCGTCCTCGCCGATCGACTTCTCCGGACGGGTGGAGAGGTTGATCTCGTAGCTGCGGAAATCGAAGGTGGAGAGGATGCGTTCGGTGAGGTTCAGCACCCGCAGGATCTCATCGGAGATCTGCTCCGGCAGGCAGAACACATGGGCGTCGTCCTGGGTGAAGCCCCGCACCCGCATCAGCCCGTGCATCACCCCGGGCCGCTCGTAGCGGTACACGGTGCCGAGTTCGGCCCAGCGGATCGGCAGCTCCCGGTAGGAGCGCAGCCGGCTGGCGAAGGTGAGCACGTGGAACGGGCAGTTCATCGGCTTGAGCTGGTACTGCCGCTCGTCCACCGCCATCGGGCCGAACATGCTCTCGCTGTAGAAGTCGAGGTGGCCCGAGGTCTTCCAGAGGCTGAGGTCGGCCACATGGGGGGTGTAGAGGAGCTCGTAGCCGTCCTCGAAGTGGGCCGCGCGCCAGAAGTCCTCGATCAGCAGCCGCATGCGGGCGCCGCGGGGGTGCCAGAACACCAGGCCGGCGCCGGCCTCCTCCTCGATCGAGAAGAGATCCAGATCGGTGCCGAGCCGGCGGTGGTCGCGGCGCAGGGCCTCCTGCTTGCGCCGCTGGTATTCGGCCAGCTGCTCGGGAGTCTCCCAGGCGGTGCCGTAGATGCGCTGCAGCTGGGCACGCTTCTCATCACCGCGCCAGTAGGCCCCGGCCACGCTTTCCAGGGCGAAGGCCTTGGGGTGGAGCTCGCCGGTGTGGGCCACGTGGGGGCCGGCGCAGAGGTCCCACCACTGGTCGCCCAGGGTGTAGAGGGTGATCGGCTCGCTGAGCCCCTCCAGGATCTCCAGCTTGTAGGGCTCGTTCTGGGCCCGGATCCGCCGCTCCGCCTCCTCGCGGCTCACTTCGATGCGCTCCAGGGGCAACCGGCGGGCAATGATCCTGCCCATCTCCTTCTGGATCGCCTTGAGATCCGCCTCGGTGAAGGGGTCCGGGTTGTCGAAGTCGTAGTAGAAACCGTTCTCGGTCCAGGGGCCGATGGTGACCTGCGCCCGGGGGAAGAGCTTCTGCACCGCCATGGCGAGCACGTGGCTCATCGAGTGGCGGATCCGCAGCAGCTGGGGGCTCTCGCTCGTCTTCGGCAGCGCGATGGGGGCCCCATCGGAGGGGGCGGCGCCGGGGGCGGCCGGACTGGAGGCCGGTGGTACCGGCGAAGGGGGCGCGGACGTCATGGAGGCAACCTGTTGAAGGCATGGTATCCAGGCCCACCGATGGCCCCCCGGGCGGCGGCGGCCCCGAAGGCCGGTGCCGCCGTCCAGCGGCCCTAAGTTGGAGGGGCTGAGCACCGTGATGGCCGCCCGACCCACGCCAGGACCCGTCCAGAGCGCCGCGCAGCGACCAGCCCCCGCCGGCCCGGAGGGGGCGGGGCTGTACCGGTCGGCCGAGCGGCGCAGCGTCGCCCTCAGCTACCTGCTGTGGTGCACGTGCCTGGTGGGGCTGTGCGGCCTGCCGCGCTTCTACAACCGCAAGCCCCTGAGCGGCACCCTCTGGCTGCTCACCTTCGGACTCTGCGGCATCGGCCAGCTGCTGGATCTGGTGCTGCTGCCCGACATGGTGCGCCAGGCCAACCAGTCGCTGCTGCTGGAGGAGGCGCTGGCGGGCCGGGACACGGCGGCCTATCCGCCGATCGAGCGCCAGCTGCTCCAGCTCGCCCGCCGCACCGGCAAGGGCGGCTTCACCCTCAACGACGCCCTGCTGGAGCTCCAGCTGCCCCCCCAGGCCAACAGCAGCGTGGTGAGCGGCGAGATCGAGCGGCTGCTGCTCAACCACCTGCTCGACGTCGGCAACGACGAACGGGGCCGGGTGGTCTACCGGGAACCGTGAGGCCGCTCAGGCGCTGGTGAGGCGCCGCTGCCGCTCCAGTTCGCGCTGGTAGAAGCGCTGCAGCTGCGTGCGGCACTTCACCGGCTGGCCGTAGTGGCTCTCGCCAGCCAGGGTCGGCAGGGAGGCCCATTCCGGGGCCAGCCGGGCCAGCACCTCGGGCGTCAGGCCATGGCGATCGAAGCTGCGCAGGGCGCCGCGCTGCTCGATCAGGTGGAGGGCGGCCTGGTCCTGGCTGGCGGGGCCGAAATCCCGCAGCCCGAGGCGGTCGGCGGCCCGGTCCCAGGTGGTGGGCAGAAACTGGTAGGCACCGGCGGCGGCACTGGCGTAGCCGCGCCGCACGACGGTGTCGGGGTGACGGCTGAGGTCGCCGAAGCGATCGCCGCCGTAGAGCACCCGGTAGCCGACGTCGCTGCCGCCCAGCCAGGTGCCCTCGGCGTAGCGGATCGTGTTGAGCAGGGCGCGCCGCTCGGGGGTGATCCCGTAGGGGCCGGGGGCGCTCGCCACCACCGGCCGGGCGGCGGACGGGGAAGCGGTTGGGGCGGCGGGCCGGACCGCCGGCGGGACAACGGGGACGGCCGGGCGTTGCACCATCGGCAGCATCAGGAGCAGCACCAGGGTGAGCGGTCCCCGCTGGAGCGGCTTCAGGGGCGGCGGCAGGGGGCGACGCAAGGGCAGGCGGACGTCAGGGATCCATGACCCTGCTCAGGCCCGGGGCCTGGACGCGAGACCCCGGCGCCCGTACTGGACAGGCGGCGCCCCTCTGTGCTGGCCAATCCGGACCGGGCGGTGCGATTTCAGGAAACATTCAGTTGGGGGCCGGGAGGGGCGGGCAACTGTGGGTCGCCGGTCGCCCCGAGCGGGCCGACGGGAGGGCGGGGTACAGCCAGGACGAACGATCAGTTGTCGTGATCAATACAGAACGATTGATTCGCGCTTCTCCCCCGACCCTTGCCGCTGAAGCCGCACTCCGGTTCAATCCTGGGCCAGGAAACCAAGGGCCACCCGGACCCGCTGCAGCGTCGCGGCGGCCACGGCCGAGGCCCGCTCCCGACCGTCCCTGAGGACCGTCTCGAGGTGGCCGGGATCACGGCGCAGCTCCGCGTACCGCTGCTGCAGGGGCCGCAGGGCCTCCACCGCAGCCTCCGCCAGCAGGGGCTTGAAGGCGCCCCAGCCCATGGCGGCACAGTCCGCCGCCGCCCGCTCGCGGCCCACACCGGCGAGCAGGGCGTAGAGGCCGAGCAGGTTGTCCGCCTCCGGCCGCTCAGGGTTGCCGAACTCCAGGCCCATGACCGGGTCGGTCTTGGCCCGCTTGATCTTGCGGGTGATGACCTCGGGCGGGTCCAGCAGGGTGATGCGGGAGCCCTCGTTCGGGTCGCTCTTGCTCATCTTGCTGCGGCCGTCGGTGAGGCTCATCCCCCGGGCCCCCTCCTTGAGGATCAGGGGCTCGGGCACCTTGAGGACCGGGTGCTCCGGATCCGGCGCGTAGCGGGCGTTGATGCGCTGCTGGGCGATGTCGCGGGCCAGCTCCAGATGCTGCTTCTGGTCGTCCCCCACCGGCACCAGATCGGCGTCATAGAGAAGGATGTCCGCGGCCATCAGCACCGGGTAGTCCAGCAGGCCGGTGGAGACGTTGTCGCCCTGCTTGAGCGCCTTCTCCTTGAACTGGATCATCCGCTCCAGCCAGTTGAGCGGCGTGACGCAGTTGAGCAGCCAGCAGAGCTCGCTGTGCTGGCTGACGTGGCTCTGCACGAACACGGTGGAGCGCTGCGGGTCGATGCCGCAGGCCAGGTACAGGGCCGCCGTGGTGAGGGTGTCCTCCGCCAGGCGGCTGGGATCGTGGGGCACGGTGATCGCGTGCAGGTCGACCACGCAGAAGAAGGTCTCGTGGCTGTCCTGCAGGGCCACCCAGTTGCGGATCGCCCCCAGCCAGTTACCCAGATGCAGGGCCCCGGTGGGCTGGACGCCGGAGAGCACCCGGGGCCGCACCGTCCCGGCGCCGTTGTCGCTCACGCTTCCGGGGTGGCGTCGCCCTCGCTGTCGGCGGGGGCCACCGCCCCCTCGGCCGCCTCAGGGGCGGCGTCCGAGGCCGCCACGGTCTCCTGGGCTCCGGTCTCGGCCTCCCCGGATTCGGCCGGAGCTTCGGCTTCGATCACCGCCACGGGCGCCGCAGGCCGGCTGGGCCGGGCGAAGGGATCGATCCGGGGGGCCCCATGGCCGCCCCGGCCCCCCTGGCGGGGCTGGCCATCGCCACCGCCGCGGCGGGGCTCCCCTCCCCGGGAAGCGGGGGTGCGGGAGCCCGCCTGGGCCCGGTGCTCGGCCACCAGGGCCTCGAGCTGGCCCTTCTCCAGCTGGTCGGCGAGGGTGCGCAGGGAAAAACCCAGCACCGCGACCGTGGAGCGCAGGCCGAAGGCCTCCTGCAGGGCACGGGCGGCCTGCATCTCGTTGTCACTGAGGCGGATGCGGAAGCCACCCGGCTCCCGGTTCGGCCCCGATCGGCCAGCCCGCTCGGGGGCATCCCCGCGGCCGGAGGCCACGGGAAGGGGGGTGTTGGTGTCGTCCGCCATGGCCGCAGCCCGCAATCAGGGGCAAGTGTCGCGCATCGACGTCCGGCCGGCGGCGGCGTCAGGACCCAGCCACAGCAGCCGGTGCCTGCCCAGGCGGGCCTGGCGGTCCCGCCGTGCCAGCACCAGCAGGGGCACGGGACGGGGGCCGCCGGCGGCGAAGCGCCGCCGGTACTGCTGGATCAGGTCCAGGTAGGTCTCGAGCGTCCAGCCCTGGGTGCCCCGCTCCTGGGCGGCCCAGAACTTCCGCAGCGCCTCCCGGCAGGCGTCCGCACCGAAGTCCTCCCAGCAGAGCCGTTCGGCCTCCCAGGCCGGGTGGCCGGCGGCCACCAGCTCCCGGTAGCGGCGCAGCTCGGGGGCCTCCTGGCTGCAGTCCGGCGGCAGGCGATAGGCGAGCCCCTCCACCGGGACCCGGCTGAGGCGCAGCCAGCAGCGCTCAAGCAGCAGCACCGGCAGGCCGCCGTGCCAGTGGTCACTGGCCTCCAGCTCCTTCAGGGCACGGCGCAGCTCCTCGCGGTGGGGGTCCAGCAGGAACAGACCATCAACCGTGGCAGCCGAGGATGACGTCGAACCCGGGCCGGACGTCCCAGCCGGGCCGGAGCGGGCATCGGAAGACGGCACGGAGGGGACCCGGACGACAACCTGAATCATGGTGCGTCCGTCGGGGGTCTGCCGGGACGGTGTCTCAAGGGAGGTGGACGCGGGGGTGGGAGCCCCGTCACTTCTGAGCTAGAGAGGCATCGCCGCCGGTACCCGCCCGTGACGTCCCCGGACCCCCTGCGCCCTGCCGCCCTGGCCTCCCTGCTGTCCACCGGCTGGGGCCGGCAGGCCCTGCTGCTCACCGGGGGGGTGATCGGGGGCGAGCTGCTGCTGCGGGCTCTCCCCGGAGAGGGACTGGGTCTGGTGGGGCTCGCCGGGGTGGCGGCGGGCTGGTGGTGGCTGGGCCGGCGGCCCGCCCGCCTGGCACCGCCCCGGCTGCCCGCCAGCTTCGACGCCTGGATGCGGCGCTGCGAGGAGCTGCTGCTCCAGTTTGAGCATCTGGAGGGGGAGCCGGCCGAGGGCGAGCCGGGCAAAGGCCAGATCCAGCGCCGCGCCGGCCTTGCCGCCCTGCGCCAGGAGGGGGCCCGGCCCGGCCTCCAGCTCGCCCTGGTGGGCTGCGTCGCCCCCGACGCCGCCTGGGCCCCCCAGCTCCAGGCGGCCCTGCGCGGCCGGCTGGCCCTGAGCCTGCGCTGGGGCGAAGCCTTGCCGGCGGTGAGCCGGGAGCGCCAGTGGCCGGAGGGCTTCGCCGCCGCCGACGTGGTGCTGTTCCACCTGGTGACCCCGCTGCGGGCCGCCGATCTGCGCTGGCTGGAGGCCGTGCCCCCGAGCCAGCCCCTCTGGTTGCTGGTGCAGCCGGAGGCCCCCTGCGATCCGGCCGTCCTGGCGTCCGAACTGGCCTCCCAGTGGCCCGGCGCCGCCGCCGACCGGCTGCTGCCGTGGGACGGCCGCCCCGAGGCCCTGGCCACCAGCCTGCAGCCCCTGGCCCGCTGGCTGGTGGCCGAGGGCCCGTCCCTGCGCCGGGCGACGCCCCTGCGGCGCATCGAGGCGCTGCACCGGCGCTGGCAGGCCGACCTGGAGCGGCTGCGGCGACAACGGCTGGTCCAGCTGCAGCAGCGCACCCAGTGGATGGGGGCGGCGGGGGTGTTCGCCGCGCCCCTGCCCTCCCTGGATCTGCTGGTGCTGGCGGCGGCCAACGGCCTGATGCTGCAGGAGATGGCGCGCCTGTGGGGCTGCCCGTGGAGCGCGGAGCAGCTCAAGGCCGCCGCCATGGAACTGGGCAAGGCCTCCCTGTTGCTGGGGGTGGTGGAGTGGAGCAGCCAGGCCCTGCTGGCCGCTGCGCGTCTCCATGGCGCCACCTGGGTGGTGGGCGGGGCCATCCAGGCCCTCAGCGCGGCCTATCTGACGCGGGTGGTGAGCCATGCCATGGCCGATGTGCTGGCCCTCTCCGCCGGCGTCGAAGCCCCGGACCTGGAGCGGATCAAACGGGAGGCTCCCCTGCTGGTGGCCCGGGCGGCCGAGGCGGAGAAGCTCGACTGGTCCGGCTTCCTGCAGCAGGGCTTTGCCTGGGTCAGCCAGCAGTTGGGGCCGGCGGTGTGACGAAAATTTCATGAACTTGCTTCATGAATATTCATTGCGAATCCACCCGATTGCCTGAAGGTTCATTGCTGCCCGGTTGGGGTTTCCTCGGGGTTACTTAATGTGAATCGACCTCCCTTGTGGAGGTATCACTGCCTCTTCCTACCGTCTTACTTCCATGACCACTGCCATTCGCAGCGGCCGCTCGGAAAGCTGGGAAAGCTTCTGCGCCTGGGTCACCTCCACCAACAACCGCATCTATGTCGGTTGGTTCGGTGTGCTGATGATCCCTTGCCTGCTGGCCGCCACCATCTGCTACGTCGTCGCCTTCATCGCGGCCCCCGCCGTCGACATCGACGGCATCCGTGAGCCGGTCGCCGGCTCCCTGATGTACGGCAACAACATCATCTCCGGCGCCGTTGTCCCCTCCAGCAACGCCATCGGTCTGCACTTCTACCCCATCTGGGAAGCCGCCAGCCTCGACGAGTGGCTGTACAACGGTGGCCCCTACCAGCTGGTGGTCTTCCACTTCCTGATCGGCATCTCCGCCTACATGGGACGCCAGTGGGAGCTCTCCTACCGGCTGGGCATGCGCCCCTGGATCTGCGTCGCCTACTCGGCCCCCCTCTCGGCGGCCTTCGCGGTGTTCCTGATCTATCCCCTCGGCCAGGGCTCCTTCTCCGACGGCATGCCCCTCGGCATCAGCGGCACCTTCAACTTCATGCTGGTGTTCCAGGCCGAGCACAACATCCTGATGCACCCCTTCCACATGCTGGGTGTGGCCGGTGTCTTCGGCGGCTCCCTGTTCTCGGCCATGCACGGCTCCCTCGTCACCAGCTCCCTGGTGCGTGAGACCACCGAAAGTGAGTCGCAGAACTACGGCTACAAGTTCGGCCAGGAAGAGGAGACCTACAACATCGTGGCCGCCCACGGCTACTTCGGTCGCCTGATCTTCCAGTACGCCTCCTTCAACAACAGCCGCAGCCTCCACTTCTTCCTGGCCGCCTGGCCCGTGGTCGGCATCTGGTTCACGTCCCTGGGCATCAGCACCATGGCGTTCAACCTGAACGGCTTCAACTTCAACCAGTCCGTCCTCGACAGCCAGGGCCGGGTGGTGAACACCTGGGCCGACGTGCTCAACCGTGCCAACCTCGGTTTTGAGGTGATGCACGAGCGCAACGCCCACAACTTCCCCCTGGATCTGGCCACCGTCCAGTCCGTTCCCGTGGCCCTGCAGGCTCCGGCGATCGGCTGATCCCTGCGGCATCCGTGGTCGGCTCCGGCCCTCGGGCCGCTCGCCGATCCACCCCCAGCCCCCTCCGTCCCCTGCGGACGTCGAGGGGGCTTTTCCTTGGCGGCCATCCGGCCGTGGGAGTACGGCCGCGGCGGCCAGAATGTTCAATCCAAGCTTTCTGCTCGCCAGCGGTCCCCATGCCCCAGCACCGCCATGACGGCCAGGGCCCCCACGACAAGGCCCCGCGGCTCCCTCTGAAGCGGGCCCTGGTGGCCGCCGCCATGGTGCTTCCCCTGCTGAGCAGCGGCTGCACCCCCGGGCCCCGGAGCGGTGCCCCGTCCCCCACGCCGTCGATGGCGGGGGCGGCCCCGGGGGCCAGCAACAGCGCCGGTGCTGCGGACCAGCGCCCCCTGGTGCTCACCACCTTCACGATCCTGGCGGACATGGCCCGCCAGGTGGCCGGCGATCGGGTGCGGGTGGAATCGATCACCCGGCTGGGGGCCGAGATCCACGGCTACGAGCCCACCCCCAGCGACCTGAAGCGGGCCTCGGGGGCCGACCTCGTGCTGGAGAACGGCTTCGGCCTGGAGCGCTGGGCCCAGCGCTTCTACGCCGGCCTCCCCGACGTGCCCCACGTGACCCTCACCGAGGGCATCACGCCCCTGCCGATCGCCGGGGACGCCTACCAGGGCAAGCCGAACCCCCACGCCTGGATGTCCCCCCGGCTGGCCAAGGTCTATGTGGAGAACATCCGCCGCGCCCTCACCCGGCTCGACCCCGCCGGCGCCGCCACCTTCCAGCGCAACGCCGCGCGCTACAGCGCCGAGCTGGACGCCCTCGACAGGGAGCTGCGGACCTCCCTGGCCCGGATCCCCCCCGGCCAGCGGGTTCTGGCCACCTGCGAAGGGGCCTTCTCCTACCTGGCCCACGACTACGGCCTCACCGAGGCCTACCTGTGGCCCGTGAACGCCGAGTCCCAGGTCACCCCCCAGCGCATGGCCCGCCTGATCGCCCTGGTGAAGGAACGCCGGGTGCCGGCGGTGTTCTGCGAGAGCACGGTCAGCGCCGAACCGCAGCAGCAGGTGGCCCGGCAGTCGGGGGCCCGCTTCGGCGGGGTCTTCCACGTGGATTCCCTCTCCCTGCCCGACGGTCCGGCGCCCAATCTGCTGGAACTCCAGCGTCATAACGTGGAGACCCTGCAAGCGGGTCTGGCGGGGAGCTGAACCGATGCCCTCTCGCCCCACCCCCTGCGCCGGCAACGAGCGCATCACCGAGCGCATCGCCGTTCGCAACCTCTGCGTTGATTACCACGGGGTGGTGGCCGTGCATGAGGCCTCCCTGCATCTCGATGCCGGCACCATCTGCGCCCTGGTGGGGATGAACGGGGCCGGCAAATCCACCCTGTTCAAGGCCCTGATGGGCTTCGTGCGCCCCTCGGCGGGCAGCATCGCCATCAATGGCCTGCCCCTGCGCCAGGCCCGCCGCGCCCGGGCGGTGGCTTACGTCCCCCAGACCGAGAGCGTCGACTGGAACTTCCCGGTCAACGTCCAGGAGGTGGTGATGATGGGCCGCTACGGGTCGATGAACCTGCTGCGGCTCCCCCGTCCGGTCGACCGGGCGGCGGTGCATGAGGCGCTCGAGCGGGTGGACCTGTGGCCGCTGCGCCACCGCCAGATCGGCGCCCTCTCGGGCGGCCAGCGCAAACGGGCCTTCCTGGCGCGGGCCCTGGCCCAGGGCGCCTCGGTGATGCTGCTCGATGAGCCGTTCAACGGCGTCGACATCCGCACCGAGAAACTGATGATCGAGCTGTTCGAGCAGTTCCGGCGTGAGGGGCGCACCCTGATGATCTCCACCCACGACCTGGCCCACGTCACCAGCTTCTGCGACCAGGTGGTGCTGATCAACAAGACCGTGCTGGCCTACGGCGAGACCTCCTCGGTGTTCACCAGCGAGAACCTGGCCCTCACCTTCGGCGGCCTGCGGCTGGAAGGGGAGCCCGCCGGCGATTCCGACCCGCACCCGGCGCCATGACCGCCTTGCTCACCTGGCTGATCGAACCGCTCCAGCAGGAGTTCATGGTGCGGGCCCTGCTGGTCAGCATGCTGGTCTCCTGCGTGTGTGGCCTGCTGTCCTGCTACATGACGCTCAAGGGCTGGGCCCTGATGGGCGATGCCGTGTCCCATGCGGTGATGCCGGGCGTGGTGATCGCCTACGCCCTGAACCTGCCCTTCGCGGTGGGGGCCTTCGTCTTCGGCGTCGGCTCGGTGGCCCTGATCGGCTACATCAAGCAGATGACGCGGATCAAGGAGGACACGGT
The DNA here is from genome assembly GCF_009834675.1 of Cyanobium sp. Copco_Reservoir_LC18. NCBI lineage: Bacteria > Bacillati > Cyanobacteriota > Cyanophyceae > Synechococcales > Prochlorococcaceae > Cyanobium > Cyanobium sp. Copco_Reservoir_LC18. The sequence continues at coordinate 293,791 of NZ_ASAC01000012.1, forward strand.
GATCGGGCTGGTGTTCACCGGCTTCTTCGCCCTCGGCCTGACGCTGATCTCCAAGGTGCGCAGCAGCATCGACCTCTCCCACATCCTGTTCGGCAACGTGCTGGGCATCAGCTCCTCCGACATCCTCCAGACGGTGGTGATCAGCGTGCTGGTGCTCACCGTGCTGCTGGTGCTGCGCAAGGACCTGATTCTGTTCTGCTTCGATCCCACCCACGCCCGCTCCATCGGCCTCCACACCGGCGTGCTGCATTACCTGCTGCTGTCGATGCTCTCGTTGGCGGCGGTGGCCGGCCTGCAGACCGTGGGCATCATCCTGGTGGTGGCGATGCTGGTCACGCCGGGGGCCACCGCCTACCTGCTCACCGATCGCTTCGACCGCATGGTGTGGCTCTCGATCCTCTCGGCCGTGATCTCCAGCGTGGCCGGGATCTACTGGAGCTACTGGATGGATGCCTCCACCGCCGGCTGCATCGTGCTGGTGCAGACGCTGCTGTTCCTGCTGTGCTTCCTGCTGGCGCCGCGCCATGGCCTGCTGGCCCAGCGGCGCCGTTCGCCGCGGGCCTCCCGTTTCCCGTCCGCGTGAGCGAGCCGGCCGCGGGCTCTGCCACGGTCCCGGCAGCGGACCAGCGCTGGCCCTGGTGGCCCCTGCTGCCCCTCTACCCCTACGGCCGGCGCCGCACCCTGGTGCGGGAGCTGGTCGCCGGGCGCCTCTGGAGCTTCGAGCAGCTGCAGGGGGTCTGGTATGTGGCGGTGCCGATCCGCATGCTGGTGCTGCGGGTGCGGGAGGGGCTGCTGCTCTACGCCCCGGTGGCCCCCACCGCCGAGGTGCGCGCCCGTCTGCGGGACCTGGAGGAGCGCCACGGTCCGGTGTGCACCATCGTGCTGCCCACCGCGTCGGGGCTGGAGCACAAGCTGCCGGTGCCGGCCATGGCCCGGGCCTTCCCGGACGCCCAGGTGTGGGTGGCGCCGAAGCAGTGGAGCTTCCCCCTGCCGCTGCCGCCCGCCTGGCTGGGATTTCCGGCCCGCCGCACCCGGGTGCTGCTCAGCGATGGGGTGCCCCATGGCGACCAGCTCGACTGGCTGCCCCTGGGCCCCCTGGATCTGGGGCTGGGCACCTTCCTGGAGGTCGCCTGCTTCGATCGGGCCAGCGGCAGCCTGCTGCTCACCGATGCCCTGGTGGCGATCCCGCCGGAGCCGCCGGCGGTGTTCGACCTCGATCCCACGCCGCTGCTGTTCCATGCCCGCGAGCGCGGAGACGAGCCCCTGCGGGATGATCCCCAGGGGCGGCGCCGGGGCTGGTGGCGGCTGGTGCTGTTCGCCACCTACCTGCGCCCCAGGCCCCTGGTGATCCCCCCCCTCGGCGAAGTGCTGCGCCATTGCCTGGCACCGGGCTGCCGCGACGCCCGCGCCCACTTCGGCTTCTACCCGTTCCGGTGGCAGCCCGGCTGGCAGGCCGACTTTGAGGCCCTGGCTCCGGGGGGCCGCAGCACCCTGCAGGTGGCGGCGGTGCTGGAGCGGCTGGTGTTCCCCCGCCAGCGGGCCGCCCTGGTGGCCTGGATCCGGCTTCTGGCGGGCCTGAAGGACCTGCGCTGGGTGGTGCCGGCCCACCACGATGCCCCCGTGGCCACCTCGGCCCAGGAGCTGGCGGCCCTGGCGGATCGGATCGAAACGGGGGAGTGGGCCCCTGATCAGGGAGCCTGGGAAACCCTGGCGGGCATCGACCGCACCCTGGTGGGGCTGGGGCTGGTGCCGGGGGAAGGGGACGGCTGAGGCCTAGAGCTCCAGTTCACCGGGGTCGTCGTCGAGGCCCCCCTCGAAACCGCCGCTGCCGAGCATGGCCGTCTCCAGCTCCATGCGCTGCTCCATCTGGCGCAGGAAGTACCCGGTCATCATCGCCGAGGCCAGCAGGCCGGCAAGATTGTCGCGGCTGGCCTGGATCTTCACTTCGAACTGCTCACCGGGGAGCATGCCCAGCAGACCCTGGACGTTGTGGCGGATGATGTCCTGGATGTCGCCGGTGGCCGAGCGCGCCACCCTCTGGAGCACGTCCGGAGACTGTTCCTGCAGGTACTGAATCAGCGAATTGTCGCTGATCGCCTCGTTGTCGGCGGTCAGGAACTCCGGGTTGAACATTTCCCCTCCGGTGTGCTCTGCAACACGACATGCACCCTAACGCAGGCTTTCAGGTGCTTTCTCCCCCGTGGGGAGGGGAGAACCCAACCGGTCCGAACCGGGCCGGAGGCCAGTAGCGCCAGATGGCGGTACCGATCAGGTCGCTTTCCGGCAGGGGGCCCCAGAGGTGGGAATCCAGGCTGGCATTGCGGTTGTCCCCGAGCACCAGCACCTGGCCGGCGGGGACCAGCAGGGGCGCCAGGTCGTAGTCCATCGGTTCACGGGCCCAGTCCGGCTCGGCGGGGGAGCCGTTGCGCCAGAGACGGCCGCCCTTCACCTCCACCCGATCGCCGGCCACCGCCACCACCCGCTTGATCAGGGCCGCACCGGGGTCATAGCCCGCCTGCCGCAGGGCGGCGGGCGGATGGAAGACGACGATGCGGCCCGGCTTCACCCCCGACCCGAAGCGGGGGCTGAGCTTCTCCACCAGGACCCGGTCCTGGAGCTGCAGGGTGGGCAGCATCGAGCCCGACGGGATCCAGCGGGGCTCCACCACCGTCCAGCGCAGCAGCAGGGCCACCAGCACCCACAGCAGCAGGCGGAGCAGCTGCTGCCCGAGGCCCCTGACGCCACCGGGAGGGGCCGACGGCGACCCCGGCGGCGTGGGCGTGGGCGTGGCGGGGCCGCTGCCCATGGGAAACCGTCCGTGAGGATGATTCCCCCATCCTGAACACCGGAGCGCCCCCCTTGGCCGGGTCCCCGACATCGCTGGCCAATGTGCGGGCGGCCCTGACGCTGCTGGGGGCGCTGCGCCGGGGCGGCCTGACCCATGGGGTGCTCTGCCCCGGCAGCCGGTCGGCCCCCCTGGCGGTGGCGGCCGCCCTGCTGGAGCCCGGGGGCCTGCGGCTGCACACCGCCATCGACGAGCGCTCCGCCGCCTTCTTCGCCCTCGGCCTGGGCCGGGCCAGCGGCCAGCCGGCGGCCGTGATCACCACCTCGGGCACGGCGGTGGCCAACCTGCTGCCCGCCGCCGTGGAGGCCGACTTCGGCTCGGTTCCCCTGCTGCTGCTCACGGCCGACCGACCGGCCAGGCTCAAGGGCTGCGGCGCCAACCAGAGCGTCAACCAGGAGGTGTTTCTGGCCGGCAGCTGCCGCTGGCTGGGCGAGGGCGATCCGCAGGGGCTGGCCGCCATGGAGCCCGCAGGGCTGGCCGACCTGGCCCGCCAGGCCCTGGCCGCCGCCCGGGGCGATGGGGCCGGCCGATCCGCCGGGCCGGTGCACCTCAACCTGCCCTTCGACGAGCCCCTGCATGCGGACGGTGCGGATCTCAGCCGCCTGGCCGCCGCACTGGCTGATGCGCCGTCCCCCCCGGCGACGGAGGCCCCGGCGACGGCGGCCCCGGGGCACCCTGTGTCCCAGGCCAGCGCCGGCACGGCCCTGGATCCGGACCGGCCTGGCGTGGTGGTGGCCGGCCCCTGGCGCGGCGCCCCGGCGGCCTGGCCCGCCCACGTGGAGGCCCTGCGGCGCTGGCAGCGGCGCAGCGGCTGGCCGGTGCTGGCCGATGCCCTCTCCGGCTTGCGGGGCCTGCCGGATCTGGAGACGGTGACGGCCTACGACCTGATGCTTCCGGAGGCCTCCGGTGGGGACGGGCTGGCGCCCGGGGGGGATCGGCAGGTGCTGCGCCTGGGCCCGTTGCCGGCCAGCCGCCGGCTGCAGCGCTGGCTGGCGGCCCAGGGGGGTCCCCAGGTGCTGGTGAGCGAAGGGGACGGGCGCCGCCTCGACCCCCTCGGCGTGGTGCGGGGCCAGGCGAGCGCCGGCCTGGCGGCCTGGCTGGCGGAGCAACCGCCGGCCTCCGGGGCGGGCGAGGCCTCCGGCGCCTCCCTGGCGCTCGCGAACGGCTGGCGGCGGGCGGAGGCGGCGGTGCAGGCCCTGCTGGAGCGGGAACTGGCCGGAGAACAGGGGGAGCCGGCCCTGGCCCGCCATCTCAGCCGGCTGCTGCCGGCGGGGCTGCCCCTGATGCTGGCCAACAGCAGTCCCGTGCGGGACTGGGAGAGCTTCGCCGACCCGGCCGCCCCGCCCCGGCCGATGCACGGCTTCCGGGGGGCCTCCGGCATCGACGGCACCCTCTCGAGCGCCTGCGGCCTGGCCGAAGCCCTCGGTGCCCTGGTGCTGGTGAGCGGCGATCTGGCCCTGCTGCACGATGCCAACGGCTGGCTGTGGCGCCCGCAGCTGGGCGGCCGCCTCACCGTCGTGCTGATCGACAACGGCGGCGGCGGCATCTTCGAGCAGCTGCCCATCCGCACCCAGCCAGCGGCGGCGCTGGATTTCGAGCGCCTGTTCGCCATGCCCCAGCCGGTGGACCCGCTGGCGCTGGCGGCGGTGCACGGGGTCCCCGGCCGGCGGCTGGAGCACCTGGACGACCTGGAGGGCGCCCTGGCCTGGGCCCTGGCCCAGCCGCTGGCCCTGCTGGTGGTGCCCACCGACCGGCGACGGGACGCGGCCCTGCGGCAGCGGCTGCGCACAATGGCCGCAGATCTGGCCGACCCTCTGGCCACCAACGGGCCGATCCCCTCCCCATGACCCCCGTTCCCCCAGCCTTGCCGCGCTGGACCAGCGCCGGCACCTACAGCGACATCCGCTTCGAGACCAGCGGCGATGGGATCGCCCGGATCAGCATCAACCGGCCCGAGAAGCGCAATGCCTTCCGGCCGCTCACGGTGCAGGAGCTCTGCGATGCCTTCAACCGGGTGCGGGACGACCCCTCCATCGGCGTGGTGCTGTTCACCGGCGAGGGGCCGGCCGCCGATGGCGTCTGGGCCTTCTGCGCCGGCGGGGACCAGAGCGTGCGCGGCGACGGCGGCTATCTCGATGCGTCGGGGCTGCCGCGGCTCAACGTGCTTGACCTGCAGCGGATCATCCGCAGCCTGCCCAAGGTGGTGATCGCCCTGGTGGCCGGCTACGCCATCGGCGGCGGCCAGGTGCTGCACCTGCTCTGCGACCTGAGCCTGGCGGCCGAGAACGCCGTCTTCGGCCAGACCGGACCGCGGGTGGGCAGCTTCGACGGCGGCTTCGGTGCCGGCTACCTGGCCCGGGTGGTGGGCCAGCGCAAGGCCCGGGAGATCTGGTTCCTCTGCCGCCGCTACGACGCCGGCCAGGCCCTGGCCATGGGGCTGGTGAACGCCGTGGTGCCCCTGGAGGAGCTGGAGCCCCAGGGGGTGGCCTGGGCGCGGGAGGTGCTGCAGCACAGCCCCACGGCGATCCGCTGCCTGAAGGCCGCCTTCAATGCCGAGACCGATGGGCTGGCGGGGATCCAGGAGCTGGCGGGCCAGGCCACCCACCTCTTCTACCGGACCAGCGAGGGCCAGGAGGGGCGCAACGCCTTCCTGGAGAAGCGGGACCCGGACTTTTCCGAGGCGCCCTGGCTGCCCTGAGGTGCCCCGGTCCATACTGCCGTTCCTGGCTGCAGTGACAGGTGTCCGCCTATCCGATCCCGGACAACGAGGCCGAGCGGCAGGCGGCGCTGGACGACCAGTGCATCCTCGATACGGAGCCCGATGAGGACTTCGACCGCATCACCCGGCTGGCCAGCCAGATGCTCGGCGTTCCGATCGCGCTGATCTCCCTGGTGGACCGGCAGCGTCAGTGGTTTCTCTCCCGGGTGGGTCTGGAGCCGAGGGAAACGCCCCGGGAGCTGGCCTTCTGTGCCCACACCATCTGCTCCGATGACGTCATGGTCGTCAGTGATGCCACCGCCGATGCGCGCTTCCGGGACAATCCCCTGGTCACGGGGGACCCCCACATCCGCTTCTATGCCGGCGTCCCGCTCCAGACCCGCTCCGGCTTCAACCTCGGCACGCTGTGCGTGATCAGCCGCGAGCCACGCCAGCTGGCGGGCACCGAACACCAGCTGCTCAAGGATCTGGGCGGCATGGTGACCCAGTACCTGGAATCGCGACGCAACAGCTATCGCTGTCCGCTCACGGGGCTCCAGAACCGACGCCCTTTCCATGAGGCGGGTCAGAGGGAATTCCAACGGGCCCGGCAGAGCGGCGAGGCGCTCTCCCTGCTGCTCTTCGGCCTGGACGGTTTCGCGGCCTTCTGTGCCCGGTTCGGGACGGCGCAGGGGGACCGGCTGCTGCAGGAGATGGCGGCAACGCTCCAGGCCCAGGTGGGGGAGAGCGCCCTGCTGGGACGGGTGACCGCCGACGAGTTCGCCGTGCTGCGCCCAGGTCTGGAGGGGCCGGCGGCCACGGCTCTGGCCGAGCGGATCCGGGCCGCCCTGACCCAGGGCGGCTGGCTGGTGGAGGGTGTCCGCCATCCGCTGGCGGTCAGCTGCGGTGTGGGCGTGCTGGGCGGGGACGACGGCGGCTTCAAGGATCTGCTCCGACGGACCGAAGCGGCCCTGACCCAGGCCAGGCTGTCCGGCACCACGGCGACCTAGGGCAGACCACCGCCGCTCAGCGGACTCGGCGACGGGAATCAGGCGGGGGGAGAAGGCCTGGCGCGTCGCCACGCCCGGAAGCGATCGAGGGCGGCACAGAGGTCCACGAAGCGCAGGGGCTTGGAGAGAAAGTCGTTCATGCCGGCGGCTTCGCACTCCTGGCGATGGGAGCTGAAGGAATAGGCCGTCAGGGCAATGATGTACACCTCCGTATAGCCCTCACGACGCAGCTGCCGGGCTGCCGAGATGCCATCCAGACCGGGCATTTCCACATCCATGACCACCAGATCGAAGGGCTCGCTTCGGACGCTCTGGAGTGCGGCGTTGCCGTCGCCGGCCAGCTGGACCGACAGATGCAGCCGGGCCAGCATCAGCTCCAGCACGCGCTGGTTGACGCGGTTGTCATCGGCCACCAGGATCTTCCATCCGGGATCGAATCCGTCGGAAGCGGGTGGCTCGGTGGGCCGCTTCTGGCTCTTCGAAGCCACCGCGAAGGGCAGGCGGACCGAGAAGCAGCTGCCCGTCCCGAGGCTGGACTCCACCGAGATCTCCCCGGCCATCAACTGGCAGAGGCGGGCACAGATCGCCAGGCCCAGTCCGGCGCTCTGGCTGGTCTGCTCCGGATTGTCGTGGCCGACGAACTCCTCGAAGATGAACGGCAGCGAGCCGGCGGCGATGCCGATCCCGGTGTCGGAGACACGGAACAGCAACCCCACCGCCTCCGGCGATGACCGGGTCGCCTCGACCACCAGACGGATCTCCCCCTGGTTGGTGTACTTGCAGGCATTCCCCAGCAGGTTGAACAGGATCTGACGCAGCTTGAGATCGTCACCGATCAACCATCGCGGCGTCTCCGGCGCCAGGGAAAGCTGCAGGTCCAGCTGGCGGATGGAGGCCTGGTGCCGAAACAGGTTCAGCACATCATCCAGCAGGGAATGGAGATCAAACGTCCGGGGGTTCAGCGCCAGCCGGCCGGTCTCGATCTGGGAGATGTCGAGAATGTCGTTGACCAGGTTCAACAGATAATCGCCGCTCTCATGGATCGTCTGGATCATCTCCCGCTGGCGCCCCTCCATGGGGCTGGCCAGCAGCAGATCGCTCATCCCGATCACGGCGTTGAGCGGGGTGCGGATCTCATGGCTCATCGTGGCCAGAAAGCGCGTCTTCGACTGGCTGGCCGCCAGGGCTTCATCCCGGGCCTGCCGGAGTTCACGGGTTCGCTGGGCCACCTGCTGCTCCAGCTGGTCGCGGGCATCGATCAGCCGGTCCTGGGCCTGGACGATCGCACTCTGGTCCCGGAAGGTGAAGACGAGGGACGGCTTGCTGGGCACATTGACGGTGGCCCACGACACCTCGATGACCCGCCGGGGAGGAGTGCTGGTGAGCTCCCAGGTGGTGGTGCCCTGGGGCGCCTCCCTCCAGAACGGCCGATCGGCCCGGTGGGCGGACAGGTCCCTGGACTGACGGTCGGGCAGGATGCCGCTCAGGGAGCGGCCAAGGCACTGCAGGCGTGAGAGGCCGACGAAGCGATCGAAGGAGGCGTTGGTCCATTCGACGGTGCCATCGAGGTCGGTGAAGGCGAGGGCTTCCTCGACGGCACCGAGCGCCGCCTCCAGCCGGCCGAGGGTGGTGCGCAACTGGGCGACGAGCTCCGGATCGGCCATCCCGGACTCAGCTCAGCGGGCGGAGGGTGGCCGCAAACACCCAGCCGTCCCCCCGGCGTTCGGCCACAATGAAATGCTCGGAATTGATGGCGTGTTGATCCTTGCAGATCGTCATCAACTCCAGGGGATGGTTGAGGATCTGGGATTCTCCAACGATCTGAAAGCGCGAGAATCCCAGGTGGTGGGCATCCCGGAAGGAGTCGGGGAGAATCATGGAGAGGGATTGACCCTCCAGATCCTCCAGGGTCCAGCCATAGGTGGATCGGAAAAGATCGTTGATCTCGACGATGCAACCGTCCCGATCGGCCGCGATGAAGGGCAGGGGCTGCCGGCGGAGCTCTTCAATCGTGACCATGGCCTGCGCCACACACATCCCCAGATTGTTCACAAACCTTAGCGCCGTATCCCGGTGGAGGCCCATCGCCGCCCCGGCCCGCACGCCGGCCATTCCCCGAGCCGGTCGGGACCCGGCGGGCTTTCCGGACCGGGGGATTCTTCTGACTCGGCGGCGCAGCGGGACCGCCGAAGGCGAAAGCCCCAATCCTTGAGGAATGGTAAGCTCAATCTGGTTTGAGATTCCTTGCGTGGATGATCCATCCATCCTGAAGCCTTCGGGTCTGCTTGATGCCCAGAGTGGCGCCGACCTGCGCACGTCCATCGCCGCACTGCTGCAGGAAACGCCAGGGGACATCCTCATTGATTGCCAGGGCATCGACTTCATGGACAGCAGCGGCTTCGGTGCCCTGGTCGCAGTGCTGAAGCGGGTCCGGGAGCATGGAAAACAGCTCTATCTCTGCAGTCTCAACAGCCAGGTGCGGATCGTGCTGGAGCTCACCGGCACCGAAAAGGTCTTCACGATCTTTCCGGATCAGGAGGCCTGCCTTCGCTCCGTTTCGGTGGATCGCACCGCGTGATCGGTCGGGCGTGAAGCGCCGATATCCCTCAGGAAAACATGGCGCGGATCACCGAATAATCATCCGTGAACGGAGCATTCGCCGTGATGTCGTGGATCTGGGAGAGCAGCCGGTCGAGGCCATCGTCGTCGGACAGCAGACCGCGGCACTGTTCCGCCAGCTGCATGAATTCCGGCAGGGTCCCCATCGCGCCGTCAGGACGGGGGACTTCATAGAGACCATCGCTGTAGACGAGCAGGCAGCCCCCTTCCCCGACCTCAAGACTCTCGTTGGCGTAGGACGACGTCTCGAACAGGCCCACCGCCATTCCCTGGGTCCTGAGCCACCGGCTGGGGAAGGCGCCGGCACGGCTCCAGAGCAGGGCGGGCGGATGGCCGGCACTGGCGTAGCGGAGGGTCCGGCTGGAGCTCTGATACACCCCGTACCAGATGGTCAGATAGCGCCCCTGGTGGCGCTCCATCTGGAATCCGCCGTTGAGGGACTGGAGCACGGCAGCCGGATCCCGCAGATCGACGGGCAGCGAACGGGAGCGCAGCTGGTTGTGGACGGAGATCGAGGGGAACGCCGCCGCCAGCCCGTGGCCGGAGGCATCGGCGAGATAGAGGATGAGATGATCCGGATCGAGCCAGAAGAAATCGAAGGAATCCCCGCCCAGCTCATGGGAGGGCTCGAAGCGTGACTCCACCCTGACGGCTCCGGCCATGGCCTCGGGGAACAGGGAGCGCACATAGCTGGCCGCCTCCTCCAGCTCCTGATCCAGTCGGGCCTTCTGCTGCCGCAGCTCCTCGGCCAGATCCTTCAGGCGTTCATTGGCCTGGTGCAGGCGGATGCCGGAGCGGACCCGGGCCAGCAGCTCCTCGGGGTCCACCGGCTTGCTGAGGAAGTCATCGGCGCCGCAGTCCAGGCCCCGGACGCGGTCCTCCACCCGGGAGCGGGAGGTCAGGAGGATGAAATGGGCCGACTCCAGGAAGGGGTCGGCCTTGCAGGCCCGGCAGACCTCCAGCCCGTCCATGCCCTCCATCAGCCAGTCGCAGAGGATCAGGGTGGGGGGAGAGAGGCGCGCCTGCTCCAGGGCGGCGTCCCCGGAGTCCACCACCACGACCCGGTACCCCTGGGCGGTCAGCCGCGCCTGCAGCAGGCGGGAGTGGATGCGGTCGTCATCAACGAGGAGGATCGTGGCCGCAGGGCCGGCGCTGGGCATCGGGGGCGCGGTCACGGGGAGGGGGGGCGACGTCGCCGCAACGCCTCGGTGACCCGGCCGGCCTCGGCGAGCAGCTGGTCGATCCTGATCTGGGGCCATGCCTCCGGATCGGAGCGCAGGGACTCCTCGACCTCTCGGCAGAGGGCCGCCAGCGCCAGCGCGCCCAGGCTGGCACTGGGGGAGCGCAGGGAATGGGCGGCGGTGATCATCGCCGGTGGGTCGTGGTACTGGTGGGCCAGCACGACGGCCGAGACCAGGCGCATCGCGTCGTCGAGATACAGATCGATGAGCTCCTGGATCAGCGGCTCGGCCCCCTCGCCCAGCGACTGCTCCAGCTCCTCCCAGGCGGCGGCGTCGATCGGGTCGGGGCCGGCCGCCGCTGGCGCGGGCACGGGTTGGTCGCGGGGGGGGGAGTGCTCCAAGGCGTAGGTGAGCTGGGCCGGCACGATCGGCTTGGCCAGGAAGTCATCCATGCCGGCCTCGAGGCAGGCCTGGCGATCCTCCGGACGGCCGTGGGCGGTCATGGCGATGATCCAGGGTTGCACGAACAGGGCCGGCAGCCGCCGGATGGCCCTGGTGGTGGCATAGCCGTCCAGCTCCGGCATCTGCACGTCCATGAACACGACGTCGCAGGGGTTCGCCTGCAGTGACGCCAGGGCCTCGGGACCAGACGCCACGGCCTCGGCCTGATAGCCCAGCCGCTGCAGCAGCAGCAACGCCAGCTGTCGGTTCACGGGGACGTCATCGACGACGAGCAGCCGCAGCGGCAGCCGATCCGCCAGTCGATGGGGCCCGGCCGCCGGGGCCGGTGGGGGCGTCTGCGGCGGCGGCCCGGCCGCCCCCGGCTCCGTCGCACTCTGCAGTTGCTGAAGCAGGGCGAGCCGAAGCTGGCCGAGTCGCACGGGCTTGGTGAGCATCACGGGCGGTGCGGCGTTTGGAGACGTCAGCGCGGCCACCTTGCAGCGATCAGCCAGAACGATCCAGGGGCGCATCCGCAGCAGGGGATCCCGAAGAAAGGCCGGAGGTGTGGCATCCCCCGGGCAACCCAGCAGACGCCCATCGATGACCACGGCACCATGGCCGGCGTCGGCGATCTCCGTCGGCGCGACCCGCATCGGGACCTGGCAGAGATCGGGGGCGATGACCGTGAAGCCCATCCACTCCAGCTGCCTCTGGAGCAGGCCACGGAGGGTGCGATTGGCGATCAGCAGCAGTACCGCGGCCGCCGCCGACGCGGGAATCGTCAGGGGCTCCGGGGTGATGCCGATCGGGGAGGCCGGATCGAGCCTCAACAGCACGGTGAAGGTGAGCACACTGCCGACCCCTTCCTCGCTGGCCAGGCGGATGCTTCCCCCCATCAACTCGCAGAGGCGACGGGTGATGGCCAGACCAAGGCCCGTGCCGCCATAGCGCCGCGCCGTGGAGGGATCGGCCTGGCGGAAGGGCTCAAACAGCAGGGGAATCAGGTCGGCGGGGACGCCGATGCCGGTGTCCCGGATCTGACAGGTGAACAGACATGGGGTGGGCTGGCCGGCTCCACAGGGCTGGGGCTCGGCGCTCAACGTGACCACGATCTCGCCCTGGGCGGTGAACTTGACGGCATTGCTGAGGAGATTCCAGAGGATCTGACGCAGGCGGGTACGGTCCCCGATGACGGCCGTGGGCAAGCGGGGGTCGATGTCGAGAACCAGTTCCACCTCCTTGTCGAGCAGGCGGGGGACGCTCAGATCCAGGGCCTCTTCGATGCAGACCCGCAGGTCGAAACGCTGCTCATCCAGCTGCATGGCGCCGGATTCGATCTTGGAAAAATCAAGAATGTCATTGATGATCGTAAGCAGGGAGTCGGTGCTGCTGTTGATGATCTCGACATATTCCCGCTCCACAGGATCAAGCTGGGAGTCCTGAAGCAGACCGGCCATGCCGATGATGGCGTTCATCGGCGTTCGGATCTCATGGCTCATCGTGGCCAGAAATGTGTCCTTGGCAGCATTGGCCGCCTCAGCGGTCTGCCGGGCCGCCTCCAGCTCCGCATTCAGCGCTGACAGGCGCTGGGTCGACTCCCGCAGCTCCCCCCGCTGTGTTGTCAGAATCTCATTGAGCTTCTGGCTTTCCGAGAGAGCCTCATTTCTGGCCTGCAGCAGGAACAGAAAATCAACCAGCGAATCATGCAGGGGAAAGTCATTGATTGTCAGTCCGATGGACTTCAGGTCCTCCAGTTGCAGCAGACAGGGTGTGCCAACAAACAGCAGTTGGTCCATCTCGTCAAGACAACAAATCTGACCCTTCAATTGCAGTGCAATCAAGTCGGACTTGAAGATGACGTGTCGATCCATGCAGTCACTCAGACTGGCGAAGTTCATCGGCACATCCGGGCGCAGAAGCTGGAAATGGTCATCGAGGTGCTGACCCAGCAGCTCCGGCTCAGGAAGAATGCGACGCAGGACAGATCCGGCGGAGCGGATCGTCAGTTCCCGGTCCACGACGAGATGAAAGGGAAACAGGGGATCGAGAAGGTGGTCAGGTAACCGCACGGCCATGACCATCAGAAACGACGGATCGTCATGGGTGCCGTTCGCCGTGGCCCGGCGAAACAGGGTGGGGTGGGCCAGCGGTCGCCGTAGAGGTGCGAAAGCGCTTCCCCAGACCAGGAAGCAGGCCGGTCACCAAGGGGGCCAGGACTCTCCGCTTGAATCGGCACTCCGGCGGCAGGGAGGCGGAAGGGCGGCACGGACAAGGAAACGGTCAAGCTGTTTGTGGAAATCCGACAGGGTTTCTCCCGTACTCTCAAGGGGAGGCTCGGACCCACGCGCTGTTGTGATGAAGGGCCAGCACACACCAATGGCCTGGAGGTTGTGGTCGACAGCAAGGCCAGGTTCATGGGTGACCCCCGCCACCGGACGATGGATCATGTCGTCCGGATAATCTCTGTTGACCAGTCCGTGCATCGGTGGACCGCCAATGCACAGCAATCTAGTCCAGTGAGGCAGAGAATTTCATTCAGGGCTTGTGAGGTAACTGATCCACACACCACTGGAAATCCCTCTGAACCTGCTCACGGACGGCCCCATGGTCAAACCGACGCCCGCGGGTCGCCAGGATGGCCGGCAGCACAGCCGAGGGCTCGAGGCTGGCCAGATCACACCCGGGTAGATCAAGCCTTCGGCAGAGGTCCCTGCCCTTGTTGGAGTAGTGGAGATGGAATGGAACCCGCCCTGCAGCCAGTGACAGAACAGCGGTGTGAAAACGTACGGCGATGACGACGCCCACCAGGGAGAACAGGGCCATGGCCAGCTGCCAACTCGGCACGGCGGGGCTGTCGGCAAACGGATTCAGGATGGCGGTGGCGGGGGCACGGGCCTGGATGGCAGCGGCCACTTCCAGGTCATTGTCAGAGCCGTAGGCCCCTGATTGGATCAACACCACCGGCCTGAGTCCAGCGGCGGAAAGCCCTAGGCAGAGCCGGGACATCCTGGAGACGAAGGCGTCATTGTCATGGCCGTACATGCTGTCAAAGCCACGCACGGACAGAACGGCCGCCTGGTCCGGGTGAATGAGCAGGCGCTCCAGGCAGCGGCGGGCCATCGCCTCCGCCAGAGGGGAACTCTCCAGGACGAAAGCAACGTCATAGGACAGCCTGGTGGGAACTCCAGCCGCACAGAGTCGCTGGTGACTCTCTGCATCGCGAACACAGACCGCCGCCAGGCGTTTCAGATAGCGTTGCAGCAGGAGAAAGCTGAGGCCGTGGCAGGAACGGGGAATCGACTGGCCGAACAGGATGGTGTGGCGTGAGTGACGTCTCAGTTCAGCCAGGTTCATCAGGAAGGCCTTGGTGACGAACCATTCCCGGGAGTTGTTGAAGATATCGCCACCCACGCTGATGTAGGCCCCACAGTCCGTGGGCCGGTTCTGCAGAAAGGTGACCCCCAGGGTGGGGTCAGGCCGCTCATCCTGCACATGGGCGATCAGGTCAGCACCCGGCAGGAGTTTGCGAAACGCGCTGTAGATGGCTGCATCCCCCAGATTCAGGGTGCTGTAGGCGTTGATCAGGCCGATGCGCACGGGGAGTCTGCAGAGGGAAACGGATCAGGGAAGGGGGAGAGGATGCCAGGAGCGATGCACTTGCACTTCATATGTTTCCAGAATGGAGCAGGAAGTTGCATCATTCAGCCACTGGATCAGTGAAGCACAGAACCTCAACGACCGGAGCTGTTCACCGGTTGGGCCCCTGGAGCCAGGCTGCCGATGGGATCAGAGAGCCCAGGCCTGGGACTGGAGGGACATCTTGGATGGGCGGGAGCCCCGGGCCAGGAGCGGTAGGAGGCGCCGTGGGCCTGAGGAAACCAGTCGTGCCAGTGCTGGCCAGGGAGATCGCTCATGCTGACCGCAGGATTCGACGCAGCTTCCCTTTCACCATCTCCAGGGTTGGAATGGAGCGGGCGAAGCGCCGATAGGCGGCTCCGATGCCGAAGAGCCTGACCGGCCGCTGGCCGGAGAAGGCGGTCCGATCCAGGAGGGCAAACCAACGATCCTGGAAATTGGCCTCATAATCAGCATGCCAGGGCTTCACTTTGCCCAGGAAATGGATGATGCCATCGGAAAAGCCGACATCCGCCCTGCCCTTGGAGGTGTTCCACTTAGGATCAAGGACTAACCAGTCGTCAGCCAGGACGATATTCAGTGCGTCTTGATCCATCTGGTCAAGCAGGTCATAGTTCTCCTGCGCCACCGTCAGTGCCCTCGATTGGATGTGGTCGCGCCTCCACACGTCCAGATCCATGACAATCACACCGGAATTGAAGTAGTGGCGAGGGTTGGTTAGTTTCAGCTTGTCACGAAGACGTTGTTGCTGCTGCGGGGTGTCGATGCCACCATCAATCACACAGGCGCTGGATTTGCCTTGCAGATCGAGCGTCTGCAACTCCTTCAGGTCTGAACACACGATGAGGTCTGTATCCAGGTAGATGCAGCGGGAAACGTCCGACAGATACTCGGGGATAAAGAAACGGGCATAGGGGGATTTACTCTTCACAAGGAGCGTACTTCGCAGCTTGTCAACCTGTCCCAGGTCAAAGTCAATGAACTTGATGACACCAACATTGGGAGTTTGCCAGGAATCGACGAGGTGCCGCCGATCCACCGGGGACAGGTCAACGCTGATGACATAGGCATTCAGGGTTGCGCTGCAGGTTTCCAAGGCGGAGCGAACGGTGACGGCCGCACCCCAGAGATAGTTAGCGGTGGCGACAATCACAATATTGACCATTGTGGCGTAAGCAACCTTGGAATTGAATGTAGCTCAGCAAGAAGAACGGCGCCGCCGCCATGACCGATTGGCCGCAAAACCTGACATGGGACTGGGGAGTGCTGAACGGTGCCGCCTGGGTCATGCCGATCCCCGAAGTTGTTCAGCAGGGGTTCTGGATGCAGCCAGGGCGGCGCTGAGAGGCATGGTCGAAGAGCAGGCGTCATCAGGGCTGGCTCGCGTGGGGACGCAGAGGGCGACTCCGGTATGGGCTGAAGCACTGGCTCGCCCCTGGCACACCACGACCAGTCGATGGATGGATCGCTGGATGGATCCTGCGGGAGGGTGGGGCCGACCGGGTCGGGTCTGCCGTCAAGCAAGAATGGAATGAAACAGAGCCGGCCCGGCACGGCGGCAACAGGGGCTCCGGATCAACACACTGTGGGATGGTTCTGCATCCGGAGTGGGAATCAGCGTGCGCAAGGGTGGATGCGCGTCAATCCCCCGCCCAGATAGCCCCCTGGCTGGCGGACTTGGGGTGCGCTAGGGTTGATTCTGAAAGCCAATCGGGAAAGCAAATCCAAGTCGACACCGATGTCGAAGTTCCTGTTCTGGCTTCTTGCTCTGGTGTGCAGTATCGGCACATCCGGCCCAGCTCTGGCTTTACCGATTTCGCCAGGAGATCGGGTGAAAGTGACCATTCCGGAAGGGGAAGAATTCAGCGGAATCTTTGAAGTCAATCTGAATGGAGACCTTGAGCTTCCATTTCTCAAGGCCATTTCAGCCGCCGGGCTGGAACCGGATCAACTTCGGAAGCGTGTATCTCAGGCCCTCGTACAACAGGGCTTCTTTCAACCCTCCTTCCTCAGGGTCAGCCTGAGCGTCGTCCAGTGGGCACCGGTGCAGGTCTTTGTCATTGGATCCGCGTTTCAGCCCGGCCGGGTGCTGATCAACGAACTGAGTGACGCGGAACAGACCCAGACGCCTGTTCAGCTGTCCGGGCAGGCACCGCTCAATCGAATGCTCACCATGGCCCTGCGTCGTGCCGGAGGCATCACGCCCACCGCTGATGTCACCGCGGTGGAATTCAAGCGGGGATCACGGAGGCAGGTGATTGACCTCTCCGGAGCGTTCACTGGGCAACCCTTCAGGGACATTCCCTTGATTGCTGGCGACCAAGTCATTGTTCCAGACACCGGAATCGTCAATCCACTGATCGTTCGCCCCTCCCAGATCACGCCCGCCGAAGTTGAGATCAACATTTCCAATCTCACGGTCCCTGCAGCTGGAAATTCCGTGGCCGGCATCGGCTCCCAGGCCAGGAATTTTCCCTATGGATCACGCTTGTCCCATGCGGTGGTCTCGGCCAACTGTGCTGGGGGGACCTCGGTCACCAATGCCCGTCGCCGGGCCATCCTGGTGAGAACAGAGCGAACGTCGGGCAAGACAACGGTCTATGAGAGGGGTGTGGAAGAGCTGCTTCGCGCCTCGACAGACAGTGGGAACAATCCCTATCTCATGGCAGACGATGGCGTTGCCTGTTATGACTCCAAGATGACTAACTTTCAGGCCGTTCTTAGCATCTTTACCCAGTTTCTCAATCCGGCTGTCCTGATTTATGATCGCAGCATTCCCTAGCAGAGAATGAGATATTTCCCCCCCTTCCTACGACGAATCAGGCCCAATGTGCAGGCTGTGCAAGAGCCCCTGGGCAAGGCGGGCCGACTGTTTTCCGAGCAGTTCCGAAACATACCAGGGCCGAAGGTTCCCGATCCGAAGGGATGGTGGAAAAGACTGAGTCGCACGGACAAGCTGCGCTGGAGTCGTTATCTTTTTGTCTCCACGTGTACCAATGGGCTGATCTGGGGATCCAGCATTCTGTATCTGTTGCTTGCGAGGCCTGTGTATACGAGCTCCTGGGCCTTGATCCTGCCTGGAAGCGCCAATGCTGTGAACCTGAGTCTACCTGATATTGGCCAGGCCACAGCTTCCAGCGAATCCCTGGGTTTGGCAACTTTTGATCCCCGTGCCAACTACGAGTACATCTTCGTCAGTAAGCAGGTGCTCGCCAGGGCTGCCAAGATTGCCAATGTGCCAAAGGGGGAATTTGCCAAGCCTCGAATCAAGAACATTGACAATACAACTCTGATGCAGATTGATTCCACCGGCCCATCTCCCGAGGATGCACGCAAGCGTTCCTATGCGTTGTATGAAGCCATGGTTGAACGGCTGAGCGAGCTGCGCGTCAGTGAAATCAACCAGCGGCAAGGGCCCACCCAGAAGATTCTGTTGGAGACACAACAGAAGCTTGAGGCGGCCCAGAAGGATGTGTCCGAGTACAAGCGCAGGTCCGGGCTGACGTCGACGGAACAGGTTGAGACTCTCTCGGCCAATATCGAACAGTTACGCAAGCAGCGAGCCGAACTTGCGGCTCAGCAATCCCAGGCGGAAAGTCGACTGCAGAAGTTAAGCCGCAGCCTGGGCCTTTCTCCATCGGAGGCCGCAGATGCGTTCAAGCTGCAAGTGGATCAGATCTTCCAGCAGAATCTGAAAGATTACAGCGAAGCCACTTCGATCCTGAAAGTTCAACTATCAAAGTTCGGCCGGAATAATCCTCGGATTCTCAAGGAGATCAAGCGTCAGGAGGCGGCAAGGCAGGCGATGAACCAGCGAGCCAACGCCTTACTTGGTCGCCCTGCATCCGGCCAGCTGCTCTCAAGACTTGCGTTGACGGGCGCAGGGTCGGGACGCGAATCTCTGTTCCAGAACTTGGTGAGCTACCAGTCCGATGCCAGTGGCGCGGCATCACAGGTTGGCAAGCTGGATCAACAAATCAGTTCCCTTGAGGACCGTCTTCGGATGATGTCCCAGAGACAGTCGTCATTGGAGAATCTGAAGCGGAATGAACAGATAGCCGAAGCAGTCTTTGCATCGACATTAGCCAAGCTCGATCTTGGTCAGTCCAACATCTTTGCAGCCTTCCCGCTGATCCAGATTGCTGTTGAACCGACACTGCCAGAAAAAGCGACCTCTCCCAAACGGTCGTTGGTTCTGGCTGGCTCAGCCTTTGGCTCCATCCTGACGACAACAGGCCTTTGGATCTTGTGGATCCGCAAGCCCTGGATCAAGCGGCTCGCCCGTTGGGTCTCAACCTAGCCGGGAGACTTCATTGGGACTCAAGACACTTCTTTCCAAGGCTTTCCGTTCGGAGGATGATCTTCGGCCTGGAAACTGGCCCGAGCGTCTGGTGTGGTGGTCAATCATCTGCACCTATCCCATCTGGCTTGTCGGCGGACTGTATGTGGTGGGGTCGGTTCTGTGCTGGCTACTCCTGGGTTGCCTGTTGATCAAGATTCTGGCCCGGATGGATCACCCGGAGGAGAATGAGGAGATTTCCATTTCGCCCGTGATCTGGCTGTGGATCATCGGCATGATCGTCATGGAAGTTGCCTTGATCGCAGGCCATGTGAATTTCAACCTCGGCACTGGAGCCATCATCAAGTCAACGATTGGATGGGCGAAAGGTTGGGCCGCCCTGGCCCTTTACCCGTTAGCCGGGGCCCTGCCGATTCGTAGCAGCATCCCGACCCGTGCCATCTGCATCGTCGGATTTCATACGCTCCTGATCATCCCGTTCCTGATGCTGACCCCCCATCTGGGACTACCAGAAGTCCTGTACGTCTCACCCTTGCGAGCGGTGGGTGGTCCGGGCAATGAGTTCTTCGATGTGCCTCTCTATGAAATCGACGGTAGCACCGGTGATCTTCGTTGGCGTCTTTTTTCGCCCTGGGGACCAGCGCTGGGTTTTGTGGGGAACATCAACTTTATGATTTGCCTGTTGGAAAAAAACCGCAAGTGGAAACTTCTTGGGATCGCTGGTTCCATCGTGATGTGCTTTGTCTGCAAATCCAGGCTTGCCCAGCTCTGCATCATCCTGATCCCAGCCGTGACGGCCGTGGTGTCGAGACTCCGCAGACCGTCCATGCTGATTTCCCTTGGGGTTCTCTCCTACCTAGGCGGCATCTTTGCCACCTCGATATTGACAGCCATCAACGACTACTGGGAAGGCTTCAAAGGAGCCAGGGCAGGCTCCACGCGTGTGCGCTTCGCACTCAAGCGCATCGCCTTCCATCGCTGGGAGACCGAGGCTCCGATCTGGGGGCATGGAGTGGTGGAGGGAGGCCCCCACCTTGTGGAGTACATGGCCATTGGCTCCCACCACACCTGGGCCGGAGTTCTTTTCGTCAAGGGGATTGTCGGCTTTTTTGCCCTGGCCATTCCCATGCTGGCAACCGGCCTTGATCTGCTGCGCCGCGCAGCCAGTCCGAGTTATCAACTTGGCTCCGCAGGGCTGGGTATCATCATTCTCCTATTCATGTATACGTTCGGCGAGAATCTTGAGATCCTCGTCTATCTTTTCTGGCCTGGGATGGTGATCATGGGTATGGCACTTCAGGAGAAGAGAAGCTCACCCCAGCCGGCGCTGGACGCTGTGTCGTGATTCACACCCTTTCCGGCTGCATTGAGATGCCCAGATGCCATGATGAGCCATCGGAAGCTCCGCAGGGGGGTGAACCTTGATGCGCCCGCTGAGCAACCTCAAGCGATTCATCCCCAAGGATCGATTCATCCGCAACATCGGCTGGATGGGTGTGGGGGAGGTGGGGATTCGGGTGTCGCGGCTCGTGGCCACCGTTCTGCTGGCCAGGCTGCTGAGCCCCAGGGACTATGGCCTGGCGGCCATTGTGCTGACTTCCGGCGAGCTGGTCAAAGTCTTCACTCGTAACGGCATCGGCGACAAGATCGTGCAGGCCGACGCGGAGGAGGTCCAGGAGATCTGTCAGACGGCATGGAGTCTGAACTGGCTGATCGGCTTCGGCTTATTTCTTATTCAGATCATTGGTTCGTTTGTCTTTGCCAGGATCTACAACGACAACGCACTGGTCGTGCCGATCATCGTGGTGAGTTTCAGCTATCTGATCTACCCACTCTCCATGGTGCAATCAGCTCTGGTGCGCCGAAAGAATCGGCTGAAGTTCTACAGCATGACCAACCTCACAGCTGTCGCCAGCGAGAACCTGATGACGGGAATCTTTGCGCTGATGGGGATGGGCATGTGGGCGATTGTGCTTCCCAAGTTGCTGGTCGCCCCGGTCTGGGTCGCCATGATGCTGCGCTTCGAGCCCTGGAGGCCCGCCCTGTCGTTCACGCTCAAACGCTGGAAGTCCGTGCTCCAGTTCGGCAGTCGCATCCTCGGGGTTGAGCTGCTCAACACCTTCCGGGAGAATGTGGACTATCTGGTGATCGGTCGCTTCATCGGTGTCAAGGCGTTGGGGGTGTACTACTTCGCCTTCAACGCCGGACTGGGTCTGAGTCTGAGCGTGATCAATGCCCTGTCGGTCTCTCTTTACTCCGACTTCTGTGACGTTCGGGGCCAACCCGGCGTCCTCAAGGAGCGCTTCAGGAAAAATCTGCTCACCATCACCAAGGTGATCGTGCCCGTGGTTGCCCTGCAGTGCAGCCTTGCGCCTCTGTATGTTCCGGTCGTGTTTGGTCAGAAGTGGGTGGCCGATGGCGCGGTGCCCATTCTCATGCTGATCTGCCTGTCGGCCCTCTCCAGGCCCTTCGCCAACGCATCCGCCATGTTGTTCCGCGCCGTGGGCTTACCCCAGGTGGATCTGCTCTGGAACCTGGCCTTCACGGTGGCCCTCACCGTGGCCATCCTGATTGGCACGACATGGGGATCCCTGGGTGTCGCCGTGGCCGTCGCAGCGGCCCATCTCACCCTTCAACCGATCTACCTGATCATGGGTCAGCGGCTATTGCGAAGGATTCAGATCGCCCAGCCCGCAGCCCTGTGAAACGCCTCCAGAGCGCGGTTATGGTGATGGAAGCCTTTCCAGCCTCGCTGCTCTTGCCACAGAGCTGGAGCACGTCAGTGGCGCTCTGGGTGCCAGTAGAGCCAACCAAGGTGTCCGCCCGCCCGATCCACTCGTGAAGATCTACGCCATTTGTCTGATCAAGAATGAGGGGGACGTGATTGCGGATTGCCTGCATCACGCCCTGAAGTTCTGCGATCGGATCTTCGTGCTGGACAATGGCAGTACCGATGGAACCTGGGAAACGGTGAATGCCCTTGCCCAGCGGTATCCGGCCATCGTGATTGAGGAGCAACTTCTTGTGCCCTTCCGTGATGGCATGCGCTCCATCGTCTACAACCGATATCATCATGAGCTGACGGATCAGGATTGGTGGTTGCGGCTGGACGGTGACGAGTTCCTCGATGGCGACCCGAGAGATGTGCTCGCCAAGGCGAATCAGGAAAGAGCCGATTTCGTGACGGCCTGGAATCTTCAGTTCTATTATACGGATACCGATTACAAGAACTGGGCGGCCGAGAAACTGGATACCAGCCGGCCCATCACCGAACGGCGCCGCTACTACTCCGCCAACTGGCGTGAGTACCGATTCTTCCGCAACCAGCCCGATCAAGCCTGGAACGAAGCCGTGGCCCCCCAGTGGCCCGACGGGCTCAGGAAGGCCTGCTCCCAGCGGCTCTACAACCGCCACTATCCCTACCGCACGCCTGATCAGATCAAGGCGAAACTCCAGGCCCGCTACGGCCATGCCCAGTTTCGGCATATCGACTCCATCGACTGGACCTCCAAGCTCCTGCCGGCCCGTCGGTTGAACCATTTCCAGGAGGGTCAGCCGCCAACGATCAACCAGTTCGATTACTACAGCAAGCGCCTGCGGATGGCCTGGATCACCCTGATCGGGCGTTTCAAGGCGCTGCTGCGTCGGCTCGGGGGAGCCCGGCGTTCCAGCCATACGTCGTAGCCACCGCGATGACGCCCACCGATCCGCTCGAGACCACCGCGGTGGTTCCCGATCCAGCAGGGCTGCACACACCGAAGATTTCGGTGGTGGTTCCCGTCTACAACGCGGCGCCGCACATCGCCCAGACGTTGGGCTCGGTGCTGACGCAGAGCCTGGGCGACTGGGAATTGATCGCCGTGGATGACGGATCGACGGACGACAGCCTGGCCATCATGGGCCGCCTGTTCGGGGACGATCCCCGCATCCGGCTGGTGCCCCAGCCCAATGCGGGGGTCTCAAGGGCTCGCAACCGCGGCGTGGCGCTGAGCCGGGCGCCCCTGATCGCCTTCCTGGATGCCGATGACCTCTGGCATCCCGACAAGCTGCGCCTGCATGTGGAGCACCACGACCACCATGCCGACGTGGGCGTGAGCTTCGCCCGCGTCGCGTTCCTCTCTCCCGAGGGAACACCCACAGGCCAGCTGGCGGCCCAGCCCCGAACCTTCTATCGACCGGTGGATTTCCTCTGTGAGAACCCCACCAACACCACCTCCAACTGGGTGCTGCGGCGCGAGCTGTTCACCACGGTGGGTGGGTTCGTCTCCGACATGAGCTACTCGGAAGATCTGGAATGGTTGCTGCGGGTGGCCTGCGACGGCCGCTGGCGCATCACCGGGCTGCCCCAGGTGCTCACCTACTACCGCACATCGGTGGGGGGACTCTCCTCCAGCCTGCAGCGCATGGAACAGGGCTGGCTGCGGCTGATCCAGGAAGCCCGCCGCTATGCACCCGACCTGGTGGCACAGCATTTCGCCACCGCCCAGGCGATTCACCTGCGCTACCTGGCCCGGCGCTCCCTGCGCCTGGGGGGGACGCCCGCCGTCGGCACCGATTTCATGGTCCGCGCCCTGCGCTCCGACTGGCGACTTCTGCTGCGGCAGCCACGACGGACACTGCTCACGACCGTGGCGGTCTTCGCCCGTCAGCTGCTGGCACCCTGGCGCCGCCTGGGTGGCCGCCCGGGCAAGGCACGGCCATGATGGCCATCGCCGACGCCCCCGTGCCTGTGAACCCCCGTCCATGAGCCGCTCTCCCCTGGTCACGGTGGTGATGCCGCTCTACAACTCCGCTGCGACGGTGCGGGAGAGTCTGGAATCGGTGCTGGCCCAGACCTACACCAACCTCGAGATCCTGGTGGTGAACGACGGCTCCACTGATGATGGGGTGGCGATCTGCCAGGGCTACGGGGATTCCCGCCTGCGGATTGTGCACCAGCGCAATCGTGGTCTGGCGGGCGCCCGGAACACGGGGATCCGCCAGGCCCAGGGGGAGATTCTGGGATTTCTCGACAGTGACGATCTCTGGCTGCCCACCAAGGTGGAGCGCCATCTGGCCCATCTGCAGTCGCAGCCCGAAGTGGGGGTGAGTTTTTCCCGTTCCAGCTTCATTGATGAGGCCTCCAGGCCCATCGGCCTCCACCAGATGCCGCCCCTGCGCCATATCACCCCGCAGGTGGTGTTCTGCCGCAATCCGATCGGCAATGGCTCCGCGGTCGTCATCCGCCGGGAGGTCTTTGAGGCCATTCGCTTCACCGCCAATCTCTATGGCACCGAGGAGGAGTTCTTCTTCGACGACAGCTTCCGGCAGTCCGAGGACATCGAGTGCTGGCTGCGGATCGCCCTGCAGACCCACTGGCGCATCGAGGGGATCCCCGAAGCCCTGACGCTGTACCGCATCAGCGACGGCGGACTCTCGGCCAACCTGATGCAGCAGTACGCCTCCTGGGAGCGGGTTCTGCTCAAGACCGAAGCCACCCACCCCGCGTTCATTGCCCGGTGGGGCTCCAGGGCCCGGGCCTACCAGCTGCGCTACCTGGCGCGCCGGGCCACCCGGCAGCGGGATGGGGCCATGGCCGTGCGGCTGCTGCACCAATCCCTGGCCACCGACTGGAGGGTGCTGCTGGAGGAACCGCGCCGCACCCTGATCACCCTGGTGGCGGCCTACCTGCTGCTGGTGTTGCCGGAGGGTCCCTATCGCTGGCTGGAGGGCCGGATGCTGCGCTCCACCGGCGCCAGCCAGAGGCGGCGCATCCAGGGGGAGCTGGGGCCATGAAGATCCTGCTGGTCTGTTCGTCGGGGGGGCATTTCAAGGCCCTGCAGCAACTGGCCGACTTCTGGGGGCGCCATCCCCATCTCTGGATCACCTTCCGCACGCCGACCACGGAAACGGCACTGGCGGGAGAGGAGGTGCTCTGGGCCCACAGCCCCACCAATCGCAACCTGCCGAATCTGCTGCGCAACCTGGGCCTGGCGCTGCAGGTGATCCGCCGCCGGCGGCCGGATGTGATCGTCTCGACCGGCGCCGGTGTGGCCGTCCCCTTTCTGCTGATCGGTAAACTTTTCAGATGCAAGACCGTGTTCATCGAGTCCGTGACCCGCATCGAGACCCTGAGCCTCTCGGCGCGGCTCGTTCGGCCGTTTCTTGACATCCTTTACGTGCACTGGCCCCAGCTGCAGCGCCGCTATCCCCGCGCCGAGCTTGTCCAGGGCAAGGTCGGATCATGATCCTGGTGAGCGTGGGGACGGAACAGTTTCCCTTCAACCGGCTGATGCAGTGGATGGAGCTGCTAATCCAGCAGGGGCTCATCGATGAGGAGATCGTTGTTCAGTACGGCACCTGCACGTTTCTGCCCAGTGGAACCACCGTGTACCGGTTGCTGAAGGAGGACGCCTTCCGGGCCCTGGTGGAGAAGGCACGGGTCGTGATCGCCCATTGCGGGGAAGGAACGGTCCTGTTGCTCGATGAACTGGAGCAGCCCTTCATTCTGGTGCCCCGCAGTGTCCGCTATCAGGAGCATGTCGACGATCACCAGGTGGAACTCGCCCTGGCCCTGAAGCAGATGGGAGTGCCGATCGCCTGGAGCCCGGCCGATCTGGTGCGCTTTCTCGACGCCCCGTTCAAGACGTCCATCAGCGACGTCACCGACAGCTCCGCCCAGTCCCTCTGCCGGAGTCTCCAGTCCCACTTCCCGGAGCCATGATGGGCGGCCCCTCCTCCCCGGAACCGTTCGTCAGAACCGTGCGCAACGGTGTGCTGATCCTGCAGCTGCCGCCGCGGCTCACCGTCACCGAAGCCGTGGCCTTCCGCTCCGGTTTCGCCGGCTGGCTGGCGGAGGTGGAGGGCCTGCGGCAGGTGGTCCTGGATTTCGGCGGCACGGCCAACATCGACAGCAGCGGCATCGGTGCCCTGGTGGGGGCCATCAAGACGGCCCAGGAGCGCGGGGTCCCCCTGGCCGCCTGGAGCCTGCACCGTCAGGTGTTCCTGGCCCTGCAGATGACCGGACTGGAGAAGGTTCTGCCGATCACGGCCCATTCCGAGGGTCTGCTGCCCCAGCTCTCCCGGACGGAGGACCAGCGGCCACCGCTCACCCACCCCTCGGTGCGCTCCGCCGTCAAGCGGTGCCTGGATGTCGGCGGCGCCCTGGTGGGGCTGGGGGTCACGGCGGTGTTGTTCCTGCCCATCGCCCTGGCGATCCGCCTGGACAGCCCGGGGCCGATCCTGTTCAGCCAGGTGCGCTGCGGCTGGATGGGCCGTCACTTCCGGATCTGGAAGTTCCGCTCCATGGTGAGTGATGCCGAACAGCTGAAGGACCGGGTGGTGAACCAGGCCCAGGGGGCCTTCTTCAAGAATGACAACGACCCCCGGATCACCCGCGTGGGCCGGATCCTGCGCAAGACCAGCCTGGATGAACTGCCCCAGTTCTGGAACGTGCTGATCGGCGACATGAGCCTGATCGGCACCCGGCCCGCCACCCCCGATGAAGTGCGTCGCTACGCCATTCCCAGCTGGCAGCGGTTCGATGTGCGGCCAGGCCTGAGTGGGGAATGGCAGGTGAGTGGCCGATCATCGATCCGGGATTTCGAGGATGTGATCCGGCTGGATCTCCGCTACCAGCAGAAGTGGAGCCTGGGCTACGACCTGAAGCTGATCGTCCGCACCTTTCTGGTGCTGTTCAGCAAGGACTCCGGGGCGGCATGATCCGGCCCCAGCCTTCGGACTCCGATCGGCCCCTCAGCCAGCTCACGGTCAACAGTGATCTCGATGCCATCGAGACGGTGCTCGGCTGGTTTGAGCAACTGAGTGATCCGGCCGTGCCTCCGGAACTCTGGATGCAGGCCCAGCTGGCCCTTGTCGAAGGCTTCACCAATGCCGTGCGCCATGCCCACGCCGGTCTCGACCCTCCGCCGCCGGTCCGGCTGTCGGTACAGGTGACCAGCGAACAGTTCTGCGTGCAGATCCTCGACCGCGGCGCCCCCTTCGACTTCGAGGCCGCCCTGGCGGCCGTGGATCAGGCGATGGAAGCGAGCGGCCACGATCCCCTCGCCAGGGAGGCCCACTGGGGCCTGGTGATGCTCCTGAAGCTGCGCAGCGCCTACGGATGGACCATCCGCTACCGCCGGATCGATGACGGGACCAACGGCCTGTCCCTGTGCCACCCGATCAGCGCTGATGGGGCGGCAGGAACGTCATCGTGAAGTATTCAGGATGGCAACGGGCAGGCTGAAAGATCGACCAGCGGGTCCAGAGATGCAGGTAGTGATTTGTCCCGTTCGGCCCCCGTCCCCAGCCATGGGCAAGGGGCTCACCCCACACGATGCTGTTCGATTCCAGGGGTTTTCTTCGCTCGGGGGGTAGTGAGATCAGATCGCCCCGGTAGAGAATTCTCCGGCCCCGGTAGAAGAAGGCGGGTTCCGTGTCCGTGTTCTTGGTCTTGTTGTTCTCATCCACGAGGAACCAGACCTTCTTGCTCTTCTGGAGCAGCCAGAAGCTGCGCGAACAACGGGGAGGGACCGTGTCGTTCTTGTAGCTGTAGAGAAGGCCGTGGCGATGTTCAGGAGCCCCAAGGGATGGGGCGACGATCTCCAGACCCATGAACAGAACGGCAGACGTGCTGACTGCGAATCGATGCAACTGTGACGCAATGAACGATTGCCGCAATCGGGGCTGCAACCGGGCTGACCGTTGAACTTGATGGGGAAAGTTTAGACCCGGGCCAGGCCCCTTCCGTGCCAGGCCCCGGACCGGGGCTGCGCTCCGCTCGCTAACCTGAAGTGAGCTAGCGATCCCTACTCACCCCATCGTGAACCGCCAAGCCATCCTGCCCCTGGCTTTGGCCCTGTTCAGCTGTTGCTCCGGGTGGTCGCTGCAGCCCGCGCTGGCCGCCGCCGCGGGCGGCGAGCCGGCAGCCACTCCGGTGGAGGAAGCGACCACGACGGAGCCCGCCGCGTCCCCGCTGCAGCTGGTTCTCGACCGCCGGCGGCGGCTGCTGAAGGTGATGGAGGGGGACCGGGAACGGCGCCGCTTCAAGGTGGGGGTGGGCATGCCCGGCTGGGAGACCCCGGTGGGTTCGTTCCGCGTGATCGAGAAGACCGCTTATCCGATCTGGGAGCATCCCGCCAAGGGCGTGCGCATCCCCCCTGGTCCCACCAATCCCCTCGGCTCCCGCTGGATCGGTTTCCACCGCGACTGCAAGGGCCGGCGCGGCTTCAACGGCCAGGAGCACCTGGAGGTGAAGGGATGCGTGACCTCCGGCTTCCACGGCACGCCGCATCGCGACAGCGTCGGCGGTGCCGTCTCCCACGGCTGCGTGCGTCTGTTCGACGAGGACGTCAAGGAGCTGTTCGAGATGGTGCAGGTGGGCACACCGGTGACCGTGCTGCCCTGAGCCCGCCGACGCCGGCAAGCGGAGCGCTCCGGGGCAGCCCGTAGAGTTCCAGGCGCACCAGCGATCGAGCGCGGATGAGGGTTCTGTTTGCCGCTGCGGAGTGCGCACCCATGATCAAGGTGGGGGGCATGGGCGACGTCGTGGGCTCCCTGCCACCGGCCCTGGCGGCGCTGGGCCATGACGTGCGGATCATCATGCCGGGCTACGGAAAACTCTGGAGTCGGCTGGAGATTCCGGCCGAACCGATGTGGCGTGGCCACGCGATGGGCACCGATTTCGCCATCTACGAAACCCGCCACCCCACCAGTGGTCTGACCATCTATCTGGTGGGCCATCCGGTGTTCGATCCCGAGCGCATCTATGGCGGCGAAGATGAGGACTGGCGCTTCACCTTCTTTGCCAACGCCAGTGCCGAATTCGCCTGGAACGGGGGCTGGAAACCCCAGGTCCTGCACTGCCACGACTGGCATACCGGCATGATCCCGGTGTGGATGCATCAGGACCCGGAGATCAGCACCGTGTTCACCATCCACAACCTCCGCTACCAGGGGCCCTGGCGCTGGAAACTGGACCGCATGACCTGGTGCCCCTGGTACATGCAGGGCGACCACACCATGGCAGCGGCCCTGCTCTACGCCGACCGGGTGAATGCCGTCTCGCCCACCTATGCGATGGAGATCCGCACGCCGGAATACGGCGAGCGCATCGACGGCCTGCTCAACTTCATCAGCGGCAAGCTGCGCGGCATCCTCAACGGCATCGACACCGAGGACTGGAATCCCGCCACCGACGCCACCCTGCCGGCGCCCTTCTCCTCAGCCGACCTCAGCGGCCGCAGCACCTGCAAGCGGCTGCTGCAGGAACGGATGGGACTGAACGTCAGCCCCCGCTCCTACCTGATGGGGATGGTGAGCCGACTGGTGGACCAGAAGGGGGTGGACCTGCTGCTGCAGGTCGCCGACCGGGTGCTGGCCTACAGCGACAGCCAGTTCGTGGTGCTGGGCACCGGCGACCGGGGCTACGAGTCGGGCCTGTGGCAGATGGCGGCGCGCCACCCGGGCCGCTTCTCGGTGTTCCTCACCTACGACGACGCCCTGTCGCGGCTGATCTACGCCGGCAGCGACGCCTTCCTGATGCCGAGCCGGTTCGAGCCCTGCGGCATCAGCCAGATGCTGGCGATGCGCTACGGCTCGATCCCGGTGGTGCGCCGCGTCGGCGGTCTGGTGGACACCGTGCCCCCCAACGACCCCACCGCCGGCACCGGCACCGGCTACGGCTTCGATCGCTACGAGGCGATCGACTTCTACACGACGATCGTGCGCTCCTGGGAGGCCTACCGCAACGAACCCAGCTGGCAGGAGCTGCAGCGGCGGGCCATGACCACGGACTTCAGCTGGAACCGCTCCGCCCTGGAGTACGACGCCATGTACCGGGAGGTCTGCGGGGTCAAGGAGCCCACCCCCGACGCGGCCCAGGTGGAGCGCTTCTCCCAGGGTCAGGGGGCGGATCCGAGCCTGCTGCATGACGACTCCAGGCCCGAGGGGTCCCCCAAGGAGGCGCCGCCGCCCCAGCGGCCCCGCAACCCCCTGGCCCTGCTGCGCCGCCGCAACGATTCCTGAGCCAGCCCCCCGTGTCCGGCGTCCATGGCTGATCCGGTTCCGCCCCCCTCCGAGCTGCCGGCGCCCTACGCGAGCCCCTGGGGCCGGCTTGGCCAGGCGCTGCGGGCCGTGCTGGCCTCCCTGCGCCTGAAGCTGCGGGAACTCTGGCGCCGCAATGGCGAAGGGGATCTGTCGGTGCCGGGGTTCTGGCCGCAGGGACTGGCCCCCCTGTTCTGGCCCCTGCTGCTGGCGGCCCTGCTGGCCCTGCTGCTGGCCCTGCTGCTGGCCCTGGCGGGCCAGGCCCGGCGCGGGATGTCCCACCGTGGCGCCCGCCCGGACCTGGGTCCCGCCGTTCCCGTCGTGGCGCCTGCGCCACCGATGGCCCCTTCTGCCGTGCCGTCGGGGGACCTGCCGGCACCGACGCCGAGCGCCCCGCCGCCCGGACCCGCACCGGCTCCCGTGGCCGACGCCGCAGCCGTGGCCGAGCCCGAACCGCCGCCGGTCCTGGAGCTCGACCCCCTCCTGGCCCTGCTGGCGGAAGATGACCCCGACCATCTGATCGCCTCGGCCCATCCGAAGCCTGCCGAGGGCCGCCTGGTGCTGACGATGGCTCCGGCCTACGCCGGGCTCGCCCCGGCGAGCCGGGGCCGCTGGGCGGAGCGCTGGCAGCAGCGGTCGCTGGCGCTGGGCTACGAGCGCCTGGAGCTGGTGGACAGCCGGCAGCGGCTGCTGGCCCGGTCCGCGCTGGTGGGGTCCGGCATGATCCTGCTCGACCCCGGGACCTGAGGTTGATGCTGCTGTCGTACCCGTCACTGTGCGAGCTCTGGGGCCGGCCCCTGGGGGCACCCGGGGCCGGCGAACCGGATGGCTTCCGCGGCATCAGCACCGACAGCCGCGGCGATCTGGGCGGCGCCCTGTTCCTGGCGCTGGTGGGGGAGCGCTTCGATGGCCACCGCTTCGTGGCCGACGCCTTCGCCGCCGGGGCGGCGGCGGCCGTGGTGCAGCGGGACCGGCTGGACGGGTCGGCCCTGGCGGAGCTGGTGGCCGGCGGCGGCGGGCCGATCTGGCCCGTGGACGACACCCTGGAGGCCTACCAGCAGCTGGCCCGCCTCTGGCGCCGGCAGCTGGGGCTGCCGGTGGTGGCGGTGACCGGTTCGGCGGGCAAGACGACGACACGGGAACTGATCCGGGCCGCCCTGTCCCCCCTCGGGCCGGTGGTGGCCAGCAGCGGCAACGAGAACAATGATGTGGGGGCACCGCTCACGATCCTGAGGGCGGACGCCGGCACGGCGGCCCTGGTGGTGGAGATGGGGATGCGGGGACTGGGGGAGATCGACCGTCTGACCCGCTGCACCGAACCGGACGTGGCCGTGATCACCAACATCGGCACCGCCCACATCGGCCGGCTGGGCAGCCGGGAGGCGATCGGCCAGGCCAAGTGCGAAATCACCGCCGGACTGGGGCCGGAAGGGGTGCTGGTGATTCCCGCCGGGGACCCGCTGCTGGAGCAGTCCCTGGCGCGGGTCTGGCGGGGCCGGGTGGTCCGCGTCGCCCTGGAGGACGAGGCGGCGGGCTTCCCGGCGGGGCTGCCGGCCGCGGAGCTGCTGGGACGCCTGGAGGGCCCTTGCCTGCGCCTGCTGGACGGCCCGAGCCTGGCGCTGCCGCTGGAGGGCCGCCACAACGCCCGCAACCTGCTGCTGGCGCTGGCCGTCGCCCGGGAACTGGGCGTGCCGGCGGCGGCCCTCGGCGACCTGGCGGTGGCGCTGCCGGGCGGCCGCGCCCGCCGCCTGCAGCTGGGCGGGGTGGCGCTGCTTGATGAGACCTACAACGCCTCTCCGGAGGCGGTGCTGGCGGCCCTGGAGCTGCTGGGGGCCCCGGGAGGAGCCGGCGGAGAAGGCCGCCGCTATGCGGTGCTGGGCACGATGCTCGAGCTGGGGGACCGCAGCCTGGAACTGCACCGCCAGGTGGCGGGCCGGGCCCGGGCCCTGGGCCTCGATGGGCTGGTGATCGTGGCGGCCGACGCCGAAGCCCAGGCGATGCTCGCCGCCGCGGCAGGCCTGCCGCGGCTGGCGCGGGCGGCCACGCCCGAAGAGGCGGCCGCGCTGCTGCTCGACTGGCTGCAGCCGGGGGATCGGGTGCTGCTCAAGGCCAGCCGCGGGGTGGCCCTGGAGCGGGCGATTCCCGTGCTGGAGGCGGGCCTCGGCCCGGCCGCCTGAGCGCGCCGCTTGCTGCCCACTGGTTGATGCGCGTTGCCGCTCCCAGCAGGATGGGGCAGCCGCCGACCCCGTCCCGATGGTCAAACCCGTGTTCGTGACCACCACCTTCACGATCGAGGGCCACACGATCACCGCCTACAGGGGTCTGGTGCGCGGCATCGTCGTGCGCTCCCCCACCCTGGTGCAGGGCTTCCTGGGCGGGCTCAAGCAGATCGTGGGCGGCCGGATCGGCGCCTACACCGAGATGTGCGAGCAGGCCCGGGAGCAGGCCTACGAGCAGATGATCCAGCACGCCCGGGCGCTGGGGGCCAATGCCATCGTCGGCACGCGCTACGACGGCTCGGAGGTGCAGGGCGGCACCGCCGCCGCCACCGAGGTGCTCTGCTACGGCACCGCCGTGGTGGTGGAGCCGCAGCCCGGCAGCAGCGGCAGCAGCGCCTAGAGGAGCCGCAGGGCCATCCACGGCATCTCCAGCCGTTCGGCCAGGCACACCGCCAGCCGCGGCACCCGCACCGCCCCCGGAACGCAACCGTGGCGGAAGATCAGGGCGAAGCAGGTGGCGGCGCGCAGGATCGCCATGGCGGCGGCGGGATGGCACGAGCCTGCTCGGCCCCGTCCCGCCGCTCAGGGATCGGTGTCCGATTGTGGAGAGCCCGCAGGAGTCGCCCGATGTGTTTCCCATCCAGCACGGTGGCCCGGCTCCTGGGGGGCTGGACAGGGGGTGCCATCGCGGCGGCGTCCCTCCTGGCCGGGTCGACGCTGCCCGTGGTGGCAGCCCCCCGGACCCCACCGCTGCAGGGCACCTCCTGGCAGCTGGTGGGGATCCAGTCGATGGATGACGCCCAGGGCCTGAAGCGTCCGGCGAACCCCTCCCGCTACACCCTCTCGCTCCAGGCCGACGGCCGTGCGGTGCTGCAGCTCGACTGCAACCGCGCCACGGGCAGCTGGCAGGTGGAGCCCAGCACTGACCCCGGCAACGGCGGCTTCCGCTTCGGGCCCCTGGCCAGCACCAAGGCCCTGTGCCCGGCGCCCAGCCTGGGGGAACCCCTTGCCCGCCAGCTTCCCTACGTGCGGGGCTACCTGCTGCGGGACGGCCGGCTCAACCTGAGCCTGCTGGCCGATGGCGGCATTCTCATCTGGGAACCCCGCGCCGCCGCCGGGCCCGGCTACAGCAACCGGCCCGATCCGGCACTGGAGACGGCGATCCTGGCGGCCTCCCCCGACCTGCGCCGCCCCCTGGGAAGCACCGCCGGGGGCATGGGGCGGGTCAGCTACGTGCATGGCCGCACCGACCTCGATGGGGATGGTCGTCAGGACGTGCTCGTCTACCTGATGGGTCCCTACGTCTGCGGCACCGGTGGCTGCACGCTCCAGGTGTTCCGCCAGGAAGGGCGGGGCTACCGCCTCATCAGCAGCTTCCCCACCAGCCGGCTGCCGGTCATCGTCCCGGAGGCGCGCCGCAACCGCTGGCGCGATCTCTGGCGGCTGCAGTCCGGCGGCGGCGCCCCGGCCACCTGGGTGCGCGAGGTGTTCGACGGCCGGGGCTACCGCACCAAGGAGCGCATCCCCGCGGCCGGCCGCAAGCCGGCGGGCACCGCCGTGCTGGGCGGCGATCCCTCCCTGGCGGACGGGGCGCCACTGAAGCCGCGCCCCTGATCCATCCCGGCTGGGCTGGGGCTCAGCCCTCGCTCTCCAGTCGCCAGTGCAGCACCTGGCCGGCATGGAAAGGCACCAGGGTGGTGGTGGCGCCGCCGGCGGCGTTGCCGTGCAGGCGCGGCGGCACCGTGTGGGGCTCCCGCACCAGGGTGATGGTCCCTTCGTTCAGGGGAAGCCCGTAGAAGGCGGGCCCGTGCAGGCTGGCGAAGGCCTCCAGCCGATCCAGGGCCCCCTCCTGCTCGAACACGGCCGCGTAGCTCTCCAGGGCGAAGGGGGCGTTGTAGATGCCGGCGCAGCCACAGGCGCTTTCCTTGGCCGAGCGGGGATGGGGGGCCGAATCGGTGCCCAGGAAGAAGCTGGGCTCGCCGGAGGTGGCCGCCTGGCGCAGGGCCAGTCGATGCCGTTCGCGCTTGGCCACCGGCAGGCAGTAGAAGTCCGGCCGCAGCCCCCCCTGGAACATGGCGTTGCGGTTGATGTGCAGGTGGTGCGGGGTGATGGTGGCGGCCAGGTTGGGGCCCGCCTGGCGCACGAAAGCGACGGAGTCGGCGGTGGTGATGTGCTCCAGCACCACCTTCAGGCCCGGATACCGCCGCAGAAGCGGCGCCAGGTGGCGCTCGATGAACACCGCTTCGCGGTCGAAGATGTCGATCTCGGCATCGGTCACCTCGCCGTGGATGAGCAGGGGCATGCCGATCCGCTCCATCGTCGCCAGCACCGGCGCGATCCGGGCCAGATCGGTGACACCGGCGGCGGCGTTGGTGGTGGCGTGGGCCGGGTAGAGCTTGCAGGCGGTGAAGACGCCCTCGCGGTGGCCACGCTCGATCTCCGCCGGGTCGATGGTGTCGGTGAGGTAGGCCGTCAGCAGGGGGGTGAAGCGGCTGCCGTCCGGCAGGGCCGCCCGGATCCGGGCTCCGTAGGCCGCGGCCGCCGCCACCGTGGTGATCGGCGGGCTGAGGTTGGGCATCACGATCGCCCGCTCGAAGCTGCGGGCCGTGGCCGGGGCCACCATCTGCAGCAGGGCCCCATCACGCAGGTGCACGTGCCAGTCGTCGGGACGGCGTAGCCGCAGCAGCTGGGGCGGGGCGGCGGGGGTCTCCACGGGCAGGCGGGGCATCAGCGGGAGAACAGTTTGTCGGCGTTGCCCGTGACCAGGTAGCCACTCAGGGCGAGCAGCAGCACGCTCAGGCTGAAGAAGGCCAGGGAGGGGCCGTCCTTGATCGGCAGGGTGAGCATCGCCTTGAACGCGGACACGATCAGCGCCACCACCAGGACCTTGACCAGTTTCTCCTTCAGCTGGTCGAGGTTGCGGATGTCCAGCAGGCCGCCGCCCCCCTGGTCGTGCTCCCGGGCCGCCTCGATCGGGGAGATCAGCAGTTCGTAGACCCCGTAGCCGAAGATCAGCAGGGCGATGCCGATCAGGTAAAGGTCGATCCCCGAAACGATCGCCCCCAGCAGTTCGGCGACGACCTTCTTGTCGAGCTGATCGACGTGGCCGAGGGCGACGAGGGCCCTGGCGATCTCCACGGTGCCCAGCACGAAGGACGCCACCGTGCTGACCAGGCTCATGATCACCGGCAGGATGGCGATCAGCCGCAGGCGCCACAGGACCCGCTCGAAGCGCTGCTCCATCCGCTTGAGGCGGCCCCTCAGGGAACCCGACATGCTGAAAAAGCCCTCAGAAAGCCAACCTTAGTCATGCAAGCGTTAGCGGCAACTTCCGCTGGCTGAAGGGAGAATGCTTGCCATGCTGGTTGACTTCGAGCAACGTCCTGGATGGGCGTCCTTCAAGGTCGGACCGGATGCATCGGCTCGAAGAATGGTTCTCGAGGACAGATGGCAGCGACTTTGTCGAGGGAAATCGACTGATTACGGTGAATAAGCCTATCGGAATGGAGGCCGGGCATCTGATCTGCAGGCATTGTGCAGCAAGCGAACATCCAGGCCTTCAGCAAGCGTAGATTCCCAATTCGTCAGACATACCTTTCGAGCATGAAGCCATCCCTCTTCACCCAGGCCATCACAGGCATGGCTCTTGCAGTCGCCTCCCTGACCCTTTCCCCCAGCTCTGGTGATGCGGCCCCCCTTCTCAGTGGCCTGGGGGGACCAAAGGGTTTCGGGAGCAATTCGGTTTTCAGAAACGACGATAGTGGGGTTGGACCAATAGACCTGCCTTTCGCCATCAACTTCTATGGCACCACCTATAATCAATATTACGCCAATACCAACGGCAACATAACCTTCCAGTCCGTGTTCGGGACCTTCACACCATCCTTCTTCCCAGGGGCACCGCAGCCGATCATTGCCCCGTGGTGGGCGGATGTGGACACAAGAAATCCCAGCTCCGGCGATGAGGGGTTGGTCTGGTACACCAATCCGGATGCCAACACCACCGTCGTCACGTGGAATAATGTTGGTGTCTACAACCAGCTGAGGCCACCAACCAACAACTTCCAGTTGGTGCTCCGCAACCTTGAATCCACCACCGGCTCCGCAGGAGATTTCTCCTTTGAATTCCGCTACGACGACCTCAACTGGACGACGGGGCAGGCAAGCGGTGGCGACAGTCAGGGCCTGGGTGGAACACCCGCCCTTGCTGGGTTTGATGCTGGCAACGGCACAGACTTCTATACGATCCCAGGCTCCAAGACTGCTGAGGTCCTGAATCTGGTGAACACCAGCAACGTCGGGCAGGCGGGCGTCTGGAGATTCAATGTCTCCAGCGGGGAGGTTGTGGTACCCCCAGGCACGTCATCGGTCCCAGGCCCACTGCCGTTGCTGGGGGTTGGCGCCAGCCTCGCCTGGAGCCGCAGACTGAGAAAAAGAATCGCGGCATCATCCTGAATGAGTCGCCTTCAGGGCCTGCGTTGTCGCAGGCCTTGTTCCTCCCTCTCCCGGTGGCTCACAGACTCCGTTTCGACGTTGAACCGCGCGATCCATGACCTCAACCCTGGGCAGCAAGCTCTGGTTCATCTCCCTGGCTCTCTTCCTGGCCTACGGGTCGGTTGTGCTGACAGGGATTCTGCCGATCTCGCTGCTCAATGCAACGTGGGGATTGAGGTTTTGCTCCGTGCTTGTGGAGAATGCCGCGCTGCCGCTGGTAGGGGTGGCCATCGTGTCTGTCGCCGCCCATCTGGATAAAGGCAGCCCTTCCCTGCGTTCGTTCCATGGGTTCATCTCCAGGTGGGCCATGGTCGTCGCCCTGGGCTTTCTCATGCTTGTGCCATTGCAATCCGTCTCCGCCTGGCGTGTCTATGCCGCAAACATCCAGGGACCGAATGGCCATGGGCAGTCCCAGGTGAACCGACAGTTCGAGGACATGCGTCGTGCCGTCAACGGCGCATCCAGTGCGGACGAGCTTCAGACCAGGCTCCGTGCGGCAGGTGGACCGAGCCTGTCAGCCGCCAGTCTGGCCACTCCGCTTCCGGTACTGAAGGCAAGGCTCCTGATG
The DNA here is from genome assembly GCF_009834675.1 of Cyanobium sp. Copco_Reservoir_LC18. Lineage (NCBI taxonomy): Bacteria > Bacillati > Cyanobacteriota > Cyanophyceae > Synechococcales > Prochlorococcaceae > Cyanobium > Cyanobium sp. Copco_Reservoir_LC18. Next base: position 330,827 of record NZ_ASAC01000012.1, read on the forward strand.
TCCATGGAGCAGGCGAAACGCCAGGCGACAGACCAATTCAGCCGAGCGAAGCCATCGATTCTCTGGAGTCTGTTGCAGAGTTGCTTCCATGTGATTCTTTCAGCCCTGGGTTTTGGCCTGGCCTTTGCGGCGGCCGCACAACGGCCCGACAGCCGCCTGACGGTGCTCCAGGAATGGCATCGCAAACGGAAGCGAAAGGCTCCTTACGAGACCTCCCATGGCGCCGGATTACAAGCCATGGGTCTCTTTGCCAGAGTCGAAGCCTGGCAGGCTCGCCGCTCCTATGTCAGCAGGCACCCGTCACCCCTGCGTCCTGCCCGCAGGCAGCCCTCCGATCGCAACGACAAGGCCTACATCCAGGAGATTCTCGACCAGGACGGCCCTTCCGGCGGCGTGTGACCCGATCTGGCGATGCCGAGGCAGGGGCTCTGCCACGGGCCCGCTCAACGGCGTCCCAGCAGGAACACCACCGCCATCGCCAGATAGCCCAGGGCCCAGGGGGTGCCGCTGCCCCAGCCGGGATCAAGGACGGTGTCGGCCAGGGTGAAGCTCCAGGCGTGGATCAGCCCCAGCCAGGAGGCGGCGGCCGCCACCAGGGCGCAGAGGGCGGCGGCGCGGAAGCGCTGCTCGATCACATAGACGAGCATCGCCGCCAGCAGCATGGCCGCCAGGATCTGGCCCTGCTCGAGGGCGAAGGCGCCGGCGGCCCACACATCCGCCTGCTGCAGCGGCAGCAGCAGCTGGGGGCCGAAGGGGTTGGCCGGGGTGCCGCTGCCCCCGGCCCGCAGCCCCGCCTTCAGCATCAGGGAGCCCCAGCCGGCCAGGCCGGGCAGGAGCCCCAGGGCGACGGCGGGGGCATGGGCCGGCGGGGTGGCCTGGAAGGCCCGGGCCGCCATCACCAGGGCGATGTAGAGCACGATCGCCATGCCGGCCTCGATCGGCACCAGCTGGCCCACCACCCCGAACAGCCCCAGCAGGCAGCCCAGGCCCATCACCAGACCGTTGAGCCAGGAGTAGCCGATGCGGGCGCCCATGCCCTTCCAGCCCGGGTGGCCGATGTAGATGGTGGTGGGGAAGCAGGAGCCCAGCACGGCGGCGGCAACCGTGCCGATGCCGTTGATCAGCAGGGAGCTCCTCACCGGGTAGGGGTCGCCGGCCGCCTCGGCGCTCTCCAGGTTCTGCAGGGATCCCAGCAGGTTGAACAGACCCATCGGCACCGTCACCCCCAGCCAAGGCAGCAGCTCGCCGCGGCCCTCCCAGAGGGCACCGAGGCGGGGCACCGGCAGGTGCAAACCCACCTGGGCGAGGTTGGCCTGCCAGGTGGGGCCGTCCAGCCGCAGCAGACCCGTGGCCGCGGCCAGGACGATGCCCACCAGCACCGCCAGCAGCCCACCCGGCAGGGGCAGCCGGGCCTGGCCGAAGTAGGCCAGCAGGATCACCGCCAGCACCGCCAGCCCCACAACGGGGACGGCGTAGGTGCGCAGCAGGAACCCCAGGCCGATGTAGCCCAGGGCGATGCCGGCCAGGGTGGAGAGCAGGGCCGCCCGGGGCAGCCAGCGGCGCAGGGGGGCCACCAGGAAGGCGCCCCCCGCCTCGATCAGCCCCGACCCCAGGCAGGCCAGCAGGCCGGCGCGCCAGGAGAGCTGGGCGGCGGCCTGGGGATCCAGGCCCTGGCCGGTGGCCGCCAGCTTCACCGGCAGCATCACCAGGAAGACGTAGGCGAACAGGCTGACCGTGTTGATGCCGTAGGGCAGGGCGGTGCGGTCGTCCCGGCCCTCACGTCGCCCCAGGCGGTGGGCCTGGACGGCATAGGCCACGTTGCCCACCACCAGGCTGAGGCCGGTGGCCGGCAGGATCGTGCCGAAGATCAGCCCGTCGGGGTACCCCAGCACGCCGCGGCAGAGGGCCACGATCAGCAGGATCTGGATGAGGTTGTCGAGGCCGAGCCCGAGGAAGCCGTCCAGGTCGCCGCGCACCCACCAGCGGGGCATCGCTCCGGTGCTCTCAGCCACGGGGCAGCCCCGCCGGCACCCGATCCGGAAACAGCACCCCATCGAGGTGGTCGCACTCGTGCTGCACCACCCGGGCATGGAACCCCTCCACCTCCCGCTCGAAGGGTTGCCCCTCGGGATCGAACGCCCGGTAGCGCAGGCGGCGCCAGCGGGGCACCCGGGCGCGCCAGCCGGGCACGCTCAGGCAGCCCTCCCAGGCGTCGTCGTCCCGGTCGTCGCCGAGGGGCGTGAGGACGGGATTGATCAGCACCGTCTCCGGAATGGGGGGCGCCTCCGGGTAGCGGGGGTTGGACGTGATGCCGAAGATCACCACCCGCAGGGGCACACCGATCTGGGGGGCCGCCAGACCGGCGCCCGCATGGGCGGCCATGGTGTCGCGCAGGTCCTCGAGCAGGGCCGGCAGGGCGGGGTCGTTGAAGCGTTCCACCGGCGCACTCACCTGGCGCAGGCGGGGATCGCCGATGGTCAGCACGTCTCGGACGGCCATGGGCGCCTCAGGATCGGTCCCACTGTGCCGCCTTCCGGCCGCGCCGTCCGTACCATCCGCTGATGACGCTGCGATCGGCGGATCCATGGCCGTGAGCTCCCTGCGGGTGGCCGTGCTCTGCTGCGACGGCCTCTACCAGCGCCACCTGGTGCGGCGGGCGGCCGAGGAATTCACCCTCGTGGGCGTGGTGCTGCAGGTGTCGCCGCCGGCCAGCCGCAGCCTGCTCTCCCGGCTGGCGAAGTACCGCCGGCCCCTGCGGCTGCTGCGACAGCTGATCGCCCGGGTGCTGCTGCGGCCCCACGACCGCCGCGGCGCGGCCCTGCAGCGGCAGCTGTTCCACCACAACGGCGCCCCGCCCGAGCTGCCGCCTGAGGTGCCGGTGCTGGTCACCTCGGCCATCAACGAGGAGCGCACCGCCGACGTCCTGCGCCAGGTGGCCCCCGACATCGTGCTGGTGAACGGCACCCAGCTGCTGCGCAAGCCGGTGCTGGATCTGATCCCCACCCTCCGCCACGGCCTCATCAACCTGCACACCGGGCTGTCGCCCTACTCCCGCGGCGCCAACTGCAACCTCTACATGCTCATGGAGGGGCATCCGGAGCTGGTGGGGGTGACGGTCCACCACATCGACCCCGGCATCGACAGCGGCGACATCATCCTGTCGGCCCACGTGCCGATGCAGCCCGACGACAACGTCGAGACCATCGAGGTGCGCAGCTTCCACGTGGGCATCGAGCTGCTGATCGAGGCGGCCCACCGGCTTGAGGCCGGCACGGCGCCGCGGGTGCCCCAGTGGGAGAAGGGCAAGCTGTTCCTGCGGCGCACCGGCTACGTCTATGAGCCCTGGCAGCGGCTGCTGGCCAACCGCCGCATTGCCCGGGGCCTGGTGCGCGACTACCTGGCCGACCAGGCGCGCCGGGACGGGGCGGTGCGGGTGGTGCAGGGGGAGCCGTCATGAGCCGCCTGGGACGGGCCGCCAACCGGGCAGCGGACCTGCTGTTCCTGCCGCCGCTGGATCGCCTCTGGCTGCGGCGCCTGCGGGGCAAGGTGCTGGGGCTGCTGTATCACCGGGTCGACCAGCCGGGAAGGGAACCCTTCCTCGACCGTTTCGGGGTGCCGCCGATTCCCCCCAGCGAGCTGGCCGCCGAGCTCGGCGTTCTGCGGCGCCGCGGCGCCCGCTTCCTCACCTACGCCGATCTGCGGGCCGGCCGCTTCCCCACGGGCTCCGAGTTCGGGGTGATCGTCAGCTTCGATGACGGCCTGCGCTGCAACTACGAGGAGGGGCTGGAGGTGCTGCGGAGCCTGGGGATCCCCGCGGTGTTCTTCCAATCCACGGCGATGGACGCCGGCGGGGAGCTGGTCTGGGAGCACGCCCTCTACTGGTATGGCGCCCATCCCCGCCTGGCGCCCCGGCTGGCGGAACTGGCCCGCCGGCGGCTGGATCTGCCGGCCGACCTGGAGGGCGCGGCCCTGATCGCCCGCCTGCGGGATGGCACCCCCGTGGTGCGGGTGCGGGAGCTGCTGGCGGAGCTGGCGGAGCGCTTTGACACGGCCGGTGAACTGGCGGCAGCGGCCGCTCGCCTCTACCCCAGCGCCGAGCACCTGCGCCGGGCCCGGGAGGCCGGCCACGAGCTCGGCAGCCACGGCCACCACCACGTGCCCCGCTGCAGCATCAGCGCCGAGGCGTTCGAGGCGGAACTGGGCCGCTCGGCCGCCCGGCTCGAGCGGGTGCTGGGGGAGGCTCCCCGGGCCTTCTCCTACCCCTTCAACAGCCATCGGCCCGGCGACGGGGAAATCTGCGGCCGCCACTACGTCCAGGTGGCCACCGTTGACGCGGCCCTGATCACCCCCACCACCCCGGCCCTGGCCCTGCCCCGCTTCACCTGGCCGGGGCCCCACGCCAACCCGCTGCGCCGCCGCCGCTGGCTCTGCACCGGAACACTGGCCTGGCCGGGGAGATAGGGTCTGGCTTCCCTCTCCACAGCGATGGCCTGGCCCCTGGCCGTGTTCGACGGGACCATCAGCCTCACCACGCTCCAGACGCTCCTCCAGGACTGGGGGTACTGGGTGGTGTTCGGCGCCATGCTGCTGGAGAACGCCGGCGTGCCCCTGCCCGGCGAGACCGTGACGCTGCTGGCGGGCTATGCGGCCGGCAGCGGCCAGCTGCAGGTGCTCGGGGTGATGGGGGCGGCGGCCGGCGGGGCGATCCTGGGGGACAACCTCGGCTACTGGGTGGGCCGCCGGGCGGGCTGGGGACTGCTGCTGCGGGCCGGACGGCTGCTGGGCCGGACCCCGGAGCAGATGGAGGCCCTGCGGGAGCGCTTCCTGCGCCATGCCGGCAAGTCGGTCCTGCTGGGCCGGTTCGTGGCGGTGCTGCGGGTGCTGGCCGGCCCCATCGCCGGGGCGGTGCACATGCCCTACCGCCGCTTCCTGCTGTTCAACATGCTCGGGGCGGTGCTCTGGGCCTCGACGATGGTGGGGCTGGCCTGGCTCGGCGGCCGCTGGATCCCCTTCGAGCAGATGGTGAAGGGGGTGATCGAGTTCGGCCTCGGCGCCCTGGTGCTGCTGGTGATCGTGCTGGTGCTGCCGAAGCTGGTGGGCCGCCTCGAGGAGAGGGCCCTGGAGGGGAAGGGCGAGGAGCCTCCCGCCTGAGCGCCCGCGGGGCCGCCGCGGCCTACAGCCCGAAGTGGCGGCAGATCAGCCAGGGCACCACCAGGGCCAGGAGGATCGAGAGGGGGGCGCCGTAGCGGGGCATGTCGAGGAAGCGGTACCGGCCGGGGCCGAACACCATCAGGTTGGTCTGGTAGCCGATCGGGGTGAGGAAGCTCTGGCTGGCGGCGAAGGTGATCGCGAAGATGAAGGCCATCGGCGGCATCGCCAGCCCCTTGGCCAGTTCGGTGGCGATCGGGATCAGCAGCACCACCGTGGTGCCGTTGCTGAGGGCCTCGGTGAAGGCCTGGCCCAGCACGAACACCACCAGCAGCACCCCATAGGCGGGCCAGCCCCTGAGGGACTGCAGCAGGTCGGTGGCCAGGGCCTCCGCCAGACCGGTCTTCTGCATCGCCACGCTGAAGCAGGAGAGGGAGCCCAGCAGCAGGATCACGTCCCAGCGGATCGAGCGCAGCAGCTCGCCGGAGCGCAGGCAGCCCGTGGCCACCATCGCCACCATCGCCAGCAGCACCGAGGCCATCAGCGGCAGGACCCTGAGCATCGGCAGCAGGATCATCAGGGCGGCGATCACCATGCCGACGAGCTTGCGATCGGTGGTGGGCAGGTCCTTCTCCAGCTCGTCGAGCAGCACCAGGTCGTTGTTGGCCTGCAGGCCGCGGATGGCATCCACCGGTGCCTGAAGCAGCAGCACGTCGCCGGCCTGGAGCACCACCCGGCCCAGCAGCTCCCGCAGCACCTGGTTGCCCCGCCGCACCGCCAGCAGGGTGGCGTTGTAGCGCTGGCGGAAGCGCATGTCCCGCACGCTGGCGCCCGCCAGGGTGGAGCCGTTGGGCAGCAGCACCTCCACCACCCGCTGGGGGGAGGTGGTCTCGCCGGAGAGCTCCCGCAGATCCTCCTCCTGCTCGCCGATCGGCGCCAGGGTGATGGTGTGCTCCTGCTGGAGACGCAGCAGGTTGTCGCGGTTGCAGCGCAGCAGCAGCCGGTCGCCGGCCTGCAGGGGCAGGTCGGCCAGGGGGGCGCTGAAGCTGTCCTGGCCCCGGTGCAGCTCCAGCACGTCCACGTCGAAGCGGCGCTGCAGCCGGCTGTTGTGCAGGGACTGGCCGATCAGTTCGGACTGCTCCGGGATCAGCACGTCGGTGAGATAGCCGTCCCGGGCGAGGCCCCCCAGCAGGTCCTCGTCCCCCTGGCCCCGGTCCGGGAGCAGCCGGTCGGAAACGGTGAGCATGTACAGCCCCCCCAGCAGCCACACGGGGATGCCGATGGCCGTGAAGCTGAACAGCTCCAGGGAGCCGAAGCCCAGCTGGCGGCTCACATCGCTGGCCAGCAGGTTGGTGGAGGTGCCGAGCAGGGAGATGGTGCCGCCCAGCACGGTGGCGAACGACAGGGGCAGGAGCACCTTCGAGGGGGAGACACCGCGGCGTTGGCACCAGCCCTCGATCACCGGCAGCAGGGTGGCCACGATCGGGGTGTTGGGGATGAAGCCGGAGATGGGGGCCACCACCCCCACCATCAGGGCGATCATCCGCTTGGGGCTGCGGACCGCCTCCGATCCGATCAGGGCCCGGAGCCGGTCGAGGCCGCCGCTGCGGAACAGGCCGGCGGAGACCGCGAACAGGCCCATCAGGGTGATCAGGGCAGGGCTGCCGAAGCCCTGCACCGCCTCATCGGGCTTGAGCACCCGGAAGCTGACCAGCAGGGCGGCGGCCAGCAGCCCGGTGACCTCCGGAGCGAGCCAGCCGGTGACGAACAGCACCATCGCCCCGACGAACACCGCCAGCGTGATCAGACCGGCCGGTGTGGCGGCGACCGTGAGGAACGCTTGCATCGGCACGTTCAGAGGTAGAAGCCGACCGTAGTGACGACCCGGGTGCCGCGCTCGCGCAGGGCACGGCGCAGGCGGATCGTCGACTGGTTGTGCAGCAGGTTCTCCCAGCGGCGGCGGGTGACGAACACCGGCAGCACGACCACGCAGAAGGACCGGTGGTCCTTGTGGTGCTGCTGCTCGAAGCGCAGCACGAAGCGGGTCACCGGGTCCACCAGGGAGCGAAAGGGGGAGGGCAGCACCTCCAGGGGCACCTCCGGCAGCTGGCGGCTCCACTGCTCACGGAAGGCCTCCCCCTGGTCGCCGGCGAGATCCACGTGCACCGCCACCAGGTCACTGGCGATGCTGCGGGCGAAGCAGAGGGCCTCGTAGCTGCCCCGGTGCAGCTGGCCCACCAGCACCACCGTGGGGGTGCCGCCGCCGGGCGGGGGGGGAGGCGGCAGGGTCAGGCGCCCGTCGGAGGCCATCTGCAGGCGCCGGGCGACGTGGTCGTAGTGGCTGCGGATGCGCCGGTACAGCATCACCAGCAGGGGGATGGCCAGCACCACCACCCAGGCCCCCTGGGTGAACTTGCTGATCAGCAGCACCGCCCCCACCACGGCGGTGATCAGCGCCCCCACCCCGTTGACCAGGGCCCGGGTGCGCCAGCCCCGATCCCGCAGCCTCCACCAGTGCATCACCATCCCGGCCTGGGAGAGGGTGAAGCTGATGAACACCCCCACGGCATAGAGGGGGATCAGGCGGCTGACGCTGCCTTCCACCAGCACCAGCAGCAGGCCCGCCAGGGCGCTGAGGGCCAGGATGCCGTTGCTGAACACCAGCCGGTCGCCGAGGGAGGTGAGCTGGCGGGGCAGGAAGCCGTCCTGGGCCAGGAAGGCCGCCAGCCGAGGGAAGTCGGCAAAGGCCGTGTTGGCGGCCAGCAGCAGGATCAGCAGCGTCGCCAGCTGCAGCACGAACAGCAGCGGGCCGTCCCCGAAGATCCGCTCCCCCAGCTGATACAGGAGCGTCGGGCCGTTGTCCTCCACCACCAGACCGCTCTGGCTGGCCAGGACGCTGATGCCGCTGAACATCACGGCCAGCATCAGCACCATCACCACCAGCACCCGGCGGGCGTTGCGCCACTCCACGGGTCGGAAGGCGCCGACGCTGTCGCTGATCGCCTCGATGCCGGTGAGCGCGGCGCAGCCGGAGCTGAAGGCCCGCATCAGCAGCAGGGGGCCGATGGCCTGCAGCCCCTGGCTGCCCTGGTGGGCGGCCTCCAGCAGCCGCTGCTGCTCCGCCACCGGCAGGGGTGGCAGCTGGCCCAGGCCGGACTTGACCGCCCCGGCCACCAGCAGGGTGACGACGGCGGCCATGAACAGGTAGGTGGGCACGCTCAGGAACCGGGCGCTGGAGCTCACACCGCGCAGGTTGGCGAGCATCACCAGCAGGACCGCCAGCAGGCAGAGGGGCACCCGCTCGGGGTCCAGCGCCGGAAAGTAGGAGGTGAGGGCGGCGATGCCGGCGGCCACGCTCACCGCCACCGTGAGCACGTAGTCGATCGAGAGGGAGGCCCCGGCCACCAGACCCGGCGTCTGCCCGAGGTTCTGCTGGGAGACCCGGTAGGAGCCGCCCCCGTGGGGGTAGGCCTTGATCGTCTGCCGGTAGCTGCTGGCCACCACCAGCATCAGAACCACGATCAGGGCCGTGATCGGCAGGGTGAAGCCCAGGGCCGCCGCCCCGCCCATCCCCAGCACCAGGACGATCTCCTGGGTCGCATAGGCCACCGAGGAGAGGGCATCGGAGCTGAGGATCGCCAGGGCCTCGGCATTGCTGTACCGCTCCTCGTGGTGGGCGCTGGTGGGCAGGGGAGTGCCGATGAGCCGGCGCCGCAGGTTGTCGAGGCGGGGCATGCGTCGTCGACTCGGACGTGGGATGCCTTAGGACGCTAGAGGCCGTGGTCCAAGCCGTCCTGGGCGCGCCGAACCGTCCGCCGTCCCCCTGGGTCGATCCGTGCGATGGCACAACCCACCCTGCTCAGCACCCTCCTGATCCTGCTGCTGGGGGTGCTGCTGGCCCGCCTGTCGGAGGGCTGGATGGCCCGGCTGGCCGTGCCCGCGATCGTCATCGAGCTGGTGCTGGGGTTCATCCTGGGCAACACGGTGGTGCCGTTCAAGGCGATGGCGCCCCTGAGCGGCCTCACGGAGCTGGGGGTCCTCACCCTGTTCTTCCAGGTGGGCCTGGAGGTGCGCGGCGACCTGCTCCGCTCACGGCGGGGCGCGATCCTGCGCACGGTGGCCCTGAGCTTCTGCACGCCGCTGCTGGCCTTCTGGCCCCTCAGGACCCTGTTCGACCTCCCCATCCCCACCACCCTCCTCTGCCTGGCGGTGCTGAGTGCCACCGGCACGGGCGTGACCCTGCGGGTCCTCGCCCAGCGGGGTGCCATCCAGACCCCCTCCGGGCGGCTGCTGGTGGGGGTATCGGTGCTGGATGACCTGCCGGCCATCGGCCTGCTGGCGATCGCCACCGCCAGCGCTGGCCTGCGGCTGGGTAGCCAGGGCATCGGCTGGGGAGGGCCACTGCTGGGGCTGCTGCTGGCGGGGCTGAGCTGGCTGGCGGTGACCCACTGGGCCCGCCGCCACAGCCGGCGGCCCACCAGCGCCCTGGCGATCCTGATGCTGCTGATCGGCTCGGCCTGGCTGGGGGAGGCCTGCGGCCTGACCAGCCTGCTCGGCGCCCTCTGGGGCGGGGTGCTGATGGCGCGGCTGGGGCCGGTGGAGGGGGAGGTGCAGCGGGTGCTGACCGTGCTTTCGGAGGTGTTCCTTCCCCTCTACTTCATCAGTGTGGGGATGCGGATCAGCGCCGGCACCCTGCTGCAGCCGGCGGCCTGGAGCCTGGCGGCGGTCCTGATCGTGATGGCGGTGCTGAGCAAGCTGGCCTGCGGCCTGGGCATCGATCGCCACGACCGGCGGGCGGGGGGGGACCGCTGGCTGGTGGTGTTCGGCCTGATCCCCCGGGGCCTGCCGGGGCTGGTGTTCGCCACCACGGCCCTGAACCAGGGCCTGATCGATGCCGTGCAGTTCTCCTCGCTCGTGCTGATGGTGACCGTCACCACGGTGGTGGGCCTGCTGCTGCTGGAGCGGCGGCTGCAGCGAGGGCCCGGGTCTTCGCCAGGGCTGGCGGGCGGAGGGGAGTCTGACGAGACCATGCCTAAGGTTTGGGCCAGCTCCGATCCGCCGCATTGACCCCCCCCCTGCCGCGAGCCCCTGGCACGCCCTGGCTCCTGAGGCCTGCCTGCAGGCGCTCGAGGCCAGCGGCGACGGTCTGAGCACGGCCCAGTGCGCCGAACGGCTGGCCAGGCTGGGGCACAACCGGCTGGAGCTCAAGGCCGGGCGCAGCAACCTGCGCATCCTCTGGGACCAGTTCAGCAACGTGATGCTGATCATGCTGCTGGCGGTGGCGGCGGTGTCCGCGGGGGTGGCCTACGCCGCCCAGCGGTTCCCCAAGGACGCGATCGCCATCGTGCTGATCGTGGGCCTCAATGCCCTGCTGGGCTACCTGCAGGAAAGCCGGGCCCAGGAGGCGCTGCAGGCCCTGCGGGACATGGCCCAGCCCCTGGTGACCGTGCGCCGTGACGGCGTCTGGGAACGGCTGCCCAGTGAGCAGCTGGTGCCCGGGGACCTGATCCGGGTGGAGGCGGGCGATCGGGTGCCGGCCGATGCCCGCCTCCTGGAGGTGGCCGAGCTGGGCCTGCGGGAGGCGGCCCTCACCGGCGAGGCGGAGGCGGTGACCAAGCGGGCCGCTCTGGTGCTGGAGCCCACCACGCCGGTGCTCGAGCGTCAGAACTGCCTGTTCCAGGGCACCGAGGTGGTGCGGGGCCGGGGTCTGGGGGTGGTCACCGCCACGGGCATGCAGACCGAACTGGGCAGGATCGCCCAGATGATCAACACCGCGGGTGGCGAGAGCACCCCGCTGCAGGAACGGCTCGACGGCCTGGCCAACGTGCTGGTGGGCTCCGCCCTGGCCCTGGTGGCCGTGGTGGTGGCCCTCGGCTGGCTGCTGGGCCAGCGCCTGCTCGACCTGCTGGAGGTGGCCCTGTCGATGGCGGTGGCGATCGTGCCGGAGGGCCTGCCGGCGGTGATCACCGTGACCCTGGCGATCGGCACCCAGCGGATGGTGCAGCGGGCCGCCCTGATCCGCCGCCTGCCGGCCGTGGAGGCCCTGGGCTCGGTGACGGTGATCTGCACCGACAAGACCGGCACCCTCACCCTCAACCGCCAGGTGGTGCAGGAGCTGCGCTGCGGCACCACCGCCCTGACGGTCAGCGGCAACGGCTACGACCCCCATGGCGACTTCCGTGCCGCCGATCTGGCCCCGCCCGCGAGTGCCACGGGCGGCCTGGCGCGGGGGGGCCGCGATCTGCTGCTGCAGGCCGGTGTCCTCTGCAGCGACGCCGAACTCAAGCAGGAGCCGGACGGCCGCTGGGAGATCCTCGGGGATCCCACCGAGGGGGCCCTGGTGGTGGCCGCCGCCAAGGCCGATCTCGATGGCTTCGCCCTGCGCAGCCACTACAGGCGGGAGGCGGAGATCCCGTTCAGCTCCGAGCGCCAGCTGATGGCCGTCTGGGTGCAGGACCGCGAGGGCACCCTGCAGGCGCCCCTGGGGGCCAGTGCCGCCGGGTCGGCCACCCTGATGCTCAGCAAGGGGGCCCCGGAGGTGATCCTCGCCACCTGCGACCGCTGGCTGGATGGCTCCGGCCTGGCGCCCCTCAGCGACGACCAGCGCCAGTGGTGGCTGGAGCAGGCCCGGGACCTGGCCGCCGCCGGCCTGCGGGTGCTCGCCTTCGCCTGCGCCCCCCACCACCGGAGCCCCGAGCAGGAACTGGAGCACCAGGTGCTGCTCGGCCTGATGGCCCAGCTGGATCCCGCCCGCCCCGAGGTGGCCGAGGCGGTGGCCCGCTGCCGCGAGGCGGGCATCCGGCCGGTGATGATCACCGGCGACCATCCCCTCACCGCCCGGGCGATCGGCGCCAACATCGGCCTGGTGGATGCCGGCGCCGAGGTGGTGCTCGGCCGCCAGCTGGAGGAGGCCGACGCCGTCGAGCTGGCCGCGATCGTGGGCCGCTGCAGCGTCTACGCCCGGGTGGCGCCGGAGCAGAAGCTGCGCATCGTCAAGGCCCTCCAGGGCCTGGGGCAGATCGTCGCCATGACGGGCGACGGCGTCAACGACGCCCCGGCCCTGAAGCAGGCCCACATCGGTGTGGCCATGGGCATCACCGGCACCGAGGTGAGCAAGGAGGCCTCCGACATGGTGCTCCTCGATGACAACTTCGCCACAATCGTGAATGCGGTGGAGCAGGGCCGGCTGGTCTATGCCAACATCCGCCGCTTCATCAAATACATCCTCGGCAGCAACGTGGGCGAGCTGATCACCATCGGCTCGGCCCCGTTGCTGGGGCTCGTGGGCGTGCCGATGACTCCCCTCCAGATCCTCTGGATGAACCTGGTGACCGACGGGGTGCCCGCCCTGGCCCTGGCCCTGGAACCGGGGGAGGCGGGCCTGATGCAGCGGCCGCCGGCCGAACCCGGCGAGTCGATCTTCGCCCGGGGGATCGGCAGCTACATCCTGCGCATCGGCGTGGTGTTCGCCGCCATCACGATCACGATGATGGTGCTGGCCTTCAGGGCCGGTGGGCCCGATGGTCCCTGGAAGACCATGGTCTTCACCATGCTTTGCCTGGCCCAGATGGGCCACGCCCTGGCGGCCCGCAGCGACCGTCCCCTGGTGCAGGTGGCCCCGTTCAGCAACCCCTGGCTGCTCGGGGCGGTGGTGTTCACCACCCTTCTGCAGTTGTCGCTGCTCTACGTGCCGGTGCTGTCCAAATTCTTCGGCACCGTGCCCCTCTCGGCGCGCGACCTGGGCATCTGCGTGGGATTCAGTCTGCTGTTCTTCCTCTACCTGGAACTGGAAAAGGTGTGGCGCCACTGGCGTCGCCGGCGCAGCGCCGACGCCTGATCCGGCGGTCGCTCCCGGCCGCCTTCGGCCGACTGATAACGAGCCCTTGGATCACCCATAGGGCTTTCCTTCCCGGAAGGCCCTCCGCCGAGCTCCGGGGATCTTAGTGTTCGCCACCACGAGGGCCATCTCCGGTCCCGACCGTTCTCCCGCCATGACCCTGTTCTTCGCCCAGACGGCCTGGCTGGTCCCCCTCTACCCCCTGGTGGCGGCCCTGGCGTCCCTGGCCTGGTCGCCCGGTTTCATCTGGAAGACGGGACCACGCCCCTGCGGCTACCTCAACCTGACGATGGTCACCCTGGCCTTCGCCCACAGCCTGCTGGCCCTGCTGGCCGCCAATGCCCACCCGGCCGCCCTGCCGCTGCACTTCGGCTGGACCTGGCTGAACACCGCCGGCCTGTCGATCGGCTTCGACGGCTCGATCACCCAGCCGGCCCTGATCGCCACCCTGTTCGTCACCGGTGTGCATGTACTGGCGCAGATCTTCGCCATCGGCTATCTCGAAATGGACTGGGGCTGGCCGCGCTTCTTCGGCTCGCTCAGTTTCTTCGAGGCCGGTCTGTGTGCCCTGCTGCTCACCGATTCGCTGTTCTTCAGCTATGTGATTCTCGAGCTGCTCACGCTCGGCACCTATCTGATTGTCGGCACCTGGTACAACCAGTCGCTGGTGGTGAAAGGGGCACGGGATGCCTTCCTCACCAAGCGCATCGGTGACCTCATCCTGCTGGCCGGTCTGGTGGCGATCCTGCCGGTCACCGGCACCTGGAACTTCGGAGCCCTGGCCAACTGGGCGGCCGCCCAGACCCCCGGGAGCCTGCCCCTGGGCCAGGAGCTGATCCTGCTGGCCCTGGTGGCCGGACCGATGGGCAAATGCGCCCAGATCCCCCTGCACCTCTGGCTCGACGAGGCGATGGAGGGGCCGCTTCCCTCCACGGTGCTGCGCAACTCGGTGGTGGTGGCGGGCGGCGCCTGGGTGCTGCTGCGCCTGCAGCCCATGCTCGCCCTCAGCCCCCTGGTGACCACCGTGCTGGTGGTGGTGGGCGGCACCACCGCCTTGGTGGGGGCCCTGATCGCCCTGGCCCAGATCGACATCAAGCGGGCCCTCTCCTTCCTGGCCAGCAGCTGGATGGGTCTGCTGTTCCTGGCGGTGGGTCTGGGCGGCACCGAGGTGGCCGGCCACCTGCTGCTGGTCTATCCGCTGCCGATGGCGCTGGTGCTGATGGCGGTGGGTACGGTGATCGTCAGCAACGTCACCCAGGACCTCACCCAGCTCGGCGGCCTTTGGAGCCGCCGGCCCCTGGTGGGGCTGGCCTTCCTCACCGGAGCCGGTGGCCTGATGGCCCTGCCCCCCTTCGGTGGCTTCGCCGCCATCCGCGAGCTGCTGGAGCTGTGCACCTCCAGCTCCCTGCCGGCCCTGCTGGGGGGCTTCGTGCTCATCACCAACGCCCTCATCGCCGCCGGCCTGGTGCGGGTGTTCGGCCTGATCTGGGGGGGACGCCCCAGCGTGTTCACCATCCGCTCCGCCGAGGTGCTGTGGCTGATGGTGCTGCCCACCCTGGTGCTGATGGGGGTGGTGCTGCACCTGCCGATCCTGCTGGGCCGCTTCGGGGTGTTCGCAGCCACGCCCCTGCTGGGCTGGGGCCCCCAGGCGGTGCCGCTGCTGCTCTCCACCCTGGTGGGCGGCGGGTTGTCGGCCGTGTTCTACCTGCGGCCCCACCCCCTGGCCCAGCTGCCCGCCGGCCTCGGCGGCCTGCAGCACTGGCTCGCCCACGACATGAACACCGAGAGCTTCTACCACCGCACCGTGGTGGCCCTGGTGGTGGGCATGTCACGCCTGAGCGCCTGGACCGACCGCCAGGTGGTGGATGGCTTCACCGGCGCCACCGGTGAGGCGGCGCTGCAGAGCGCCCGCCGCCTCAGCTTCACCACCTCGGGTCGCACCCAGACCTACGCCCTCACCCTGCTGATCGGCGTCGTGCTGATGGCCGCCTGGCTTCTCACCATCGTGCCCCCCTCCCTGCTCCGCTGATGGCCCCGCTTCTGCTTCTCCTCCTGCCGGCCCTGGGGGCCGTGCTCCTGCCCCTGCTGCCGGAACACCAGGGCCTGCTGCGCCGGGTGAGCCTGGCGACGGTGCTGGTCCAGTTCGTGATCGGCCTCACCCAGCTGGGCCAGGGGCCCAGCGAGCTTCACCAGGCGTGGCTGCCCCGGATCGGCCTGTCCTTCGACCTCGGGCTCGATGGCCTGTCGGCCCCGCTGGCGGTCCTGATCGCCCTGATCGTCCTGGTCACGGTGCTGGCCACCCCCGCCGACCAGGCCCGACCGCGGCTGTTCCTCAGCCTGCTGCTGGCCACCGATCTGGGTCTCACCGGAGCGGTGCTGGCCCGCAATGCGCTGCTGTTCCTGCTGGCCTACGAACTGGTCCTGATCCCCACCACCCTGCTGCTGGCCGTCTGGGGTGGGCCGCGCCGCGCCCAGGCCGCCATCCAGTACGTCATGTACGGCGCCGTGTCGGGCCTGTCCCTGCTGGGGGGCGTGCTGGCCCTGGGCTGGCTGAACGGCGATGGCTTCAGCTTCGCCTTCGCCGACCTGGCCGCCATGCAGCTGCCTCCGGGCAGCAGCCACTGGATCTTCGCCCTGCTGGTGCTGTCCTTCGGCCTCAAGCTGCCGGTGGTGCCCCTGCACGGCTGGCAGCCGCTGGCCTACGGCCAGGCCTCGAGCCCGGTGGCGATGCTGCTGAGCGGCGGGGTCTCGATCCTGGGGGGCTACGGCCTGCTGCGCTTCGCCATCGGCTTCCTCCCTGACGAGTGGATCCTCTGGTCTCCGTGGATCGCCGGGGTGGGCGCCCTCACCGCCGCCTATGGCGCCCTCAATGCCCTCGCCCAGAGCGACATTCGCCGTCTGGTGGCCTACGGCTCCCTCGGCCACATGGGCCTGCTGGTGGTGGCCCTGGCCGCCGCCACCCCCCTCAGCCTCCAGGGGGTGGTGGCCCAGCTGCTGGCCCATGGCCTGATCTCCGCCCTGCTGTTCCACCTGGTGGGTCTGATCGAGGCCAAGACCGGCTCGATCCAGATCCCCGACCTGGCCGGCCTGCTCAACCCCTACCGGGGCCTCCCCTTCACCCTGGGCCTGTTCCTGCTGGCCCTGATGGCCAGCGCCGGCATCCCCGGCCTGGCGGGCTTCGTGCCGGAGTTCCTGATGTTCGAGGCCAGCTGGACCCCCTTCCCGGTGCCCACCCTGCTGTGCCTGATCGCGTCGGGGTTCACCGCCGTCTACGCCGTGCGGCTGTTCAACAGGGTCGGCTTCGGCCGCCTCGACAACGACCGCGTCGACTACCCCACCACGGTCTGGAGCGAACGCTTCCCCGCCGTCCTGCTCGCCGTCCTGGTGGTGGTGGGGGGCCTCTGGCCGGGCCTGCTGGTGGGCTGGAGCGAATCCACCACCACGGCCCTGGCCCTGCGCCGTGAACCCTTCACCGCCCTCGTGGCCATCGCCCCCTCCGCGTCCCCTCGCCAGCTGCCCTCATGACGCCCCCCACCGCCACCGCAACGGACACCGTGCGGCAGCCCCTGATTCCCCCCTCCACCCACCGCTACGCGGAGGTGATCCACCGGCTCGAGGCCGGCGGCTCGATGCTGCCGGACACGCCGGAGAACCTGATGCAGATCATCGGCATCTACAAGGCCTACGCCGTGCCGATGGACTTCTACTGGCGCGATCTGCTGTACATCGCCGAGCAGGTGTTCCTCGATCCCCTGCCGGCCTTCAAGTACTTCCCCTCCCAGGAGTACCTGGATCTGCCCAATTCCTACGCCGGTGACCAGTCGAAGCTGCGCATCTGGCGCGGCGGCGAGAAGGCCCACCCGGAACTGCTGGAGTTCATGGCCAAGGGGGAAACCACCAACATGCCGAAGCTGCTCCATCACCTCTGGCACGACCGGATCAACATGGAGTTCGCCGAGGCCTGCATGGATGCCATGTTCTGGCACCAGGGCATGGGCGGCCGCTTCTACGACTACCTGGAATGCGACGCCTACAAGGCCAATGCCGACCGGGCGATCAAGGCCTATTTCCGGGGCAACCCCCTGATGCTGGGGCTCTACGCCCTGTTCCCGGAGATGTTCCTGGAGCAGGTGCGCAAGATGAGCTACTACGCCAACCTCGGCCTGTTCTGGGAGGTGATGGCGCCGGTGTTCTTCGAGATGAGCGACATCTACGACGAAGGCGGCTTCAAGGGCGTGCCCGACGCCATGAACTTCCTGGTGAACGGCATCTTCGCCGTGGCCGGCCGGCCCATCTACCACCACGTGTTCATCGGCGGGGAATGCTTCGAGATCATCCCCAAATCGGAAGGCTTCACCTGGCTCTATGAAGCGGCCCTTCCCTATGTGGAGGCTGTCTTCTACCGGACCGCCCCCTTCCGGGGCACCAAGAGCTACAACGCCCAGGCCGGCCAGGTGCCCGACAAGCAGGAGGACTTCCACTACGGCATCCTCTACGCCGATGTGTTCCCGGTGGGCTCGGCGGGGATCCCACCCACCCTGCTGATGCAGGACATGCTCCACTTCCTGCCGCCCTACCTCACCGAGCTCTATGCGAAGCACAAGCGCGGCGAGGGGGACATCCTCAACCAGCTGGGGATCACCTTCCAGCGCTCCATGTACAACGTCACCTCGGCGGTGATCCAGGCCCTGCGCTGCGCCCTGCTCTATCCCCTCGATGACACCGACCCCGAGCACCTGATGGCCAACCGGCGCTTCTTCGAGGCCCAGATGGACCGCTTCCTGCGGCCCGAGGCGCGCCTGCCCCAGATCCAGACCCAGGACTACCGCTAGGAGATCCCCATGGCCAACATCATCGAAACCGCCAAGGGGGCCGGCTGCTTCGCCACCCTGCTCACCGCCGTCGAGGTGGCCGGTCTCACGGGCGCCCTGGAAAGCCCCGGCCCCTTCACCGTCTTCGCCCCCGTCGACGACGCCTTCGCCGCCCTGCCCCCCGGCACGGTCCAGACCCTGGTGGAAAACGTGCCCCAGCTGGCCCGGATCCTCAAGTTCCATGTGCTCGCCGGCGCCTACCGGCGGGAGCAGCTGGTGGAGCGGCCGGAATGGGAGAGCCTGGAGGGGGCCCCGGTGGCGATCCGCCGGGCGGACCCCTTCGAGGTCAAGAACGCCACCGTCGTCTCCGCCGACATCGTCTGCGACAACGGCATCGTGCACGTCATCGACCGGGTGATCCTGCCCGGATGAGCGGGGTGGCGCCCGGAGCCCGAGGGCGGGCCATCGGCCCGCTGGCCCTGCTGCCGGGGGTCCTTGGCGGCCTGGTCGCCGCCCTGGTGGGCTGCGCCGCCGGCAACGAGGCCCCCGGCAGCCCCACGATGGCGAAGATCCGCGAGCGGGGACGGCTGGTCTGCGCCGTGGATGGGGCGGTGCCGGGCTTCAGCACCGTGGGCCCCGGCGGCACCTTCGTGGGCATCGATGCCGATTTCTGCCGGGCCGTGGCCGCCGCCGTGCTCGGGGATCCCAGCAAGGTGGAGTTCCGGCCGGTGACGGCGGGGGAGCGCTTCGTGGCCCTGAACAGCGGCGAAGTCGACCTGCTCTCGATCAGCTCCACCCACACCCTCAGCCGCGACGCGCCCGGCGGCAACGCCCTCAGCTTCGGCCCCGTGTTCTTCTATGACGGCCAGGGGGTGATGGTGCCGGCGGCCAGCGGCGTGCGCAGCCTGCGGCAGCTGGCGGGCAAGCCGATCTGCGTCGAGAGCGGCACCAACACCGAGCTCAACCTGGCCGATCGCATGCGGGAGCTGGGGGTCGCCTACCAGCCGCTGCGCTTCCAGTCGGGTGAGCAGGCCTACCCGGCCTACGAGCAGGGTCGCTGCGCCGCCATCACCAGCGACAGCTCCCTGCTGGCGGCCAAGCGCAGCGGCTTCAAGCAGCCGGCCGCCCACGTGCTGCTCCCCGAGCTGCTCAGCAAGGAGCCCAGCGCCAAGGTGACGATCCAGGCCGATCCGGCCTGGGCCGATGCGGTGCGCTGGATCAGCCACACCCTGGTCCAGGCGGAGGAGAGCGGCCTCACCCAGGCCAACGTCGCGGCCCGCCTCGCCGCGGCCCGGCGCGACCCCAGCCAGGCCGAGGCACGCCGCTTTCTGGGGGTGGAGGGGGATTTCGGCCGCCAGCTGGGCCTGCCCGCCGACTTCACGGTGCGGGTGGTGAAGGCGGTGGGGAACTACGGCGAGCTCTTCGAGCGCCACCTGGGCCGCGCCACCCCCCTGGGGCTGGAGCGGGGCCTCAACCGGCTCTGGAGCGCCGGCGGTCTGCACATCGCACCCCCCTTCCGCTGAGGAGGTTCCACAGGGCCTACCTGCACCGGCCCGCACCTGCAACAATGCGGCCACCTTTAAGACGCAGGCATGTTCCGGAACCGGACCCGCTCCCTGGTGGTTTCCCTCTGTGCCGCCGGCCTGCTGGCCGGTTGCGCCGGGGATGGTGGCGGCGTGCAGAGCCAGAAGCTCTCCACGATCACGGGGCGGGGCAAGCTGATCTGCGGCGTGGAGGGCAAGCTGCCCGGCTTCAGCTTCGTGGGCCCCGACGGCAAGTACCTGGGCCTCGACGTGGACGTCTGCAAGGCGGTGGCCGCCGCGGTGCTGGGGGACCCCGAGAAGGTGGAATACCGCGACCTGAACTCCAGCGAGCGCTTCGCCGCCCTGGCCAGCGGCGAGGTGGACCTGCTCTCGCGCAACACCACCATGACCCTGAGCCGCGATGCGGCCGGCGGCAACGGGCTCAGCTTCGCCCCCACCACCTTCTATGACGGCCAGGGGGTGCTGGTGCCGGTGGCCAGCGGCATCAAGGACCTCAAGGGCCTGGCCGGCAAGCCGATCTGCGTCGAGAGCGGCACCACCACCGAGCTCAACCTGGCCGACCGGATGCGGGAGCAGAACATCCCCTACACGCCGCTCAAGTTCCAGACCAGCGACCAGACCTTCGCCGCCTACCTGGGCGACCGCTGCGTGGCCGTCACCAGCGACCGCTCCCAGCTGGCGGGCAAGCGCACCAGCTTCCCCAAGCCCGACGACCACACCCTGCTGCCGGTGGTGATGAGCAAGGAGCCCCTCACCCCCGCCACCACCAACGGCGATCCCGCCTGGGCCGATGCGGTGCGCTGGATCGTCTACGGGCTGATGCAGGCCGAGGAGAGCGGCATCACCCAGGCCAACATCGACGCCAAGCTGGCCGAGGCCAAGGCCAACACCAACCTGGCCGACCTGCGCCGCTTCCTGGGGGTGGAGGGTGACTTCGGCAAGCAGCTGGGCCTGCCGCCCGACTTCGTGGTCAAGGCGGTGAAGGCCGTCGGCAACTACGGCGAGATCTTCGATCGCAATGTGGGGCCCGCCTCCGCCCTCAAGCTCGACCGCGGCCTCAACCGCCAGTGGAAGGACGGCGGCCTGATCTACTCACCGCCGTTCCGTTGATGGCGCCGGTGCCCCCCGCCGACCCGGCCCCTGCCCCGCCCGCACCGCCGTCGCCACCCTGGTGGCGCGACCGCCGCATCGTGCCCTGGCTGGTGCAGGCCGTGGTGGGTCTGCTGGTGCTGCTGCTGATCGCCTTCCTGCTGGGCAATCTGGTGCGCAACCTCACCGCCGCCGGCCTGCTGCTGAGCTGGCGCTGGCTGCAGCAGCCCGCCGGCTTCGACATCTCCGAATCGGTGCTTCCGTTCAACGCCCAGCTGCCCTACTGGCGCGCCCTGGCGGCCGGGCTGGTCAACACGATCCGGGCGGTGCTGGTGGGTCTGGTGGGCGCCACCCTGCTGGGCACCCTGGTGGGGATGGCCTCCTTCAGCCACAACGGCCTGCTGCGGCGGCTGGCGCGGGTCTACGTGGAGGTGGTGCGCAACATCCCCCTGCTGCTGCAGCTGGTGTTCTGGTACTTCGTGGTGTTCCTCACCCTGCCCAACGGCGTGGCGGCGATCCAGCTGCCCGGGGTGGTGCTGGCCAAATCGGGCCTCTACATCGCCGGGTTCGGCGAGGGGTTGCGCTGGATGGGTCCGATGCTGGTGAACGGGGTCTGGCAGGCCCCGGTGCGGCTCAGCGTCGAGTTCGGTGCCCTGATCACCGGCCTGATCGTGTACTCCGGCGCCTTCATCGCCGAGGTGGTGCGGGGCGGCATCGCCGCCGTGCCGAAGGGCCAGTGGGAGGCGGCCTCCTCCCTGGGGCTGAGCTGGTTCGCCACCCTGCGCCGCATCGTCCTGCCCCAGTCCCTGCGGGTGATCGTGCCGGGGCTCAACACCCAGTACATCTCCCTGGCCAAGAACTCCTCCCTGGCGGTGGCGGTGGGCTACACCGACCTCTATTCCGTCGCCGAAACCACCCTCAACCAGACCGGGCGGGCCGTGGAGGTGATCCTGGTGCTGCTGGCGGCCTACCTCACCCTCGATCTGCTGATCTCGGCCCTGATGAACGGTCTCAACCACCTGGTCCAGATCCGGGAGCGCTGAGATGAACGCCCTGCTGCGCCGCCTGCGCGCCGAACTGTTCGCCACCCCCGCCGACGCGGCGCTGAGCGTGGCCCTGATCACCCTGCTCAGCCTGGGGGCCTTCGGCTTCCTACGCTGGGCCCTCACCCAGGCCCAGTGGGCGGTGGTGAGGGTGAACAGCACCCTGTTCGCCGTGGG
Organism: Cyanobium sp. Copco_Reservoir_LC18; assembly: GCF_009834675.1. Classification (NCBI taxonomy): domain Bacteria; kingdom Bacillati; phylum Cyanobacteriota; class Cyanophyceae; order Synechococcales; family Prochlorococcaceae; genus Cyanobium; species Cyanobium sp. Copco_Reservoir_LC18. The sequence goes on from NZ_ASAC01000012.1 coordinate 352,476, forward strand.
CCGCTACCCGATCGAGCAGCAGTGGCGCCTCTGGCTGCTCACCGCCCTGCTGGTGGCGGCCAGCGGCGCCACCTGGGGCCTGCTGCGCGCCCACCCCCGCCCGGACCGCACCGGGGTGCTGTGGCCGAACAACGACCGGCTGGCCCTGGGGCTGCTCGCCCTGATCGCCCTGGCCGTGCCCTCGGCCCTCGGCCTGACCCTGGCCATCCAGGCCCGCTGGTGGGGACTGATCCTGCTGCTGGGCCTCTGCCGCTGGCTGGCCGGCCGCTACGGCACCCGGCTGTCACCCACCGGCCGGCGGCTGGCCGCCCTGGTGTGGCCCCTGCTCTACCTGGGGGGCATGGTGCTGATCAACGGCGGCCTGGGGCTGGTGGCCGTGCCGCCGTCGGAATGGGGCGGCCTGCTGCTCACCCTGCTGGCCTCGAGCTTCGCCATCCTGCTGTGCTTCCCGATCGGGGTGCTGCTGGCCCTCGGTCGCCGCAGCGAGCTGCCCCTGCTGCGCTGGGGCTCGGTGGTCTACATCGAGTTCATCCGCGGCGCGCCGCTGATCACCCTGCTGTTCCTCGGCCAGAACATCCTCGGTTTCCTGCTGCCCGGTGGCCTGGCCCCGGAGCGGGTCTGGCGGGCGGCCTGGGTGCTCACCTTCTTCGCCGCCGCCTACCTGGCGGAGGCGGTGCGCTCCGGCCTGGCGGCGGTGCCGAGGGGCCAGCTGGAGGCCGCCCGTTCCCTCGGCCTCTCCTATCCCAAGGCCCTGCAGCACGTGGTGCTGCCCCAGGCCCTGCGGGTGGCCCTGCCGGCCATGGTGGGCCAGTTCATCTCGCTGCTGCAGGACACCACCCTGCTGTCGCTGATCGGATTGCTGGAACTGCTCGGCACGGCCCGCACCGTGATGGCCAACCCCGCTTTCCTGGGGAGAAACGGTGAGGTGTACCTCACCCTGGCGGTGCTGTTCTGGGGCTGCTGTGCCGCCCTCGGTCTGGGCAGCCGGGCCCTGGAGCGCCGCCTCGATCCCCACGCGGTGCCCAGCGCCACCTGAGCTGCGTTCCCCGTTCCCTCCTTCCCCGCTCCGATCCCGCGTCCCGCCCCATGAGCCAACCCAGCAGCGAACTGATGATCGAGGCGCGGGCCGTCGAGAAGTGGTACCCCAACGGCTTCCAGGCGTTGCGCGGCGCCAGCCTGACGGTGCGGCGCGGCGAGGTGGTGGTGATCATGGGCCCCTCGGGATCGGGCAAGAGCACCTTCATCCGCACCTTCAATGCCCTGGAGGACTTCCAGAAGGGCAGCATCACCGTCGACGGCATCGTCCTCTCGAACGACCTGCGCAACATCGACGCCATCCGCCGGGAGGTGGGCATGGTGTTCCAGCAGTTCAACCTGTTTCCCCATCTGTCGGTGCTCGACAACCTGACGCTGGCGCCGGTGCTGGTGCGGAAAAGGCCGAAGGCGGAGGTGGAACGGCAGGCCCGGGCCCTGCTGGAGCGGGTGGGTATCGCCGAACAGGCCGGCAAGTACCCCGGCCAGCTCTCGGGGGGCCAGCAGCAGCGGGTGGCGATCGCCCGGGCCCTGTGCATGGAACCCCGCATCCTCCTGTTCGATGAACCCACCAGCGCCCTCGACCCCGAGATGGTGCGGGAAGTGCTGGAGGTGATGCAGGATCTCGCCGCCGACGACATCACCATGGTGGTGGTGACCCACGAGGTGAAGTTCGCCCGCCACGTGGCCCACCGGGTGGTGCTCATGGCGGACGGCGAGGTGGTGGAGGAGGCCGAACCGGAGGTGTTCTTCACCAACCCCAGCCACGAGCGCACCCGCCGCTTCCTGGATCAGATCCTCTGAAGGCCCCTAGCCCCGGCTCGCCCAGTCGGCGGCGTTGAGCTGGGGGAACAGCCCGTCCTCCCGCTCCACCCCCACCAGCCACTCCCGGGGCAGGTCGGTGCCGTGTTCGAGGGCATCGATCAGCCGCCAGAAACGGTCGAGGTGGCGGCGGATCCGCTCCCGCGCCAGGCCGGTGGTGGTTCCGGCCCGCAGGATGAAGCTCCAGTCGGAGCTCTGGGCCAGCAGCAGTTCGCGGCCCGCCTGGGTGAGCAGGGCGCGCTGGGCGGTGCTGCCCACGCCCCGGTTCACCCGCTGCACCATGGCGCGGGAGGCGCGCTGCCACTCCGCCACCACCCAGGCGTTGGTGTCGTTCAGCCAGTAGTCGTGGTAGCCCCCCTGGCCCCAGCTGGAGGGGGCCGGCCGGCAGACCTGAAGGGACCGCCCCTCGCTGAGCACATCGCGCAGGTGGGTGAAGCGCACGTCCAGGGCCGGGCCCTGGCGGAACAGCTCGGCCAGGAACCGGGGCCCCTCGAACCACCAGTGGCCGAACAGCTCCGCATCGAAGGGGGCCACCAGCAGGGGGGGCGGCTCGATCGTCGCCGCCAGCTGCCCCATCTGGGCGGCGCGCCCCCGCAGGAAGGCTTCGGCATGTTCCTTCAGCCGCTCCGCCGCCCGCGCCGGGTCGTAGGGCTGCTTCAGTTCGAGGGGGCAGCCCTGGGCGGTGACCCGGTGCAGCTTGAGCCCGAGGGGGCGGCGGTCGTGGATGCCCTGGGCCTCCAGATCCGCTTCCGGCAGGTCCCAGCCCAGGTCGCGGTGGAACTCCCGGTAGGCGCCGTCACCGGGGTAGCCCTGGCTGGCGCTCCACACCGGCAGGGTGGATTCACTGTCGCGGGCGAAGAAGGCCACCCCCGCCGGGGAGCAGATCGGGGCGTAGACCCCGTAGCGCGGACGGGGCAGGCCATGGAGCAGGCCGTGGCCGTCGAGCAGGGAATAGCGCAGGCCGCACTCGGCCAGGAGCCGGTCGAGGTCCTCGTAGTAGGCGCACTCGGGCAGCCAGATGCCCAGGGGCCGCACCCCCAGCAGCCGCTGGTGTTCCCGCACCGCGGTGAGCAGCTGGGCCCGCACCGCCTCCGGCGAATCCCGCAGCAGGGGCAGGTAACCGTGGGTGGCGCCGCAGGTGATCAGATCCAGGACCCCCTGCTCCTGCAGCCGCCGGAAGCGGGGCAGGAGATCCCCCCCCATCTCCCGCCACTGGGCCTCGATGGCCGTGAGGGTGTGCTGCAGGTCGCGGGCCGGGTCCTCCAGCTCGGGAACGGCCCCGTCGAGCAGGGTGCGGCGCAGGGCCAGCCAGGCCGGGAAGCGGCCGTTGAGGCCCCGGTCACTCAGCAGCGACAGGAGGGTGGGCGAGAGGCCGAGGGTGAGCCGGGGCCGCTGCTGGGGGTCGGCGGCCGCCTGCTCCAGCACCTCCAGCAGGGGCAGATAGCATTCCTGGAGGGCCTGGAAGTACCAGTCCTCCTCCAGCGAACCGGGCTCACCGGAGCGCACGTAGGGGAGGTGGGCATGCAACACCAGGGCCAGATCGCCTGCGGCCATGGGGAAACCCTCTGTGGCGCCACTGTACGTTCCGCTCCCGGTCCGCCCCCGGAGCCAGGACGGCCGGCCCCTAGAGTGGTCCTAACTCATAGCTGTTCCGCCTAACCCCATGGCCCGCGATCCCGGCCGGGTATTGATCTTCGATACCACCCTCCGCGACGGGGAGCAGTCCCCCGGCGCCAGCCTCAACCTGGAGGAGAAGCTCGCGATCGCCCAGCAGCTGGCCCGCCTGGGGGTCGACATCATCGAGGCCGGCTTCCCCTTCGCCAGCAGCGGCGATTTCCACGCGGTCCAGCGCATCGCCGCCAGCGTGGGCACCCCGGACGGGCCCGTGATCTGCGGCCTGGCCCGGGCCGCCAGCGGCGACATCAAGGCCTGCGCCGAGGCCGTGGCCCCCGCCGCCCGCCGGCGCATCCACACCTTCATCGCCACCAGCGACATCCATCTGGAGCACAAGCTCCGCAAGACCCGCGCCGAGGTGCTCGCCATCACCGCCGAGATGGTGGCCTACGCCCGCTCCCTGGTCGATGACGTGGAGTTCTCCTGCGAGGACGCCGGCCGCAGCGACCCGGAGTTCATGCATCAGGTGATCGAGGCGGCGATCACCGCCGGCGCCACCACCATCAACATTCCCGACACGGTGGGCTACACCACCCCGGCCGAATTCGGCGCCATCATCGCCGGCATCAACCGTTCGGTGCCCAACATCGACCGGGCGGTGATCTCGGTGCATGGGCACAACGATCTCGGCCTGGCCGTCGCCAACTTCCTCGAAGCCGTCAAGAACGGCGCCCGCCAGCTGGAGTGCACCATCAACGGCATCGGTGAACGGGCCGGCAACGCCTCCCTCGAGGAGCTGGTGATGGCGCTGCACGTGCGCCGCAGCTACTTCAACCCCTTCCTGGGCCGGCCGGCCGAGCAGCGCGACCCCCTCACCAACGTGCGCACCGAGGAGATCACCAAGACCTCCCGGCTGGTCTCCAACCTCACCGGCATGGCGGTGCAGCCCAACAAGGCGATCGTGGGCGCCAACGCCTTCGCCCATGAGTCCGGCATCCACCAGGACGGGGTGCTCAAGAACCGGCTCACCTACGAGATCATCGACGCCCGCACCGTCGGCCTGGCCGACAACCGCCTCTCCCTCGGCAAGCTCTCCGGCCGCAGCGCCTTCCGGGCGCGGCTGGAGGAGCTCGGTTACACCCTGGAGCGCACCGACCTCGACGACGCCTTCGCCCGCTTCAAGGAGCTGGCCGACCGCAAGCGGGAGATCACCGACCGGGATCTGGAGGCGATCGTCAGCGAGCAGGTGCAGCAGCAGGACCAGCCCCGCTATGTCCTGCAGTCGGTGCAGGTGAGCTGCGGCACCAACCTGCAGCCCACCGCCACCGTCACCCTGCGGGACGGGGACGGCATCGACCTGACCGAGGCGGCGATCGGCACCGGACCGGTGGATGCGGTCTGCCAGGCCCTCAACCACCTGGCCCAGGTGCCGAACGAGCTGGTGGAGTTCAGCATCAAGTCCGTCACCGAAGGCATCGACGCCATGGGCGAGGTGACCATCCGCCTGCGCCATCAGGGGGTGCTCTATTCGGGCCATGCGGCCGACACCGACATCGTCGTGGCGGCGGCCCATGCCTTCGTGAACGCCCTCAACCGGCTGGTCTCCGGCAGCCAGCGCGCCCCGCTCCACCCCCAGAAGACCCCCCTTCCGGTGGCGGAACTGCCGCGTCTGTGAACGCCCCCAACCGCTCCCCGCTGGCCACCGGACTGCAGCTCGCCCTGCTGCTGCTGGTGGCCGTGCTGCTGCTGCTGCCCCTGCTCTGGCTGGTCAGCACCTCCCTGAAGGGGCCGGCCGAGGACATCTTCACCAGCCCTCCGGCCCTGCTGCCCAGCCAGCCGAGCCTGGAGGCCTACGGGCGCCTGTTCGCCGCCAATCCCATGGGCACCTATCTGCTCAACAGCACCATCGTCAGCGCCCTGGCGGTGCTGGCCAACCTGCTGTTCTGCTCCCTGGCGGCCTACCCCCTGGCGCGGATGCGCTTCCGGGGCCGCGGGCTGGTGCTGGCCCTGGTGGTGGCCACGATCCTGATCCCCTTCCAGGTGGTGATGATCCCCCTTTACCTGCTGATGGTGCAGATCGGGCTGCGCAACACCCTCTGGGCCCTGATCGTGCCCCAGGCGGCCACGGCCTTCGGCATCTTCCTGCTGCGCCAGAGCTTCCTGGCGGTGCCGGTGGAGCTGGAGGAGGCGGCCCGGATCGACGGCTGCACCCCCATCGGCGAATGGTGGAACGTCATGCTGCCGGCGGCCCGGGCCGATCTGATCACCCTGGCGATGTTCGTGTTCATCGGCACCTGGAGTGATTTCCTCTGGCCGCTGATCATTCTCGACGACCCCACCCTCTACACCCTGCCCCTGGGCCTGCAGCAGCTGGCCAGCAGCTTTTCCCTCGACTGGCGCCTGGTGGCCGCCGGCTCGGTGGTCTCGATCCTGCCGGTGCTGCTGCTGTTCGTGCTGCTGCAGCGCTACATCCTCCCCAGCGCCAGCGGCGACGCCGTCAAAGGCTGAGGAGCCCCAGGGGAACTCAGGGGCTGACCACCGGCGGGGGGCGGAGCACGCCGCCGTCGCCGCGGTCGGCCGGGGGCTGGCCGGGGCGGCCGCCGGGGCCCGCGGAGGGCATCGGTGGGGCGGGGAAGGGGTCCGGATCCCGCTGGGGGCGACGCACCGCCCGGCCCTGCAGGTCGGCCAGGGCGGAGCGCCACTGGTCCTGCTGCTGCTCGAGGGCCTCCAGCCGCTGGGCCCCGGCCTCCAGGGACTGGAGGCGCCCCACCATCGCCCGCTGCTGCTCCTCCAGCACGGAGGTGCGATCGAGGGCGCGGCTGTTCTCCAGTCCCTGCAGGCGCTGCTCCAGCCGCATCAGCTGCTGGCCCTGCTCCCGCGTCTTCGCCAGGATCACGACGAACAGCACGGCCAGCATGGAGCTCAGGCCGATCTGCAGCCAGTTGGTCCAGGGCGGCAGGCCGGCGGCCGGTGGCGGCGGACCGGGGGCCGGGGGCGGGGGGGAACGCCGGGATCCGTCGTCTTCGCGGTCGGTGATCGAGACCATGCGCCCCCTGTGCTGACCCATCCTGCCCTGAGCGGCCCTGGGCGTCAGCCGCCGGCCACCGGAAGGCCGGCGCCGCTGCGGGCGCAGGCCCCCGCCAGCAGCTCGGCCACGGTGGAGCGGTAGACGGCGCTCGCCTGCTCCGGATCGCGGCCGATGCAGGTCATGCCCAGCTTGCCGAACTCCGAGAGGCAGCCCAGCAGGTGAAAGACGCTGCCCTGCAGGCGGGCGGGGTCGTAGTGGAGGCCGGCCTCGGCCACGATGTCGATCAGGTCGAGGGGCATGAGCCCCCGCAGGCGGGGGTCGCTGAGGTTGTCGGTGGCGCGGTAGTGCAGCGGCTGGCCGGTGGGGGAGAGGAAGCAACCGGTGGCGGGGTCGAGGCTGCCGGCGGTGATCGCCCGCAGGGCCATGAAGGGATGGGTGGTGCCCCCCTGGCGCAGGTTGACCTCGATGGCCTGCAGATCCCAGCGTTCGCCGAAGCGGCGGGCGATGAAGTCGACGCCGAAGCGCTCGAGGGCCCCTTCGGCGGCGAGGGCCCGGCCCACGGCCAGGCCGTGCTCCATCAGCGCCACCCGGTAGGGCTCGGCGGCGGGGAAGCAGCAGCCCAGGTAGGTCTGGCCTCCGGCGCCGCCGAGGATCTGCTCGTGGGTGGAGAGCACCTCCACCATCCCGCCCGGGTGGATCGTGCCCTGCACGCTCGGGGAGCGCAGGGCGTCACCGCCCTCCAGCCAGGCCTCGGCCAGGGCCCCCTGGCCGGCCAGCAGCTCCGTCCAGCCGGCCGCCGGCATCGGCAGGGCCTCGAGGGCCCGCCGGATCCGCCCGACCCGCTCGCTCCGGGCCAGCCCGGCCAGCGCCAGGGGCGTGAAGTCGAGGCGGGCATTGCCCTCGCCGCTGAAGCCCTCGTTCAGCTTGATCACACAGCCGCCCAGCCCTGGGTCGCTCTCCCACAGGTCGGCCACCGCTTCGGCCAGCGCATCGAGGCCGTGGGCCAGCCCGGTGCCCGGGGGGTGGGGCACGCCGCAGCGGGCGAACAGCTCCCGGCTGCCCGCCTTGGTGCCCCAGTAGCCCAGGGCCGGATCGGTGCCCAGCAGGGGCACCTGCAGGCGCTCGGAGAGGGTCTTCTCCAGCTCGGTCACCACGTAGCAGATGATGAAACTGCGGCCTGGACGCAGCCGCTCCCGGATCCGGCCGAGCAGGGCCGGCCGCTCCAGCAGCTTCTGGGTCAGGGGCCGGGCGGAGCCGTCGTCGGTGTCGAACAGGTGCAGCCGGCGGCGGGCATGGGAGGTGGGCACCCCCGGCATCAGCTCGAGCACCGCGTCCACCACCAGCTCGGGCAGCAGCTTGCTGGTCACGTAGACCACCTGCACGCCCGGATTGCGCAGCCGCATCAGGGAGAACAGCTGGCGCTCCTCGTAGTGGTGGGCCCCCGTCACCAGGGCCAGCTGGGAGGGATCCATGGTGAGCGAAGGCAGCATCAGCAGATCGAAATCCGCGCCCGCCCCGCCGCCGGCGTCGCCATGCTCCCGGCCCCACGGGGCCTGCAGCCCCTGCTGCAGTTCGCGGAAGCTCAGGGCCATGGCCGGATGGGCGGAATGTCGTCATGCTGACCACCACAGCGGCCAGCGCCAATGGAGTCGTTCACGGTGAGTGCCCTCGGGTATGGCGCCGCCTCACTCACCACCCTCAGCCTGTTCCCCCAGGCGCTGAAGACCGTCCGCAGCGGCGACACCAGCGCCATCTCGCTGCGGATGTACGGCCTGTTCACGCTGGGGGTGCTGGCCTGGGCCGTCTACGGCCTGCTGCGGGCCGACGGTCCGGTGATCGCCGCCAACCTGATCACGCTGGTGCCGGCGTCGGTGGTGCTGGAACGCAAGCTGCGGGCCCTTCTGGAGGGGAGGCGCTGAGGTGGCCGGTCCCATGGACAACGACGCCCTGTTCGTCGCCATCGGCGCGGTGCCGGGGGCCTGGCTGCGCTTCCGGGTGGTCAACCACTTCGAGCCGATGCTGCCCCGCAAGCACTGGGGCACCTTCGGGGTGAACCTGATCGCCTGCTTCGCCATCGGCCTGCTGGTGAGCCTGGAGGCCAGCTGCGGCGGGGCCGCCGGTCGCACCCTGCTGCTGCTGGGCACGGGCTTTCTGGGCAGCTTCAGCACCTTCTCCACCTGGATCGCCGAGCTGCACGAGACCCTGCACCGCCACCAGCGCCGCGAGGCCGTCCTGCTCTGCGGCGGCTCGGTGCTGGGGGGCCTGCTGGCCGTGGCGGCCGGGCTGGCCATCGGCGGCAGCTAGGGAGGAACCATGGCGCCATCCCCCTACGACCGTCCCCCCAGCCTGCGCCGGGAAGCCCGCGACCTGCTGCTGGTGGCGGCCGGCGCGGTGCCCGGTGCCCTGCTGCGCTGGCGCCTGGAGGACCTGGGCAAGGGCTGGGAGGGTCTCCCCAGCGGGCTGATCGAGGCCGACCTGGTGGCCAACCTGGTCGGCACCTTCCTGATCGGGGTGATCGCCGCCCAGCGCCCCCCCCGGCCCCGGCTGCTGCTGCTCGGCGCCATCGGCTTCTGCGGCTCGCTCACCACCTTCAGCAGCTGGATGCTGGAGATCAGCCTGGCGCTGCGGCGCGGACGCCCCGATGGGGCGCTGGCGGTGGTGCTGGTCAGCCTGCTGGGGGGCCTGGCGGCGGTGACGCTGGGGCTGGCGGTGGGCCGCTGGCTGGGGCGGTTCCGGCTCAGGCGCTGAAGGCCTTGCGGGGGGGGATGGGATAGGGAATGCGCCGGTGGCGCATACGCTTCCAGACCCGCACGAAGGCGCGGATCACCAGCTCCAGCTCCGCCCGGGAGATGCCGCTGCCGTCGAGCTGGCCGTCGTTCTGGCGGGCCTCCACCAGCCGCCGGACCATGGCCCGGGCCTCAGCCTCGGTGGTCCCCGGGGGCAGGGAGCGCAGGGCGGCCTCGCAACCGTCGGCCAGCATCAGGATCGCCGTCTCGCGGCTGCGGGGCGCCGGACCGCGGTACCGGAACTGCTCCTCCCGGACCGAAGGGTCCCGTTCCTTGGCCTGGTGGAGGAAGTAGCCCATCTTCAGCCGGCCCTGATGCTCGGGGATGAAATCGGCCAGGGGGCGGGGCAGCCGGTAGCGGCGGGCCAGCTTCAGCCCTTCGTCCACATGGGCCTGGAGGATGGCGGCGCTGGCGAAGGGATCGTCCAGTTCGTCGTGGGGGTTGGCCCCCTGCTCCTGGTTCTCGATGAACCACTGGGGGCCGTGCAGCTTGCCGACGTCGTGGTAGAGGGCACCGGTGCGGATCAGGTCCACGTCGGCCTGGATGACGCGGGCCCCCTCCTCGGCCAGGCCGCAGATCATCAGGGTGTGCTCGAAGGTGCCCGGGGCCTCCATCGAAAGGCGTCGCAGCAGCGGCCGCTCCAGGTCGGCCAGCTCCATCAGCCGGGCCCGGGTGAGCAGGCCGAAGAAGCTTTCCACCAGCGGTGCCAGCAGCAGTCCCGCCATCAGCAGTCCCGCCACCAGCAGGGCCTCCTGCAGCAGATCCGTGCCGCTGAACGGCCCCGGGGAGGTCTCGAGGCTGTGCAGATGGAACAGGTGGATCAGCAGCCACTGCAGCAGCACGGCGCCCACGGGCAGGAGCAGGGCCAGCTGCAGCAGCTGGGCCCGGTTGCGCTGCCGCCCCGCGAGCACCGCCGCAACGGCGGCCACCACCGCCGCCACCCCCAGCTGGGGCACCAGCAGGCCCTCGACGGGGACCGGCCACAGCATGGCGGCCACGGCCAGCCAGGCCAGGCCGGCGGCCGTGCCCAGCCCCTGGGAGAGCAGCAGGGTGGGGGGAACCAACAGGGCCAGGGGGCTGACCTGGCTGCCGAGCCAGAGCTTGCACCCCTGCACCAGCACCAGCATCGCCAGGGTCAGCAGCGCCTGGCGCGGCTCCAGGCTGGCGCGCCAGCGGCGCATCACCAGCAGCATCACCCCGCAGGCGGCGAGGGCCTCACTGAAACGGCCCAGCCAGGCCACGGGCCGGGGCCGATGGTTGACCAGATCGAAGTGCTCCAGCACATCGAAGGCCTGGGGGCTGATCGGTTCCCCCTGCTGGGTGATCAGGTCGTTCCTGCGCACCCGGATCGTGGGCAGCCCCTGGCGGGTGAGCAGGTCCTCGATGCGGCGCTGGCTGAGAAAGCTGTCGCTGCGGAGGTTGGTGCGGCCCTGCAGGCTGGCGGCCAGCAGGCGGCTGCCCAGGCTGCGGGCGGGGGGCGAGAGGTCCTGCAGCTGGAGCTCCGCGGCCGTGAGCAGCTGGCCCTCGGACAGGCTGGCGACGACGCCCTGGCTGAGCATCCGCTGCTGGGCCCGTCGCAGGGACACCTTCCAGCGCATCAGCTCCGGGGGAGTCAGCCCCGTCAGCCAGCGGCGCTCTTCCTCGGTGAGATTGAGGGAATCGGGCCGGGGCTGGTCGTCGGCGACCGTCTGGCGCACCCGCTGCAGCCGCAGCTCCAGCTGCTGCACCAGGGCTTCACTGGCCTGGGGGTCGACCACCTGGATCTGGCTGCGGGGCAGCATCTGGCTGCGGCGCTGCTCCAGGTCGGTGCTGTCGATCACCGTCGCATCGGTGGGGGCGCGGGCCGTGAAGGGCGCCGGCATGCCGGGACGCAGGTTGGGCTCCACCAGCCAGGGCCAGCTGGAGAGCAGGGCCACCAGCAGGCAGAGCAGCAGCACGAGCAGACCGCCCCCGGGGCGCCAGGCCACCAGGGCCTGGCGGGGACGCTCGAGCCGCAGCAAGTGGCGCCACAGTCCCCTGATCCGCCGCAGCCCGAATCTCATCGGTCCAGGCTAGCCAACGGATGCGGCACCCTTTTCGCAGGGTGTCGGTGCATGCTGGGGTCCGGCAACGCTTCCCCCCCATGGCCACCCTTCTCGATGGCAGGCGACTGGCGGCGGCGATCGAAGAACGGCTGAACGCCGTGATCACCGATGGCCTGGCGGTGGCGGGACGGCCCCCCGGTCTGGCGGTGCTGCGGGTGGGGGATGACCCCGCCAGCGGCGTCTACGTGGCCAACAAGGAGAAGGCCTGCCGCCGGGTCGGCATCCACAGCCATGGCGGCCATCTGGCGGCGGACACCCCGGCCGAGGAGGTGCTGGCCCTGATCGGGCGCCTCAATGCCGACCCGACGGTCGACGGCATCCTGCTGCAGCTGCCCCTGCCGCAGGGCCTGGACGAGGGGCCGCTGCTGGCGGCGATCGACCCGGACAAGGACGCCGATGGGCTGCATACCCTCAACCTGGGGCGCCTGCTCAAGGGGGAGCGGGGGCCGCGCAGCTGCACGCCGGCCGGCGTGATGGCCCTGCTCAGGACTGCCGCCGTGCCGATCGCCGGCGCCCGGGCCGTGGTGGTGGGCCGCAGCATTTTGGTGGGCAAGCCGATGGCCCTGATGCTCCAGGCCGCCGATGCCACCGTCACCATGGCCCACTCGCGCACCCATCACCTGGCCGAGGTGACCCAGGAGGCCGAGATCCTGGTGGTGGCGGCCGGCCGCCCCAGGCTGATCGGCGCCCAGCACGTCCGACCGGGGGCGGTGGTGGTGGATGTGGGCATCCACCGGCTGGAGGGCCGGCTCTGCGGTGATGTGAACTACGAAACGGTCGAGCCGCTGGCGGCGGCGATCACGCCGGTGCCCGGAGGGGTGGGGCCGATGACGGTGGCGATGCTGCTGGTCAACACCGTGCTGGCCTGGTGCGAGCGCCACGGGCTCGACACGGGGGCGCTGTCGGATCTGCGCCCCTGAGCCTGCCCCCCTGGGCCCACGCCGGGGGCTGGCGCGGTCAGGGCCGGGACGCCGTGGTGCGGGCGGTGTCGTGGGGCTCGCCATTCCCCACCAGCAGGGGAACACCCACCCCGATCCGGACCAGACCCGCCGCCAGCAGCAGACCGGCCAGCAGGACAGCGGAGAGGCAGCCGCCGATCAGGGGCACCAGGTCCGGCTCGCTGTCCAGGGGGGCCTGCATCGCCTGCGGCGTCGTCACTGCTGCGAGCATGGCGGCCCCGGGGTTCCCGGACCGCCGTCCTTCACCGGGCTTCACCGGAGAGTCCGTATCGTGTCAGAACATCAAGGTGGCGGCGACCGGCCCGTGGCCTGAGAGAATCCGCGCCAACCCTCAGGACCCCATGACCCCGGCGGTGAGCACGGCCTTCGACTTCACCGCCTACCTGGAGGCGGCCCGCTGGCGCGTGGAGGCCGCCCTGGAGAGTGCCCTCGGTCCGGAGCGGCCCGAGTCGCTGCGGGAGGCGATGCGCTACTCCCTGCTGGCGGGCGGTAAGCGCCTGCGGCCGATCCTCACCCTGGCGGCCTGCGAGCTGGCGGGCGGCGACGCCGATCTGGCCATGCCCACGGCGGTGGCGATGGAGATGATCCACACCATGTCGCTCATCCATGACGACCTGCCCGCCATGGATAACGACGACCTGCGCCGCGGCCGGCCCACCAACCACAAGGTCTACGGCGAAGCCAAGGCCATCCTGGCCGGCGATGCCCTGCTGACCCGCGCCTTCGAGATGGTGGCCCTGCGCAGTCCGGGGGTTCCCCCCGAGCGGCTGCTGCAGGTGGTGGGCGAGCTGTCCCTGGCCTCCGGCGCCCCCGGCCTGGTGGGCGGCCAGGTGGTGGATCTGGAGTGCGAGGCCCGCCAGGTGGATCTCGACACCCTCGAGTACATCCACCTCCACAAGACCGGCGCCCTGCTGCGCGCCTGCGTGATCTCCGGGGCCCTGATCGCCGGAGCCTCCGAGGAGCTGCTGGCGGCCCTGCGCACCTACGCCCGCGGCATCGGCCTGGCCTTCCAGATCATCGACGACATCCTTGACGTCACCGCCAGCAGCGACGTGCTGGGCAAGACGGCGGGCAAGGACCTGGCCGCCGACAAGACCACCTACCCCAAGCTGCTGGGCCTGGAGGAATCCCGCCGGCGCGCCGATGCCCTGGTGGGTGAAGCCAAGGCGGTGCTGGAGCCCTGGAGCGCCAAGGCCGCGCCCCTGCTGGCCCTGGCCGACTACATCACCAGTCGCGACCGATGAGCGGGGCCATCGGCGCCTTCGATGCCCTCGGCGGGCTGCTGGCCAACGGCGTGCTCGCCTGGGGCCTGGCCGCCTGCGGCGTGGCCCAGCTCTCCAAGCTGCTGATCGAGCTGGTGGTGCACCGCCGCTGGCGGCCGGCGGTGCTGGTCGAGACGGGCGGCATGCCGTCGAGCCACTCCTCCCTGATGACGGGCACGGCCGCGGGCCTGGGCTGGGAACTGGGATTCGCCGACCCCCTGTTCGCCCTGGCGGCCGTGCTCTGCTTCATCGTCCTCTACGACGCCAGCGGCGTGCGGCGGGCCGCCGGACTGACGGCCGAGCGGGTCAACGGGCTCCCCGACGGTCTCTGGGACACCCATCCCCAGGACAGGCCTCCGGCGGCGGAGCCGGTGCTGCGCCCCCTGAAGGAGAACCTCGGCCACACCCGCGCCGAGGTGCTGGTCGGCAGCCTGATCGGGCCCCTGGTGGCGCTGCCGGGCCTGGCCCTGCTGGGCTCGCCCCTGCAGATCGCCCAGGGCGCCGGCTGGCTGCCGCTGGGGTGACCGATCACACCGGCCTGAGCGACGACCAGCAGCAGGCGGCGGCGGCCTTCGCCGCCTGGCTGGAGGCCCCGGCCGACGGGGTGCCGTTCGTGCTGGAGGGCTACGCGGGCACCGGCAAGACCTTCCTGTCGATGCGGTTCCTGGCCCAGGCGGAGCGGGCCGGCCTCTGCTGGACCGTCGTCGCCCCCACCCACAAGGCGGTGGGGGTGCTGCGCCACCACCTCGCCCTGGCGGGTCTGCACCCCACCTGGTACCCCTCCACGATCCACCGGCTGCTGCGGCTGAAGCTGAAGCGCCAGGGGGACCGGGAGCGCTGCGAGGAGACCCTGCAGACCGCCCTGGCGCTGGAAAACCTCGGGCTGGTGCTGGTCGATGAGGCCTCCATGGTGGATGGCGGCCTGCTGGAGATCACCCTGCGCTGCGCCCAGGCCTACCGCACCCGGCTGGTGTTCGTGGGGGATCCGGCCCAGCTGCCGCCGGTGGGGGAGGAGCGCAGTCCGGTGTTCGCCCTGGGGCGGGCGCGGCGGGTGGCCCTGACCCACGTGGTCCGCCACGGGGGCCCGGTGCTGCGGCTGGCCGGCGGCCTGCGGGAGGGGGCCCTGCCCTGCCGGCGGCCGCCGCTGCTGGATCCGGTGCGCACCACCGAAGGCCGGGTGTCGCTGCTGGGGCGGAGCGACTGGCTGGCGGCCGCCCAGGAAGGCCTGCGCCGCAGCGCCGAAGCCGACGATCCCGACCTGGCGCGGATCCTCTGCTACACGAACCGCTCCCTGGAGCGGCTGGTGCCGATCGCCCGTCGCGCCCTGCACGGCGCCATGGCCGACCAGCTGCCGGTGCTGCCCGGCGAGGTGCTCATCACCCGCACGGCCGTGATGGCGCCGGCCTGCCGCGAGGGGGACGCCGCCGCCGAGGAGCCGGACCTGCTGCTGGGCAGCAACCGGGAGCTGGTGGTGCGGGACGTGCGACCCGACCGCTGCGATCTGGCCGAGTTCGGCGTCGACGCCGCCCACGGCGCGGCGGTGATCGACACCCTCAACGCCACCGTGGAATCGGGGGAGGCCCAGCTCAACCTGCGCCTGCTGCCGCCGATCGGCAGCGCCGCGCGGGCCGCCCTGGACGGGGTGCTGGAGCGGCTGCGGCTGCAGGCCCGGGAGGCGGGCCAGAAGGACGGCAAGGCCCTCTGGCGCCGCTTCTTCCTGGTGCGCGACGCCTTCGCCTCCCTCGGGCCGGCGGCCGTGCTCACTGTCCACCGCAGCCAGGGCAGCACCTTCGGCGAGGTGTTCATCGACGAGGACGTCTTCTGGCCCCGCGACCTCGCCCTGCGCCAGCGGTTGGTCTACGTGGCGGTGAGCCGGGCCAGCCAGGCCGTGACCCTGATGGCGGCGGCCGCGGACGCCGGCGATCGGGGGCACTGGGACCGCTGGCTGCGCGACACCCGCGACGCCGCCGGCAGCAGCGGCAACGGGGATGCACAACAAAGCCCCGACCCGTTACCCTCTTGACGGCGATGCGTGGTGGACGTCCGATTCGTGCTGGAATCCCGTCCCCTGTCCGCACCTTTCGGCATGGCCACTCCCCAGGCCGGAGTCTTCCAGTGGATCGGCACCACCCCGGCGCCGGAGGCCCAGCCGGCCGACGCCGGCAGCCACGGCGGATCGGGCGGAGGTGAGCTGCTGACCGACGTGGGGGCCCTGGGGATCACCGCGGCCCTGGTGGGCGTGGTGGTCCTGGTGCGGCGCTGGCTGATGCTCCGCTCCCGCCAGCCCCTGCCCGGCCTGCCGAAGGAGCGCGTGCTGCCCCTCTCCCACCACGGCACCCTGCACGACCCCAAGTATCTGGGCCGGATCCTGGAGGCCGAGGAACCACCGACGGCCCCCTGAGCCCTCACCCCGCCCGCAGGCCTTCGATGCCCTGCCAGCCCAGATAGGCGGCCAGGCCGAAGCAGATGGCCGCCACGATCAGCTCGGCGTTCTCGAACAGCCAGAGCTTGCCGGCCTGGAGCACCGGCAGCAGCCGCTCCTGCCCCACCAGCACCAGCCCCGCCAGCGGGAGCAGCAGCAGGGTGCCGGAGAACAGGCTGAAGACCACCGTGGTCAGCACCTCCCGGGGCCGGCTCAGCCCGGCCTCCAGCAGGCTGGCGGCGGTGCGGGCGTAAAGGAACAGGTCGTCCGGGCTCGACACCTGCACGGCGGCGCTGAGGCCGAGCAGGAGCGGCAGGGGCAGGGCGCAGAAGCCATCCAGCCGGCGGGTCCAGCCGGGGGGGCCGCCGCCCTGGCGGCTGCTCAGCAGGCCGTTGAGGCCCAGGGCCAGCAGTCCGCCCGCCCCCAGCAGGTCGAGGCCGGTGCGCTGGTCGGTGCCCCGCTCCATGGTGAGCAGCAGGCCGTGGCCGACACTCAGCAGCAGGGCGATGGCCGCCGCGGAGGTGAGCAGCCAGCCGAACACGAACCAGCTGCCCCGGCGCAACGGGCTGGGGCCCAGCAGGATCAGCAGCAGCAGGCCGATGTGCAGCGGACTGAAGCTGATTGCCAGGCCGAATCCGAACAGTTCGCTCCAGAGGCTGGGGGTCGGCATCGCTGCGGTCCGTGACGCCCCATTGTCCGGTGCCGTGACGCGACGGGCCGGCGACGGCCGGCGCTCAGGGGCGGATCTCGAACCAGTCGGTGCCCGCCACGGCCACCTGGCCGCTGGTGACGCCACTGACCTGGGCCCCCTGGGGACCCTTCTCGCACCAGAGCCGCAGTTCCACCAGGCGGTCCGGCAGACCCTCGGCCTCCACCTCCACCGAACCGTCGGGACGGTTGCGCACCCAGCCGCTGAGGCCCAGGTCGATGGCCTTCTGGCGACAGCCCATCCGGTACCCCACCCCCTGCACCAGCCCGCGGACGCTCATGCGCCAGCGCTCCTGGGGCGGAGCCGTCACCCGGAGACTGGGTTGCAGGAAACGGCGTTCCTCGGCAGCGGCGCGGCGCTGGCGGCGGATCTGGCCAGTCTCGAGGGAATCGCCGGGCATCCAGCCCAGTGGAGGTGCAGCCAGGTGGCGTGAACGGTCGGCGCGCTCCATCCTTCGATCCTCCCGGGTGTTCCCCATCCTTCAAGTTGCCACAGGCTCTGGGCCTCTGCCAACACGTCGCCGCCGGAGGGCTGGACCAGCAGCTGCCAGCGGTGGAACTCATGGCCGCAGAGGGATTCACCGCGCCGCACCAGCAGCCCGTCCTCCATCGGCACCGCCTGCCGGTAGCCGAGGCTGAGGGGCCCCCGGCGGGCACGGAAGGGGAGCAGGCCGGCCATGGGGTGGGGCAGGCCGTCCGGGTCCTCCAGCTCCCGGCCCAGCAGCAGCAGACCGCCGCATTCGGCCACGATCGGCAGGCCGGCCCGGGCGGCGGCCCGGAGGGATCCGAGACTGCGGCGGCTGGCCGCCAGCCGGGCGGCATGGAGCTCCGGGTAGCCACCGGGCAACAGCACCGCCCGGCAGTCCGGGGGGAGGGGATCGTCGGCCAGGGGGCTCCAGGGCACGGGGTTGAGGCCGCAGGCCTGGAGCAGTTCCTGGGCTTCCGGGTAGCGGAAGTGGAAGGCCGCATCGCCGGCGATCGCCACCGGCAGGGGGGGGGCGGCGCCGCCGGCTCCCTGCCCCGGGGCGGATCCCGCCCCAGCCCCGCCGGCGGCCGGCTGCGGCGGGAGCTGGTCGAGGCACCAGCGGATCGGATCACGCCGTTCCGGCGCCGGCGCCGGCGGCGCCAGCAGCGGCCACAGCCGCGCCAGGTCGAGATGCTCCTCGGCCAGGGCGGCCCAGATCCGCTGGCGGTCGCCCAGATCCCCCAGCTCCCCGGGGGTGAGCAGACCCAGGTGTCGGGAGGGCAGCTCCAGGCTGGGGTGGCTGGGCAGCACCCCCAGCAGGGGCACCTCGATGGCGGCCAGGGCCTCGGCCAGGAGCAGCCGGTGCCGTTCGCTGCCGACCCGGTTCAGCACCACCCCGGCCAGGGTCACCCGGGGCGGGCCGTGGTCACGGAAGCCGCGCACCAGGGCCGCCAGGCTGCCGGCCTGGCGCGACGCCTCCACCACCAGCACCACCGGCAGCCCCAGCAGGGCGGCCACGGCGGCGGAGCTGCCCTCACTGCCGGACCCGCGGCCGTCGAACAGGCCCATGACCCCTTCCACCAGCACCCGTCCGGCCCGGCCGCCGTGCCAGCGGTAGCAGCGCCGCACCCACTCCTCGCCGCAGAGCAGGGGGTCGATGTTGCGGCAGGGCCGGCCCGCCACCGCCCCCAGCAGCTGGGGGTCGAGGTAGTCAGGCCCCACCTTGAAGGGCTGGAGGGTCTCCCCCCGTGCCCGGGCCACGGCGGCCAGGCTGAGGCTCAGCAGGGTCTTGCCGCTGCCGCTGCAGGGGGCCGCGATCAGGCAGCTCATGCGATCGGCGGCATCGGCCGCTCCGGCGGGAGGTGCCTCAGCCTGGCAGCAGGCTCGCCGCCAGCGGCGCGGCGGCCGCCAGCAGCGGCGAGGTGGAGTCGTGGCCGCCCGAGAGCAGGCGGGCCATCTCCATCTCCTCGCTTTCTTCCGGCAGGGGCACCACCCCCTCCGCCAGTTCCATACTGGCCATGCCACCGGACTCCAGCCGCATGCAGCCGCCGGACTCGGAGCAGAGAATCACGCACAGGGGCGGCCGCTGCTGGGGTTCGCAGATCAGCCGCATACCGACGATGGCGCCGGGGTGGGTCTTGGGTGCGCCCATGGGCACCGGCATCAGGGTGAACTGGACCGCCACCCCGTCGGTGCGCTCGAACTCCGCCGTGATCCCCGGGCCCGGCCCGTCCACCTCCACCGCGTAGCTGGTGATCAGGTGCCAGCCGAGGCGGTCGGCGATCCAGGCGGCCAGCAGCAGCCCCTTCACCGGGTGGTCCCCCTCCACGTCGATGTCGAGCTGCACCACGTGACCGAGGGCATCGCGGCGGGACGGGGGGTCGAACACCATGGCCAGGGATTCACGCCAGGTGCGCAGCCTCAGCCAGTTGAGGTCGTTGACGGCCTGGCCGGCGTTGATCCGGGCCAGCATCAGGTCAAGGCAGCGGCGCGGCTCACCGAGGGAGCTGTCGATCACCAGCCGCCGCGGCACCGGCGCCAGGGCCTCGAGCATCTCGGAGGGCTCATCCAGGCTGCTGTTCCACCACACCCAGCAGGGCAGCGTGTCGTCCACCAGGGAGCCGATCAGATCGAGGCTCTGCTTCAGGGCGCCCATGCCGCCGCGCAGCACCACCACGTCGCCGCAGGCGGCACCGGCGCCCCCCTCCTCCGGCAGCGGGCAGTAGGCCGCCACCAGGGTCTCGAGCGGATGGCCCGGATCCAGGGTGGGGGCCAGGGTGATCAGGCGCCGGGGCATGTGGGCGCTGATGGCGCTCTCGACGAACTGGCCGCGCAGGTCTTCGCTGCGGTGGTTCCCCTCCTTCTGGCCGATGGCCCAGGCCAGGCGGGGATCCATCGGTGCGGTGCTGTAGGGCAGGCCGGTTTCCGGCACGGCCTGGCGGGCCGCCTCCAGCAGCTCCGTTCTCAGCAGGCCGGTGATCGGGCCGTCGACCCGGCCGATGCGCACCATCTGCTGCTCCAGCCAGGACGGCTCCCACACCACCAGGGTGAAGGTGGCGGCGCCGGTGGAGCCCTCCAGATCGTGGGTCCAGAGGCGGTGCAGGTAGGGGTTGACCTCCTCGGGCGGCAGGTCGAGGGGGGCCTGGAGGGTGAGCTGGGGAGCCATGGGCGCGGAAGGGGGCGGGGATCGCGGGGCTGCGGAAGGGGAAGGGGGCGCGGGGGCCCGGGGCCGGGCGTCAGGGACGCCGCCAGATCAGACCGTCCCTGGCCAGGAGGCCATCGGCGGCGGCGGGCCCCCAGGTGCGGGCCTCGTAGGGCTGGACCGGCAGCTGCCAGGGGGATTCCTCGATCAGGGCCAGCAGCGGCGTGTACAGCCGCCAGGCCGCCTCCACCTCGTCACTGCGGGTGAACAGGGTGGGATCACCGAGCATGGCGTCGGCGAGCAGCCGCACGTAGCCCTCGTCGGAGGGCTCGCCGAAGGATTCGTCGTAGCTGAAGGCCATGTCGACGGGGCGGCTGCGCATGCCGGAGCCGGGGGCCTTGACCTCGAACTTGAACTCGGCGCCCTCGTCGGGCTGGATGCGCAGGATCAGCTGGTTGGGGGTGGGGGCGCCACCGGCGGCGTCGAACAGGTGCACCGGGGCCTCCCGGAAGGTGAGCACCACCTCGCTGAGGCGCTTCGGCAGCCGCTTGCCGGTGCGCAGGTAGAAGGGCACCCCCTGCCAGCGCCAGTTGTTGATGGCCACCTTCATGGCCACATAGGTTTCCGTGGTGCTGTTGGCGTTCACCCCCGGCTCCTGGCGGTAGCCCGGCAGGGGCCGGGCCATGCTGCCGCCGGCGGCGTACTGGCCCCGCACGCAGCACTTCCAGGGCTCCTCCTCGTTGGCCAGGCTGGCCGACTGCAGCACCTTGGCCTTCTCGTTGCGGATGGCCTCCGGATCGAAGCGTCCCGGGGCCTCCATGGCGGTGAGGGCCAGGATCTGGGTGAGGTGGTTCTGCACCATGTCCCGGAGGGCGCCGGACGACTCGTAGTAGCCGGCCCGCTCCTCCACGCCCACGGTTTCGGCCGCGGTGATCTGGACGCTGGAGATGTAGTTGCGGTTCCAGATCGGCTCGAAGATCGTGTTGGCGAAGCGCAGCACCAGGATGTTCTGGACCGTTTCCTTGCCCAGGTAATGGTCGATGCGGAACACCTGGCTTTCCTTGGCACAGGCCTGCACCACCTTGTTGAGGGCCTGGGCGCTGGCGTAATCGCGGCCGAAGGGCTTCTCGATCACCACCCGGCTGCGCTCGGCATCGGCCAGCAGGCCGGCACCGGCCAGGGCGCGGCAGCCGCTGCCGTAGAACTCCGGCGAGACCGAGAGGTAGAAGGTGCGGTTGCCCCGGGTGGCCCGCAGCCGGTCGATGCTCTCCAGCCGCTGGCCGAGACGCACCAGATGGTCGCTCTGCTGCAGGTCGACCGGCTCGTAGAAGAGCCCCTGGGCGAACTGCTCCCAGGCGGTGCGATGGGACGCGATCTCATCGGCCAGGGCGGCGCCCATCTTTTGGCGGAACTCCTCATCGCTCCAGGGCCTTCGGGCGCAGCCGAGCACGGCGAACTCGCTGGGAAGTCGTCGCTGGCGGAACAGCTCGAACAGCGCCGGGATCAGCTTGCGGTGGGTGAGATCACCGCTGGCCCCGAAGATGACGATGCACTGGGGCGAGATCACCCGCTCCTGGCGCAGGCCCACCCGCAGCGGGTTGGTGAGGATGGCGGTCATGGGGAGGGCGTCCGGTCACCCCTGGTTTAACGGCGGCGCAGGCCTCCCGCTGCATCGCCGCCACAGGGACCCTGCCGGTGTGTGCATTCTCGGATCGTCCCCCATCAAAAAGGCCCGCCGGTGGCGGGCCCTGGGTCGACGGCCCCTGGGGGGCGTGGGATTCAGTAGGTCTCCACGTGCCAGCGGTCGGCCTTCTTGAGCTGGGGCCGCAGTTCGCTCCAGTCGAGGCCCTTGGCGGCGGCGGCGGCGGTCATGGCCTCGTCGATGCCGGGCTCCATGCCGCGCAGACCGCACATGTAGACGTGGGTCTTGGCGTCTTCGATCAGGGAGAAGATCTCATCGGCGTGCTCGGTGACGCGGTCCTGGATGTACATCCGGCCGCCGCTGGGGTTCTGCTGCTCGCGGCTGATGGCCTTGGTGTAGCGGAAGTTCTCCGGGTATTCGGCCAGATAGCGCTGGAAGTCGTCCTCGTAGAGGAGGTTGGGGGTCTTGGGAACCCCCATGATCAGCCAGGCCTTGCCGCGGAACTGGTACTCGGGGTTCTTGGCGCGCTCGCCCGGCTCGAACATGCGGCGCAGGTAGGCGCGCATCGGAGCGATGCCGGTGCCGGTGGCCAGCATGATGATGTTGGCGTCCTCATCGGGGGGCAGGAGCATCTCCTTGCCCACCGGGCCGGTGATCTTCACCTTGGCGCCGGGCTCGATGTCGCACAGGAAGGTGGAGCAGACGCCGTTGATGGTGGTGCCGTCCTTCTCGTACTGGAGCTGGCGGACGCAGAGGGAAACCGTGCCGCCCTCGCAGTTGTCGCCGTGGCGGGTGCTGGCGATCGAGTACAGACGCAGCTTGTGGGGCTTGCCGTTGGCGTCCTCGCCATCGGGAATGATGCCGATGCTCTGGCCCTCGACGTAGTGGAGGTTGCCTTCCGAGAGGTCGAAGGTGATGTGATTCACCCGGCCGATGGCCCCTTCGGCCAGGAGGCTGTAGTTGCCGGTGACGGTGCCGATGAACGGATCCTTCGGCTTGTAGAGGTTGACCGGGACGTCGGCGTGGCTCACGGGGGCTTTTCTGGCGGGGGTGGGGGTGGCGGCCGGGGCGTCGGAGACGCCAGCGTCAGAGGGCGCCGCCTCGGAGGGGGCCGGGGAGGGGGAGCCCGCGGGGACGTCCTCGGCCTGGACAGCCTTGATGCGACCGCCCTGCTGGGCGATGGTCTGCATCAGACGCTGCAGCTGGGGAAAGGGCACGGTGATCCGGCGCTCGGCCCGGCGCTGCAGTCCGACGCCGAAGCCTTCGACCACAACCGTGAACATGCGGCCGTCGGACTGGGTGGCCTTGCCGGTGGAAACACGCATGCGGGCGTCGGAGCCGAAAATCGGCCCGATCATAGAGAACTCGCCCCACGCCCCCTCGGTGCGGATTCGTTGACCGGAATCCGGACACACCGGTTAGTTTGTGTTCCGTCGCACCATTCCCGGTGCCGACCGCTGCCACCCTCACGCAAGCCCCGAGCGAGCTCCGATCCGTCTTGGCCCAGCTTCTGGCGTCGTTTCCCAGCCCCGTGCCCCTCCCGTCAACCGAGGCCATGGTCGCCAGAGAGGCCAGTTGCGCCCTCGACACGATTCAGCAGGAGATGGAGCGTCTCCCCCAGGGCACCCGGCGCCTGGCGGTGCAGCTGCGCCTCGATCTCGCCCCGGAGTGGATCTGGGCGGTGCTCACTGACTACGACCACCTCGACCGCTTCATCCCCAACCTGGCCAGCTCCCGCCAGCTCTGGCGCCGCGGCAACCTGGTGGCCCTGGAGCAGGTGGGCACCCAGCAGTTCTGCGGTCTGCGCTTCAGTGCCCGTGTCCAGCTGGAGCTCTGCGAGGAGCCCGAGCAGGGCCGTCTGGCCTTCCGGATGCTGGAGGGTGATTTCCGCTGCTTCCAGGGCGTCTGGCAGGTGGGCGTCGACGCCACCAGCACCTGGCTCCTCTACGACCTCACCGTCCAGGGCAAGCCGGGCATGCCGATCGGCCTGATCGAGCAGCGGCTCAAGGAGGATCTGGCCAGCAACCTGCGGGGTGTGCAGCGGGAAGCCCAGCGCCGCGCCCAGCTGCTCTGAAGGCCTTCCCTATACGACCCTCCTGCCAACGGCATGGGTTGGTGGGAGCTGCTGAACAGCTCCACTGAACAATGGGTGCGGGTCAGGACGAAACCGTCCCGAGCCCGGAACCGATGCATACCCCCAAGGGGATTCGAACCCCTGTCGCCTCCGTGAAAGGGAGGTGTCCTAGGCCTCTAGACGATGGGGGCGAGGCCACAGCCGGCGCGGTGCCGATCTGATGTGCTGGACGCTACGGGCCGGAGGGACCCTTCGTCAAGGAAGGCCCTCGGCGGCGGGCCGGCCGGGGGCGGAACGGTCCGGTTCCGGGGAGCTCTGGCCGGTCCAGACCGGCACGGTGAAGTTGAAGCAGGCGCCCTCCCCCGGCTCGGACACCACCCAGATGCGGCCACCGTGGACCTCGGCGATGCGGCGGCACACCGACAGGCCCACGCCGAAGCCGGAGGTGGTGCCGGAGGTCTGGGGCAGCCGCACCCGGTCCTGGAAGATGCGGTGCTGCTCCTCGCGGGGAATGCCCGGCCCGCTGTCGCAGATGCTCACCTGCACCCACTGGCTGGTGCGGTGCATGAGGCTGAGGCTCACCTTGCCGCCGTCGGGGGTGAACTTGAGGGCGTTCTCCAGCAGGTTGAGGAACACCTGGCGCATGCGCCGCTGGTCGGCGTGGACGTCGGGCAGGTCGGCGGGGATGTCGGTGACCAGCTGCAGCCCCCGGCCCACCCAGAGCTTCTCCAGCTCCAGGATGGCCTCGGCGGCCACCTGGCTCAGGTCGAGGCGCTGGGGGTTGAACAGCGCCTCCCAGCGGGTGGTGCCCACCTCCAGCAGGTCCCGGGAGAGGGCCTCGATGTCATCGAGCCGGCGGTTGAGCACGTCGCGGAAGCGGCTCTCGTCGATCTGGCCCAGGGCATGGCTCTGCAGGGCCAGCTTGGCGGCCGTGAGGGGGGTGCGCAGCTCGTGGGCCACCATGCGCAGCAGCCGTTCCTGGACACCCAGCCGCTCGATCAGGGTTTCGTTCTCCTGACGCAGCACCAGCAGCTGGTCCTCGAGCTGCACCTCCCGCTGGCTGCGGCTGCCGTCCATCTCCGCCGGCCGCAGGCTCAGCCCCAGGGTGGTGACCACCTCCATCTGCTGCCAGCGGGGCAGCCAGATGCGCAGCTGCTGGGCCAGGGTGTTGCCGGCGAAGACCTGCTTGGGCAGGGGATCGAGCTTGATCAGGGCCGGGGTGGCCACCAGCCGGTGCAGTTCGAGCAGCTCGGGATGGTCGGCCGGATCGGCCACCTGGAGGGAGACCTTGCAGGTGCAGTCCTCCGATTGCAGGAAGGCCAGCAGGGCCCGCAGGTCGGCGGAGGCCATGTGATGGCGGGCCGCCACCAGCAGCAGCTTGAGCGGTTTCTGGGCCTCACCGGTGGCGGGGCCGGCCTCGGCCACCGCAGACGGCGGGACATCGGGCTCCCCCAGGACCGGCAAAGGCAGGCATGCGGCAACGCCCCCAACCTTATGGGGTTTTGGGCAGAACCCGGAAACGTCGCTAGCACTTCAGGGATCGCGTCCGTGCGCCTGGGTGGGCCCGCCATGACCACACCGACCCAGCCCGGACTCTCCCGGGTTCCTGCCGTGCAGAGCCGCATCCGCCTCGACACCAGCCTGCGGCGCTGGTTCGCCCGCAACCTGGGGCTCTGGCGCTCGCGCCGCACCTATTTCTTCACCGAGGACGACGCGGTGCTGCGGGTGGACATGAACCTGCGCATCGAGGTCCACCGCGAACTGGTGGACGGGGATGAGGGCTACCGGTTCACCTGGTGGGCGGAGGGCCACCAGCCGTTCTTCGACACCAAACCCGACTACCGGCCCGAGGGCACGATGGAGGCCTGGCTGTGCGGTCACCAGCTGCGCCGCAGCTGCGGTTACCTGGCGGGGGCCCCCACGGTCAGCCAGATCCGCCAGATCGATGAGCACACCATGGCCTTCCAGTCGCATTACGACGACTGGGAAGTGCTGGAACAGATCCGCCTGGTGGACCAGGACCGCTACCGCTCCCGCTCGATCCACACCTGGCGCCACGGCGGCCTCGCGCTGGTGGAGCACCACCACGAGATCCGGCTGGAGGCGGCGGGCGAGCCGATCGGTTAATCGCTGTCAGGGTCGGGGCCCCGGCGACTGGGCCGCCTCGCGGAGCGGTCTCAGCGGCGGGTGTGGCGGCTGCTGCGATGCAGCACGATGGTGGTTCACGGATCCCCTACCCCTTGTCTCTCCTGCTCCGCCGCTCCCGGCCGCTGCTGGCGCCCCTGGTCGCCATGCCGCTGCTGATGGCACCTCTGGCCGCCCAGGCGGCACCGGCCACCCCCGCCGAGATGGGGCTCTACACCCGCATCGGCGCCGTGAACGTCTGCATCTCCCGCGCCGCCGGGGTCGATTTCGAGAAATCGGTGGGCATCGCCGGCGAAACCATCGCCCAGCTGATCCTCGGCCAGCACAAGGGCGAGATCCAGCAGGTGGGCACCAAGGCCCTCACCATCGAGGAGCTGCGCCGCGGCGCCATCAACTCGGCCGTGCTCGGTGCCGCCGAGATCTGCCCCAAGGAGGTGCCGGCCGACGTGATGAAGAAGGTTCAGGACGCCATCAAGCAGCAGGGTGCGGCCCGGCCTGGGGCTGGGGCCCCGGCTCCTGCGACTCCGGCGGCCCCCAGGTAGGCCTGGGATGACCCTCGTCCGCCTCGCCGACTACCGTCCGGCGCCCCACCTGCTGGAGCGCACCGACCTGACGGTGCGCCTGTTCGCCGACCATGCGCTGGTGGAGGCGCGGCTGGCGTTCCTGCCCAGGCCCGGCGCGCCGGAGGGGCCGGAGGCGGCGGCGGAGCCGCTGGAGCTGCGGGGGGTGGATCTGGAGCTGCGGGCCCTGGCGCTCGATGGCGTGCCGCTGCCCGCGGAGGCCTATCGGCTGGAGGAGGACAGGCTTCTGGTGCTGGAGCCGCCCCGGCGTCCCTTCCTGCTCACCAGCACGGTGTGGCTCGATCCGCGGGCCAACACCAGCCTCGAGGGGCTGTACGTGAGCGGGGGGATGGTCACCACCCAGTGCGAGGCCGAGGGCTTCCGCCGCATCACCTACCACCCGGATCGCCCCGACCTGCTGAGCCGCTTCCGGGTGCGGATCGAGGCCGACCGCGAGAGCTGCCCGGTGCTGCTCTCCAACGGCAATGGCATCGAGGCCGGCGACCTGCCTCCCGGACCCGGCGGGGAAGCCCGCCACTACGCCATCTGGGACGACCCCTTCCCCAAGCCCTCTTACCTGTTCGCCCTGGTGGCGGGCCGGCTGGAGGAGGTGCGCGACACCTTCGTGACCGCCGATGGCCGCACCGTGCAGCTGCGGCTGCACGTGGAGCCGGGCGATGCCCCCTTCACCGCCCACGCCATGGCGTCCCTGAAGCGGGCGATGGAGTGGGACGAGCGCGTCTATGGCCTGGCCTACGACCTCGACGAATACAACATCGTTGCGGTGCGCCACTTCAACATGGGCGCGATGGAGAACAAGAGCCTCAACATCTTCAACTCCAAGCTGGTGCTCGCCGATGCCGCCACGGCCACCGATGGCGAGCTGGAGCGGATCGAAAGTGTGATCGCCCACGAGTACTTCCACAACTGGACGGGCAACCGCATCACCTGCCGCGACTGGTTCCAGCTGTCGCTGAAGGAGGGCCTCACCGTCTTCCGGGATCAGAGCTTCTCGGCCGATCTCCATGGCCATGCGCTCAACCGAATCGAGAACGTGGCGATGCTGCGCAACACCCAGTTCCGGGAGGATGCGGGGCCGACGGCCCATCCGGTGCAGCCGGACCAGTACCAGGCGATCGATAACTTCTACACCACCACGATCTACGAAAAGGGATCGGAGGTGATCCGGGTGCTGCACACCCTGCTGGGGGAGGAGACCTTCCAGCGGGGCATGGCGCTGTACGTGGAGCGCCACGACGGCACGGCCGCCACCTGCGAGGACTTCGTGCAGGCGATGCAGGATGCCGCCGGCGAGCTGGACGACAACTGCCGCCTGCCGCCCTTCGATTTCGGGCAGTTCCGCCGCTGGTACCACCAGGCGGGCACGCCGGTGCTGCGGATCCGGCGCCGCTGGAACAAGGCGGCGGGCACCCTGGAGCTGTTCGTGCGCCAGTCCACCCCGCCCACCCCGGGCCAGCCCCACAAGCAGCCCCTGGTGATCCCGCTGGCCGTGGGGCTCGTGGGCCAGGCCGGCCAGCCCCTGCCGATGCGGCTGGTGGCCGAGGACCCTGACCACGGCGCAGCGCCCCTGCTGGGCCGCCGCTGGGGGGCGGGCACGCGGCTGCTGCTGATCGATCAGGAGGAGCAGATCTTTCGCTTCGAGGGGCTGCCGGCCCAGGCGCCGCCCCCGGCCCTTTCCCTGCTGCGCCAGTTCTCGGCGCCGGTGAAGGTGGAGCTGGGGCGGCCCTCCAGCGAGCTGGTGCACCTGCTGGCGGCCGACAGCGACCCCTTCGCCCGCTGGGACGCGGGCCAGGTGCTGCTGCGCCGTGCCTTGCTGCGCCGGGCCGCCGGCCGGGTGGATCAGGTGCTGGAGGACTCCCTGATCGATGCCTTCGGGCGGATCCTGGCCGATCCCTCCCTCTCGGAGGCCAGCCGCAGCGTGCTGCTGGCCCTGCCGGGCCTGGCCGAACTGGAGGACGCCGCGCCGGAGCCCGACCCACCGGCCCTGTTCGCCGCCCTGCAGGCCCTGCGCCGCCGGTTCGGCGAGGCGCTGGCCGACCCTCTGGAGCGGGCTTTGGAGCGGGTCAGCGCCCAGTGGTCGCTGGCCTGGCCCGAGGGGGTGGGCGACCGGATGCTGACCGGCTCGATCTGGAGCTGGCGGGTGGCGGCCGGGTCACCGGCGGCGATCGCGGCGGCCCGCGCGGCTGTGGATGGCCCCTCGATGACCCTGGCCCGGGCGGGCCTGCGGGCGCTGCAGGACCATCCGATTCCTGCTCGCCAGGAGGCGGTGGACGCCTTCTACGCCCGCTGGGAGGAGAAGCCGGTGATCCTCGATTCCTGGTTCGCCCTGGAGGCGTCCGCCCCCTTCGCCGATGGGCTGGAGCGGGTGCGGCGGCTCCTCGACCATCCCCGCTTCGATCCGGCGGCGCCCAACGCGGTGCGGGCGGTGCTGGGGGGGCTGGCGGGCAATCCGCCGGTGTTCCATGCCGCCGACGGCAGCGGCTACCGCTTCATGGCCGAGCAGATCGTTGCCCTGGACCAGCGCAACCCGATCACGGCCTCGCGCATGGCCAAGGTGTTCAGCCGCTGGCAGAGCTACGGCCCCGAAAGGGGGCAGCGGATGCGGGAGGCCCTCGAGGGCCTGGCGGCGGCGGAGCTCTCCACCAACACCCGCGAGGTGGTGGGCCAGTGCCTCGGGGCGGCCGGCGGGGACGGCTAGCGGCCGCCGAACACCTCGCGGTTGAGACGGGCGAAGGCGGCCTGGCGGACGGCGGCCCCCTCCGGGCCGGCGTGCTGGCCCCAGAGCCCCTCCCAGTAGAAGAAGATCACCCCGTGGCCGCGGGCGGCGGAGAGACGCACCTTCTGCTCCAGGGTGGCCATGTCGGGGGTGCGGCCGCCGAAACCGGAGAGGATGCCGATCTCCACCGGCATGCCCCAGCGGCGGGCCTTCACCAGCGCCGGCTGGTCGAGGTCGCGGGCGAACCCCTTCACCGAGTAGGCGTAGTTCTGGACGATCAGGTCGTCGACCAGTTCGCCCAAGGCCCAGAGCTCCCAGTCCTGCAGCCAGTGGTTGTAGGCGAAGCGGAAGGGGCCCGGCGAGAGGCTGATCACCGTGCGCCGCGGACCGCCCACCTCCTGCAGGGTGGCCCGCAGTTCCCGCAGCAGGGCAGTGAGCTGCTGGCGGCGCCACTTCATCCAGTAGCGGTCGTTGAAGTTGGCGGGCGGCTCCCGGCCGGTGTCCGCCAGGTAGAGGGCGCGGGTGTAGGGGTCGTAGCCCAGCTCCACCGGCCAGGCGAAGTGGTCGTCGAGCTGGATGCCGTCCACACCGCAGCGCTGGACGATCTCCTTGATCAGGCCGATGAAGCGGGCCCGCACCCCCGGATGGGCCGGATTCAGCCACACCCGCAGATCCCTGAGCGGGGAGGTTTTCAGGTTGGCGCCGTGCATGGCGTAAAGGGCACTGCCGTCGGAGCGGCGCAGCACCCACTCCGGGTTCTTCTGGACCACCTCGGCATCGCCGGGCTCCATCAGGCCGTATTCGAACCAGGGGATCACCTGCATGCCGCGGCGATGGGCGGCCTTGGTGAAGCGGCAGATGGGGTCGAGGCCGGGGTTGGCGCGGGCCAGGGCCGGCTCCATCGGCGCCCAGCGGCTGCGGTGGAAGGTGGCACCCCGGCTCCAGACGTTGGGGTAGAGGGTGTTGAAGCCGGCGGCGTCGAGCTGGGCCACGGCGGTCTCGATGCGGGCGGCGTCGTAGTAGAGGGGGCTGGGGCTGTTGGTGAGCCACACCCCGACGCGGCGCTCAAAACTCTTCGGCAGGCGGCCCTGGGGGACGGCAAGAGCGGGCGCCCCCGTGGTGAGGGCCAGCAGGGCCGTGACCAGCACGGTGAGGGGCACCGGCAGGTGGCGCTTGAGGTGGGCGAAGCGCTTGAGGGGCACCCGACGGACGGGTGGTTCGGGAGCGGCCATGGCGGGGCCGCTCAGCGGAACATCGAGCTGACCGAGCTCTCCTGGTGGATGCGCCAGATGGCTTCGCCGAGCATGTTGGCCACCGACAGCACCCGCAGCTGGGGGAAGTGGAGATCCGGGCCCAGGGGGATGCTGTTGGTGACCACCACCTCCTCGAACAGGCCCGGCTCGGAGAGGCGCTCGATGGCCGGGGGGGAGAACACGGCGTGGGTGGCGCAGGCCAGCACCCGGGCGGCGCCGCGGGCCCGCAGCAGCCGGGCGCCCTGGCAGATGGTGCCGCCGGTGTCGATCATGTCGTCGATCAGGATCGCCGTCTTGCCGGCCACGTCGCCGATCACGGTGAGGCTCTCGGCCACGTTGTGGCCGGAGCGGCGCTTGTCGATGATGGCCAGGGGCGCATCCTTCATCTGCTTGGCGAAGGCGCGGGCCCGGGCCACGCCGCCCACGTCGGGGGAGACCACCACCACCTCGCCGAGATCGCGGGTGGCGAGGTAGTCGACCAGCACGGGGGAGCCGTAGATGTGGTCGCAGGGGATGTCGAAGTAGCCCTGGATCTGGGAGGAATGCAGGTCCATGGCCAGCACCCGCTCGACGCCGGACTTGACCAGCAGGTTGGCCACCAGCTTGGCGGTGATCGATTCGCGGCCGGCGGTCTTGCGGTCGGCGCGGGCGTAGCCGTAGTAGGGGATGACCGCCGTGATCTGGCGCGCCGAGGCCCGCCGGCAGGCATCCACCATGATCATCAGCTCCATCAGGTGATCGTTCACCGGAGCACAGGTGGGCTGGATCAGGAAGACGTCGCAGCCGCGGATCGACTCCTGGATCTGGATGTAGACCTCGCCGTCGGCGAAGCGCTTGATCACCCGCGGGCCATCGGGAACGCCGAGATAGGCACCGATCTCCCGGGCCAGATCGGGGTTGGCATTGCCGCAGAACAGCCGCAGCCGCCGGGGGTCGTGGCTGGTGAGGGGCGGGTGCCCGCTCTGCTCCACCCGTTCAGCGGTCGAGAAAGTGGACAAGGGCGCAGGCGGCGATGCTTCGCAGCACGATGGTAGAAGCGAGCCGGCCCAGAGAGTGCAAACAACCATGTCGGTTTCAGGGTTCGGCGCGGAGCCGCAGGGCGGCCTGCTACTGGTGGGCCTGGGGCGGCGCCGGGAGCTGGAGGGCCTGGCGGTGGTGGCGGCGCGGCTGGCCGCCGCCGAGGGCGTGGCCCTGCGGGAGCTGGCGGGCGCCGGCGACCCTGATGCCGGCCTGGCGGCCCTGACGGCGGCGGCGGCGGGCCCCTGGCTGGCGGTCCTGCCCGTCGATCCCGGCCTGCCGCTGGAGCGGGGCGGCAGCTGGGCCGAGGCCCTCGGCGCCTGGCGCCAGCCCTGCCTGCTGGTGGTGCGCGGCGAGCAGCTGGACACGGGGCTGCCGGCAGCCGGCACCGCCCTGCTGGAGCGCTGGCGGGTGCCCCTGGCCGGCCTGCTGCAGGTGGGCGGCGACTGGGTGCCCACGGAGCGCCGCCGCGACGGCCTGCCCTGGCTGGGCTGGTTGCCGGAGAGCGGCGGGAAGAGCGGCGCGGAAAGCGAGGAGTCCGGGGCCGCGATGGCGGCGCTGCAACAGGTGCTGCGGGGTCGCTGGCGGGTGCTGCAGGCGGCCTAGGCGCCCACGGCCCTCACTCGCTGCGTTCCGAATCGCCGTTCTCACCCTCTTCGGCCTCACCACCGGCGCCAGCCGCGCCGGGGGCTCCGGGATCCATGGTGACGCCGAGCTCGCGGCAGGTGCCGATCGGATCGACGCCCGGCGCCAGGCCGAGGGCCTTGCGCAGCGCATCGATCTGGCCCACCGACTGGAGGTCGATCGTGTTGGCCACCTGCTGGCAGGCGATCGTCTGGAGGGCCCGGCCATCGGGGCGGCCGCAGCCGGCCAGGAGGCCAAGGGCAAGCAGGGCGGCGGCAGGCACAACCCGGGTCATGGGGATGTCACAGGGAACCGCGGACAACGTAAGGGCCCTCAGGGCCGCCACGGCGCGCTGGAACACCCCCTTCCTCGGGGGTGACGCCGGTCCACTGCCCGAAGATCTGCATGGCCAGCTGCACCAGCATCTCGACGCCATCTGCCACCGGGCAGCCGCGGCTGCGGGCCGTGGGCAGAAACGGGGTGATGCGGCGGGATCAGCAGGCCGGGGTGCTGCCGTTGACCCGGCTGAAGCCTGTGATCCCCATCACCACGGGCGGCTGGATCGGGGTGAGCTGCTGGGCAGCAGCTTCCAGGAAGGCGACCAGGATGGTGATCAGCAGGACGTAGTCCCGCAGGGCAGGCTCCAGGGGGCCATGGGTGGAGACGGGCTGAGCATCCAGGGCGGTTTCCAGGGGCGCCCACAGGGGATTGGCCCTGGCTTCGGTGTAGACAGCGTCCAGGCGCGAGCGATGGACGGGATCCGCCAGGGAAGCGGACTCCGCCGAATGGGCGAAGGCATTGCGCAGCTTGCGGAGTGCGGAGATGGCCCGCTCCACGGGTTCATCGATGAGCCCGAGCCGGCGCGCCAGGGCCACGCCCACCAGCACCGCCCCTCGGCCCCGCTCCTCCAGCATCTGGAGGGCGATGGTGCGGGCGGCCTGGGCGGCGGCAGCTTCCGGCGGTGGTAGCGACGAGGGGCTCACTTCAGGCGTGGAACATCAGCCCAGCCATTGCTGGGGGAGCTGGGCGAGGGCCCTGAATTCCGGATCCTTATGCACCAGCACGGCCCCTTGCTGCCGGGCGGCGGCGGCGATCCAGGCATCGGCGACAGACAGAGGATGGCCGGCCTTGAACGCAGCCGCCTGCTCCAACAACCCGTCGCTGGCCGGCACCCACTGAATCGGCAGCGCCTGCAACTGGGCATCGGCGAGGCGTGCCCGGCGTTCGCCTTCATCCTTCCAGACCCGGTAGAGCACCTCCATGCGGCTCATGAAGCAAACGAAGCAGTGGCTCTCCCCGGTCTGGGCAGCCTGAAGCAAGCCGGCCACCTGCTCGGCACCGGTCTCATCGTCCCGCAGAGCCAGCAGGGCGGAGGTGTCGAGCAACCAGCGGGAGGCCATCAACGCTCCTTCTCCCGGTCGAGGCTGCGGTCGGCCAGCAGGCGTGCGGTGCTGCCGCCGGCGCCGGAGGCACGGAAGGCGCGGATCGGATCGAGGTCAACGGGCACGACGCGGATGGTGCCGTCGCTGTCGATGATCCACTCGAGGCGGGAGGACGGTCCGAGCCCGAAGCGCTCCCGAATCGGGGCGGGCACGACGGTCTGGCCGCGGGAGGTGACGGTGCTGCGCACGACGTGAATTACCGATGTTCCCTGATGGTAATTCAGAGAACCGGTCCGTCACCCGGGGCCGGTGGATGCGTGGCTGCCAGCCAGATCCACAGTGGCGAAACGCAGGCGATGCCCCTGGATCCGCACCGCTTCGTCGAAGCTGCCATCGATCAAGGGTGGAGCAGCAAGCCGTCGGCGCTGTTCGCGCGGGGATCGTGGTGGCGCTCCTGGGAGCGGAGATAGGCACAGAGCTGGTAGACGTTGCCGGCCTTCATCGATTGCTCCCGATACCAGCCTGGGCCGTGCACGTTGGTGAATTTGGTGTCAATCACCACACGCTGGGGTCGGTCCTTTCGGTCGATCACGATGTCGAGGCGAATCGAGGGGGAAAAGAGCCCGATTCCCACACTTAGGGGTGTGCGGTGGCGGGAGCCGCCCGGCTCACGGCACTCCATCGTTGCCTTCCTGCGCCCCTTCTTCGGCCTCACCGCCGGCGGCTCCAGCCCCCCTTGGGCGGGGGACACCCCCCTTACACCGAATGGGCATAACTCTGGTGCAGGCTCCGCTGAGCATGGAGGCCCTGTTCGTTGGCTGAGACGATCAACCCAAGCGAGCTCACCAAGGCCACATTGGCGCCTAGGCGACACAACCGCCGAGCATTGAGGTTGACGGTCATGGTTCGCCGTCGCCGGGCTCAGGCAAGATCACACGGAAGCTCCTTCCAGCCGATGCTGCAGGTAGGCCTGAAGCTCCGGATCACAGGCGAAGACCCAGCAAGACTTCGTTCCCCGGCTCATCAGGGTGCGGTAGGTGTTGCGGATAATCGCATCCGCTTTCTGGCAGGTCGCCTGGGGCTTGTGTTTCAGACCCAGCTTGCAACCCTTCAGTGACTGATCCGAGCGTGCCCGTGCTGCCGGCACCGATACAACCTGGCCATCACGGAATGCCAGATCCGGTCCGATGATCACCCCGATCGTCTCCAGCTCCAGCCCCTGGCAGGTGTGATTGCAGCCCACCTCTTCGACCGTTCCCGGCTTCATGATCCACACGCTGCCGTCTTTGCTCAGATTCCAGCGCGCCCTGTAGCCGAAAGGCTCAATCATGATATCCCAGTCCTTGGGATGATACTTCGACGCCCAGTTCCAGCAATAGCCCGCGACCATTCGCGCCTGATTCGAATGGTTGGCCCGGCGAATGCAATCGTGCAGAGCCACCGGATCATCGAAGACGCGGAAGTCGTAGCTGCCAGGATCCAGCCGCTCGTTCGCCGTTTCACGAATGCCGAGAGTGTGATCCAACCAGGCCAGATAGCCATTGGAACCGCTGCAGCGGAACTGCGATGGCAGCATGTCGCGGTGCAGTTCCGCCTCATGGAACTGGCACCATTTCTGGATCTCGGCCGTGGAACCACTGTCATCGAAGGTGACGCGCTGATCCTCATGGAGAAAGAAGACCGTCAGCTTGCTGGCGTGGATGATCTCCTTGACCTGATTTTCACCATTTTTGTCGTAGATCGTCTTGGTCATCAGCCGGTGACTTTCATCCACGATCAGAACGTCGTAAACTCCCTCTCGACAACCTACAAAGCAGGCAGAGCCACAGAAAAGATTGTCATACTCCCCTTTCGTCAGTGAGCCAGTGAGTTTGGCCCGGTAAACATGTCTGGGTGCCATGTTCTTGCTGACATAGCGGGCATTCATCCCCATTCCCAGCAGTCGAGAAAGAAGGTTCACGGCCACGACCGATTTTCCAGTGCCGGGTCCGCCCTGCACCAGCAGCACACAGTGCCGCCCTTCCCTGAGCTGGCGTGCAAGGGCAAGCGCCTTTTCGAACACCACCTTCTGCTCGTCGATGAGCACGAACTCGGCATTACCCTTCAGCATCTTCTCCACCGCATCTGCAAGCTGCCGGCTCGGCTTCGCCTTCCCATCGCGGACCTTCTCGATCGTGCGCCCTCGGTCACCCTTGTGCAGGCAGCGGCTCAGGAAGGCAGCCATGGCGGCGTTGTCATGGCGCAGGAACACCGGTGCCTGCTCCAGATACGGGTGATAGCGGGCATCGGTGATACCGCTGCCGTCGCTACAGTTGTGGAGATAGGCGCAGGGCATCAGGGAAATCTGATGCTCCACCACCTCGGTATTGAATCCCCGGAGCAGCGCCCCGTAGCTCATCGCCTGATAGGAGGGATGTATGGTCTCGCGCGGTCCCTTACCCAGGAAGGTGCGCACCACCCCGTCGAGATCCGTGGGCTCCACCGTTTCCCACTGCTTCAATTCCATGATGACCGCCGCAGGATCCCCAGCCTCGTTGCGACCTGAGAGCAGTAGGTCAATCCGCTTAGCGGTGTTGTGGATGCGGTATTCGATCGCCACCCCCAACTCTCTGGGGATCGCCTCGAACTGCAGTACGTTGCCAACGCATTGAAGCGAGTTCTGCCAGGCCCGGAATTCATTGGCAGCCACCTTGTGGCCGGTGATGGCGATGTAGCGCTCATGCACCTCGATTTCGATTCGCTGCTCACGGACGTGCTTAAGGAACTCTTCCCTCGTTTCGAGATAGATGATCACATCAGAAACACCATCAATGAAGAAGCCCTATGAGATTCCGACTCTAGGTTACGGATGGGGCTGCCGTTCGGTCTCAACGCAAGTTTGAGCCGAGGAGATTTCGGATTTGCCATCACCTCATGGCTCGGCAGATCGGCCGTATCGGTGTGGATGCCCAGTTCGGTTCCTTCGCTGGTTGCCATGGGTTAGCGCAGAGCCTTGAACTGCGGATCCAGTATGGTGTCCAGGATCCAGAGCGCGTGTCCCCTCTGGATGACGCCCTGTGCACGCTCTCCATAGAGTGAGCAAGAACCTTGGTCCAGCGTTTGGTCAGTGCCAGGTCGATCGGCCCCAAGGCGTCGGTGTTGGCTCTGACCAGTAGGGCGCCGTGGATCAGGGAGGTGACGCCGATGACTAGATCTGACGTGGAAATCGGGCTGGCTTATCGGCCACGCCGGCTCCCGGAGCGCCGCAGCAGTGGGCAGCATCCCCACGAAAGGGCAGGCAAAGGTCCTCGAACAAGCTGACCAACTCCTCCAACCAGTTCTGCCGCTGTGCCTCCTGGCGCGGCCGGGCAGGTGATCGCAGGCAATGAATGCATCGAGTCTCCGTCGCTCTGCTGCAAACGGCACTCTTCTCATGGCTGCACCTCAGCCCTGACCCCGGATCCGGCCAGTTTGAGGTAGTACAGGATGTGCTCATCCTCCAAAGGCATCGGCGGGCGGTAAAGGCTGGCCACGTGGGACTGAGGGATTGTGGAAGGCCGCATCGGCGAGCCAAGCCGTCGCCAGGGAGTCCTTCTTGCGAAACAGGCGACGCCCATGGCCACAGACGTCACAAGCATCGAAATCGTCATCAAATGATGCGTAGACTGATGGATCCGTGGGCAGAACATTCGAACCACCGTGACGCTGGACGATGACCTGCTCGCCAGGGCCAAGCCGCTGTGCGGACATCTGGAACGCAGCGCCCTGCTCAAGGAAGCCCTTCGGGCCCTGGTGCAACGCGAAAGCGCCAAGCGACTCGCGGCGCTGGGAGGCAGTGATTCCGCGCTGGAGCCGCTCCCCCGTCGCCGCAG
Organism: Cyanobium sp. Copco_Reservoir_LC18; assembly: GCF_009834675.1. Classification (NCBI taxonomy): domain Bacteria; kingdom Bacillati; phylum Cyanobacteriota; class Cyanophyceae; order Synechococcales; family Prochlorococcaceae; genus Cyanobium; species Cyanobium sp. Copco_Reservoir_LC18. The sequence continues at coordinate 389,585 of NZ_ASAC01000012.1, forward strand.
CACCACGTGATCCTTATCGACACCTCCCTGTCTTGGGTGATGGGCGAAATCGCCTGCGGGAATCTGCGCGATCGCGGGCAGGTGCTCAGCCTTCTGCAGGGTCTTCCGGCAGCCGTGGTGGCCAGCGACGAGGAAGTGCTGCTGCTGATCGAGCGCGACCAGCTGATGGGCCGGGGGATCGGATATGTCGATGCCCACCTGATCGCCTCCGCCCGATTGAGCCGCTGCCACCTGTGGACCCAGGACCGTCGCCTGGCCGCCATGGCTGAGGTGCTTGGGTTGGTGGTGGAGGAGGCAGAGCCCGGGTAAGGCCGCCCCGGCAGTGGTCCCCGGTGGCACCCACTGGCTGACCAGCCGGCACTTCTCCCTGGTCCGGGGCTGCCGCAGGGCAGACGGCGGCACCCTCGTGCGAAAGAGTGGTGATGCCTCCCCGGTTGCTGTCGCCATGGCGCCCCTGCGCTGCCACCTGCTGATCGGCCAGCCCGCCAGCGGCAAGACCACGCTCGCCCGGGCCCTGGCGCCCCTGCTCACCGGCCCCGGGGATCCCCCCGCCCTGGTGCTCTCCACCGATGCGATCCGGGCGGAGGTGTTCGGGGATGCGGCGGTGCAGGGGCCCTGGGTGGACATCCAGCAGCGGCTGCACCAGCGCCTGGGGGAGGCCGTGGCGGCCGGCATTCCGGTGATCGTGGATGCCACCCATGCCCGCCGGGCCTGGCGCCTGGCGATCACCCAGGCCCTGGCCCTGCCGGCGCCGGTGGAGTGGATCGGCTGGTGGCTGTTCACCGATCTGCCCACCTCCCTGGCGTGGAACGCCCGGCGCAGCCGGCCGGTGCCGGTGCCGGTGATCCAGGAGATGGCGGCCGCCCTGGCCGATCCCCACTTCGGGCCGATGCGTGCCGAGGGCTTCGCCGCCCTCTGCAGCGTGGTGCCCAGCCACCACGACGACCTGACGCCGGTGCTGGAGGCGGAGCTGGCGGCCCTGGACCGGCGCATCCGCTCGGCCACCAACCGGGAGCGCCAGGTGCAGCGCCACGGCTACTCCCGCCTGCTGGATCTGGAGCGGCTGCTGTTCCTGATCCGGCTGCTGGGCACCTGGCCCGACCTGGCGGCCAGTGATCCCGCCGGCGCCGAGGAGCTGGCTGCGATCCTCTCCCCGTTGCCGGAGGGCGATCTGGCCGATCGGGCCGCCGCCTTCCTGGGCCGCCTGCACGGCGATGCCTACGCCGATGCCGCCGCGATCCGCGGGGATCTGGCCTGGCTGGAGGCCAACGGCTTCTGCAGCGCCGTGCCCGCCACGGCACCGATCCAGCTGGCGCCCCTGGCCCGAAACCCCCACGGGGCCGTCCATGGCGGCCTGCCGCCGATGGGCGACGGGCCGGTGTTCCTGCGAGTGATGACCCTGCTGCGCCACCTGCTCCAGGAGCCCTTCGACCGGCCGGCCGGCCGCGGCGGCAACCTGCACCAGCACCTGATCGCCGCCACCGAGGCGATCCCGGGGGCCTACCTGCCCGGGGAAACGGCCACCCTGCGCAAGGACCTCGAGAAGATCCTCACCCCCTACGGCTTCCGCCACCGCAACGACAACGTGCGCCACGGCTACTGCCTCGGCACCGCCGTGCTCTCGCCGCCGCGGCTGCGGGAGCTGCACAACGTGGTGCGCCAGACCGCCGGGCGCCTGGCGGACCCCTCCGCCCAGGATCTGCTCACCGAGCTCGACGAGCGGCTGGGCTGGGCGGGCCTCAGCGCCGATGGCCTGGCGCCGGTGCGCAGTTACGCCCGCCACACCGTGGTGGACCTGGCCCTGGTGCGGCGGGATTCGCTGGCCGCCCCGCGCCGCGCCGAGGCGATCGAGACGGCGATCGTGGAGCACCGCCGCGTGCTGCTGAAGCGCTTTGCGGAGATGGGCAGCTTCGCCGACGGCCCCAGCGGGGAGCTGCGGGTCTGGCCGCTGCAGCTGATCTTCCACCACATCGGCTGGTATCTGCTGTACGAGGAGGACCACCTCGGCCACGACCAGGGGCTGATCCGCAGTGAGCGGCTCGATCGCCTCGCCCTGGTCCAGTCCCGGGGCGACCTGCGCCGCAACGCCGACAGCCACGGGGCGGCCCTCCGGCGGCTGGAGCGGCTGCTGCACCACAGCGGCGGCATCTACTTCGGCATCGATCTGGAGCAGCAGCGGCAGATCGCCGGCCCGTCGCCCCAGCGCCGCGCCCAGGCGCTGGTGACCCTGCGTTTCCGCTGCGCCCCCTGGGCCTTCGCCTTCATCCGCGAGGGCCTGCAGCGCTACCCGATCGAGCACACCCGCTTCTCCCGGCCGCTCCCGGGGGACACCTGGTGGCACCACCCCAAGGCCCCCCACGTGCTGGAGCCCGGCCCGGCCGGCGGCAGCCACCCCTACCCGGTGGAGCTCGATCTGCCGCCCTGGACCGTGGCCGCCGACATCGACCTGCGCAGCTGGCTGTTCGCCTTCGGCGGCGGCATCCGCATCGAGAGCCCCGATTCCCTCCGCCTTGAGCTGCTGCAGCGCTGCCGGGAGACGATCGAGGCCAACGGCAGCGAGGACCCACAGCCCGCGGGATTCAGCTTCCGCCGGCGCGCCCGGCCCGACTGAGGCCCTCTCCGGCCCGGCGGAGCCTTCCGCCGACCTCAGATCGTCAGCGTCACCCGGCTGAGCAGGGTGCTGGCGCCGGTGGCGATGAACTGGACCCCGATCGCCAGGGTGAACAGGCCCATCACCTTGATCAGCACCGTCATGCCCACGTGGCCCAGCAGCCGGGTGAGGCGGGTGGCGAAGGTGAACATCAGGCCGATCAGGGCCGCCATGGCCAGGATCGCCGCGAACAGTTCGAGGCGGTGGTCGAGGGTGCGGGCCGCCTCGGCGTACACCGTGATCGTCGACATCGTGCCGGCCCCGGTGGTGAGGGGCAGGGAGATCGGCACGATCGCCGAGGAGGTCATCTGGCCCACATCCATGCGCGAGACATCAAGGCTCTTCTCGTGGGAATCACCCGGATCGGTGGCCTTGAGCATGCTCAGGCCGCTGAACCCCAGCAGCAGGCCGCCGGCGATCTGGAAGGCGCTGACGCTGATGCCGAAGAACTGGAGCACCGCCGTGCCCAGGACAAAGGCCCCCAGCATGATCAGCAGGCTGGAGAGGGTGGTGATGCGGATCACCCGCCGCACCTGGCTGCTCGGCACCCCCTGGCTCAGGGTGAGGAAGGGCCCGATGGCAGGGAAGTTGTTGGCCACGGCGAAGAGCCCCAGCAGGTAGTGCTGGAAGGTGCTCGGCACCAGAAGCTCGGGGGGGACGGCCATGGTGCCCACTATCGCTAGGGAGCGGCCGGCGGCTTCCACAGCGGCGGGGGCGCCCCCGCCTCCAGCTGGCGCAGGCCCTTGTGCTTCTCCTCGGCGGGCTTCAGCGGCAGGCTGGCGAACTGCACCGGCTTGCTGCCATCCAGCCCGGCCGCCAGCAGGCTGAGGGTCTCGCCTGGCGACAGGTTGGTCTGCACCTTCGGCTGCAGCTGGCCCACCAGGAAGGGCAGCTTCGCCAGCCGCTCCGGCTGCAGCATCCGCTCGCGGAGGCTGCTGGCCACCAGTTGCTGGTTGCTGCGCCGGCCGGTGTCGCCCAGCCCGGGATCGCGGAAGCGCACCAGCTGCTCCACCTTGTTGCCCCCCAGCTGCTGCAGGCCGGCCTGCAGGTCGATGGTCAGCTTCTGGGTTTTGTCGCTGTAGCTCATCCGCCGCGGTGGGCTCAGTTCCAGCCCCCCCAGGCCGTTGACCAGATCCCTCAAGGCCCCCCGGGAGAGCACCAGGTAGCGGTCGGGGGCGGGGGGCTCCAGCCCCACCAGCTCCCGCACCGCATCGGCGGTGAGCGCCACGCCCCCGAGGCGGAAGGCCTCCCCCAGCCGCTTCGGACCCTTCTGCCCGGGCAGGTTCACCGCCAGTTCGGTGGGCAAGTTGAGCACCTGCAGGGGCCCCTCGGGATTGACCCGCACCAGCAGCAGGGCATCGGCGTTGGCCGGTCCCGCGGGGGCGGCCTTGTTGACCGGCGCGCCGATGGTCTCGGCATCGCTGCCGATCACCAGCAGGGTGATCGCCCGCGCCGGCGGGGCGGCCAGGCTGGCCGGGCCCACCTCCGGGGTGGGCGCCAGGGCCCGGTCGGGCATCGGCCAGAGCAGCCCCAGGACGCCCATCCCCACCACGGCGCCGGCGGCGGTGACGCCGAGGCTCTTGAGCAGCCGCCCGGTGGCCAGGCGCCGCTTCGCAGCCGGGGGCTGGGCCGTGGGGGTCCCGTTGCCGGGGGCCGGGGGTGCGTCGGGGCGGCGGGGCTTCCGGCGGGCGGGCATCGGGGCCGAAGCGGAGGGGGGCTGGGGGCACTCTCGCGCAGGCGCCACCGCCAGCCGGCGGCATGGGAGCGCAGCGACGGATAGCTTGAGCGTCGAGCTCCTGCGCCCACCACCGCTTGTCCTCCGTTCCTTCACCGGCGCCGTCGTCCCTGGCGCCGCACGATCGAGCCCGACCCCTGGCCAAGGGCAGCCCCAAACCGGCCAAGGATCTCTGCAGTGACTGCGGCCTCTGCGACAGCCGCTGGGTGGCCTACGTGCGCCGGGCCTGCGCCTTCCTGGAGCAGCGCTTCGAGGCGATGGAGGAGCAGGCCCACGGCCGCAGCCGCCGCCTCGACGACGAGGACGAGCTCTACTTCGGTGTGCACCAGCGCATGGTCACCGCCCGCCTGCGCCAGCCGATCGAGGGGGCCCAGTGGACCGGCATCGTCAGCCGCATCGGCGTGCGGGCCCTGGAAACGGGGCTGGTGGATGCGGTGCTGTGCGTGCAGCAGAGCCCGGACGACCGTTTCACACCGGTGCCGGTGCTGGCCCGCACCCCGGAAGAAGTGCTGGCGGCGCGGGTGAACAAGCCCACCCTCTCCCCCAACCTCGAGGTGCTCGAGCAGTTGCCGGGCAGCGGCATCGAACGGCTGCTGGCCATCGGCGTCGGCTGCCAGATCCAGGCCCTGCGGGCCGTCCAGGCCACCCTGCCCCTGCAGAAGCTCTACGTGCTCGGGCTCCCCTGCGTCGACAACGTCAGCCGGGACGGGCTGCAGACCTTCCTGGAGAGCGCCAGCCGCTCCCCCGACACGGTGGTGCACTACGAGTTCATGCAGGACTTCCGCATCCACTTCCGCCACAGCGACGGCCAGGAGGAAACCGTTCCCTTCTTCGGCCTCGACACGCCCGCCCTCAAGGACGTCTTCGCCCCCAGCTGCCTGAGCTGCTTCGACTACACCAACGCCGGCGCCGATCTGGTGGTGGGCTACATGGGCGCCACCTTCGGCCGCCAGTGGGTCACCGTGCGCAACGCCCTCGGCCAGGAACTGCTGGATCTGGTGGAACCGGAGCTGGATCTGGCGCCGGTGACCAGCTCCGGGGACCGCCGCCAGGCGGTGCAGCAGGGCATCGACGCCTATGAGAAGGCCCTCAAACTCCCCATGTGGCTGGCGGAGCTGGTGGGGGTGTTCGTGCAGCGCTTCGGACCCAAGGGGCTCGAGTACGGCCGCTTCTCGATCGATTCCCACTTCACCCGCAACGCCCTCTGGCTGCAGCGCCACCACCCGGAGAAGGTCGACGCCCACATCCCCGCCTTCGCCCGCCGGATCGTGGCCCGTTACCGGCTGCCGACACCGTGAGCGGCGACCCCCGGGCCTGCGGCGTGCTGCTCCACCCCACGGCCCTGCCGGGCACCCCCGCCTGCGGCAGCTTCGGGGCCGCCGCCCGCGGCTGGATCGACCTGCTGGCCGCCGAGGGAGTGGGGGTGTGGCAGCTGCTGCCCCTGGCCCCCACCGACGGCACCGGCTCCCCCTACAGCTCCCCCAGCGGTTCGGCCCTCAACCCCTGGCTGATCGATGCCGACGACCTGGTGGCCGACGGCCTGATCACCGCCGCCGACCGGGACGCCCTGCCCCGCGGACCTGACGATCACCTCGATCCGGCCGCCGCTGGCGCGCGGGCGGCCGCCATCGCCACGGCCCTGGCCCGGGGCTGGGCGGAGCAGCCGCCGGAGCGCCGGGCGGCCTTCGATCGCTGGGAGGAGCGCCAGCGCTTCTGGCTGGTCGACCACTGCCGGTTCATGGTGATCCGGCGCCTCCAGGACGGCCGGCCCTGGTGGGAGTGGCCCGAACCCCTGGCCCGGCGCCGGCCCGCCGCCCTGCGGGCCCTGGTCGACGCCCGGAGCCAGGCCCTGCAGGAGGAGGCCCTGCTGCAGTGGCAGCTCCAGGTCCAGTGGGGCCGGCTGCAGGAGCGGGCCCATGGCCAGGGGGTGCGCCTGGTGGGGGATCTTCCCTTCTATGTGGCCCACGACAGCGCCGATGTCTGGAGCCAGCGGCGCCTGTTCTCCCTGCGGGCCGGCGGCGGCCTGGTGGAGCAGAGCGGCGTGCCGCCGGACTACTTCTCCGCCACCGGCCAGCTCTGGGGCACCCCGGTCTACCGCTGGTGGGTGCACCGGCTCACCGGCTTCCGCTGGTGGCTGCAGCGGCTGCAGCGGCAGCTGGAGCTGATGGATCTGCTGCGGCTCGACCACTTCCGGGCCCTGGAGGCCTACTGGAGCGTCCCCGGCGCCGATGCCACCGCCGAGCACGGCTGCTGGCGTCCCTCCCCCGGCGGCGCCCTGCTGGCCCGCCTGCGGTCCCGCTGCCGCCGCCAGGGACGGCTGCTCCCGGGCGACCGGCTGCCGCTGATCGCCGAAGACCTGGGCGTCATCACCCCGGCGGTGGAGGCCCTGCGCGACCGCTTCGCCCTGCCGGGCATGAAGATCCTGCAGTTCGCCTTCGACGGCAACGACGACAACCCCTACCTGCCGGCCAACTACAGCGGCAGCCGCTGGGTGGTGTACACCGGCACCCACGACAACGCCACCAGCCTCGGCTGGTGGCGGGACCTCGACGACGGCGCCCGGGGGCGGGTGGCGGCGGTGGTGGGGGCTGAGGTGCGGGCACCGAGCTGGCAGCTTCTCGAAGTGGCGCTGGCCTCGCCGGCCGATCTGGCGGTGGTGCCGCTGCAGGACCTGCTGGAGCTGGGCGACGAGGCCCGCTTCAACACCCCCGGCACCATCGAGGGCAACTGGAGCTGGCGGCTGTCGCGCCCCATCTCCTCCCTGGCGGGGCCCCTGCAGGGCTTCGGCGCCATGGCGGCCCGCTACGGCCGGGGGCGCGGGGCGCCGGCCGGAGCCGGAGCCGGGGGCGGGTAGAGGAACTGGGCCTGGCCCTGGGGCGTGGCCGCCACACCACCCGGATCGGCGGCCCCCGCGGGCACCAGCGGCTGACCGTTCCAGCGCACGGACCCGGCCGGCGGTGCCGGCTCGAGCCGCAGGCTGAAGGGGGGCAGCACCGGCAGGCTGAGGCTGCCCTGCACCGCCGGCAGCTGGGTTTCGACCCCCCGGTCGCTGCGCAGGGTCACCCGGGTGGGCCTGGCCAGCTCCAGGCGCAGCAGGCCGAGGGCGAGATCGGGCCGGTTCCGGCCGGTCTCGCGGCGCAGCCGCTGCAGCCCCTGGCCGGCGGCGGCCTTGCCCAGGGGGCGCAGGTCGGGATAGGCCCCCAGGATGGCCCGGTCCGCATCCTCCTGATCCGCCCGCTCGCTCTGCTCGGCGCTCAGGGGCGGGATCGGCCGCAGCACATGCAGCCCCTGGGCGGCCAGCCGGCGCTGCTGCAGGTTGAGCCCGTAGATCAGACCGCCGCACAGCACGGCGTAGAGCACGGTGCCCTGCCAGGTGGTGAAGACATCGATCGAGCCCGGGGTGAAGCGCAGCAGCACCGTGTCCCGCCGCCGGCCGTGCTGGCGGTCCTGCTCCGGCGGCAGCACGCCGTCCAGGCTGCCGCCGGGCAGTTCCAGGTGCTGTTCCAGCAGCGGCAGCATCGTGCGCAGATAGGCCGCCTCCGGCAGCCGGTCCCGCCAGCCCCGCTCCAGGGCCTCCAGCACGGCGGTGCTGATGCGGGTGTCGAGGGCGAGCTGGCGCAGGCCGATGCCGCGGCTCTCGCGGGCCTCCCGCAGCTGCTGGCCGGCGACCAGGAGGGGATCCTGGGGCCGCTCCTCGACGACCGGACGCGACGGGCGCTGGCCCGGCAGGCGCTCGCGCAGGCGCTGGAGCAGGGGCTTGGCCGGAGTGGGCAAGGAAGGGGGGCTCAGGGAGCGACGGCCAGGGGGCCCCATTCTCCCGGTTCGACCCGGCGCCAGGCCCCTTCCTCCAGATCCCCCAGCGACACCGGGCCGATGGCGATCCGGCTGAGGTCGAGCACCGGGTGGCCGAGGATCTCGGCGGTGCGACGGATCTGGCGGTTGCGGCCCTCCCGCAGCACCAGCTCCAGCAGGGTGGCGCCGCGGTGGTGGCGCAGCCGCCTCAGCTCCACCGGCAGGCTGGGCAGGCCGTCGAGGGGCACGCCGGCCCGCCAGCGCTCCAGGGTGGCGGTGCGGGGCAGCCCCTCCACCCAGACCCGGTAGGTCTTGCGATGGCCGTAGCGGGGATGGGTGAGGCGCAGGGTGAGGGCGCCGTCGCTGCTGAGCAGCAGGGCGCCGCGGCTGTCGGCGTCGAGGCGGCCCACCGGATGCAGGCCGGGGCGCAGCTCCGGCGGCAGCAGCTCCAGCACGGTGGGGCGGCCATGGGGGTCATGGCAGGTGCTGAGCACCCCGACCGGCTTGTGCAGCAGCAGGGTCAGGGTGGTGCTGGGCAGCTCCAGGGGCCTGCCGTCGACGCTGATGCGGTCGCAGGCGGGGTCGGCCCGATCCCCGAGCCGGGCCCGCTCGCCGTTGACCCGCACCCGGCCGTCCCGCAGCCAGACCTCCGCCTGACGGCGGGAGCAGAGCCCTGCGGCCGCCACGAGTTTCTGAAGCCGTTCGGCGCCCATCGGGCCATTCTGGGCACCGCTCCAGGTCGGAGCGAGTCCGCGAAGTGATGGTAGATTTACGAAACCAAATGGTTTCGTAACAAGGGACGATGCCTTCGATCACCGTCACGGCTGCCTCCACGGTTACGGCTGCTTCCGCGTCCCTGCTGGTCCCCACCGGCGATTCGCTGCGTTCCTACCTGCGGGACATCGGCCGGGTCCCCCTGCTCAGCCATGAGCAGGAGATCACCCTGGGCCGCCAGGTCCAGGAGCTGATGGTCCTCGAGGAGCTGCGCGAGGAACTCACCCTGCGCTCCGGGGGTGAGGAACCCAGCCCCGAGCTGCTGGCCGCCGAGGCGGGCCTCACCCCGGCGATGCTGCGCAAGCGCCTGCACGCCGGCCGCCGCGCCAAGGAGCGGATGGTGGCCG
>NZ_ASAC01000006.1:0-1319 GCF_009834675.1 Cyanobium sp. Copco_Reservoir_LC18
AGGTTCGGCATCAGACGCCGCACCCGCCGCAGGTAGAACATCCCCAGCCGGGGCCCCAGAGGCTTGCCCGCCTGAGCCAGCAGCGAGCCCATCACCACATACCCCGAGATCACGAAGAAGATGTCCACCCCCGTGAAGCCTCCGGGCAGCCATCTCTTGTTCAGGTGGAACACCAGCACCGCCAGCATCGCCGCTCCCCGCAGCGCGTCGATGTCCGGCCGGTAGGCGAAGCCTCCTCCCTTCCCGACGGCTCCGCTCGCTGGGCCGCTCGCCGCCGCGGCGACTCCGGTGCTGGTCACGGCGGGGGCCAGAGCCATCAGCGGCCTCCCGGGACCAGGCCCGCCTGCGCCAGGAACCGCTCGAACGGCTCCGCCAGCGAACGGCTGCCCGTCACGCTCAGGTGGTGGGAATCGGAATAGATGATCCTGCCCTGATCATTGCGGTAGCGCACCCGGCCATCCGGGGCGAGCAGATAGGGGGTGGGGTCGAACACATGCACGTTGGGCAGGCCCGCCGCCGCCGCCTCCAGGGTGAGGCGCACCGCCAGCTGGCCGGCGGCGGTCACGGAGGGGTCGGGGGCGCAGCTGCTGGGGGAATCCTTCGGGCAGGCCACGATCTCACGGGCAAGGGGGGGATTGTCGACCACCAGCACCAGCTGGACCCCCCGGGCGGCCAGCCGCTGGGCATAGGCCCGCATGCTGAGGATGTGGGCCTGGCGCACCTCGGCCACATTCAGTCGCCGGCCTGCGAGGTAGGCCGGCTGCCCCTGGGTGGTGCCCGCCGGATCGGCGCTGCTCAGGTAGTTGTTGAGGTTGCTGGAGATGATGACGATGTCACCCGGCCTGAGCCGTTCCAGGGACCGCTCCATCTCCCCGGCCGCAAAGTCGGTGCACGGCTTGTAGGGGCGGTTGTTGAGGAACAGCGTCAGCTGGGGATCGATGAAGCAGGAGCGCTTGTTGGTGAAGGTGATGCGCTGGCCCGTGCGGGCGGTCACCAGGTCGAGCATCGGCAGCAGGTGCTGGGCATGGGAATCGCCCAGCAGAAAGATCTCCCGGGCGCCGGGGAGGCCGGGCCGGTTGCACCTGTCGAAATTCGGGCGGGTGGTGGCGTTGTAGGGCTTGCCGCTGGCCACCGTGCAATCGCTGGTGATGCCGGTGCCGGGGATCAGGGGATTGAGCGCATGGACCCGCTCGCTGATCGGTACCGGATCGGCGTCCTTGCCCAGGAACAACTTGCCGCGGAACTGGTGGTGCAGCGCATCGATGCCGATCCACAGGCCCCCCACCGCCAGCACCGCCAGAGCTGTCTCCCACCACCAC
>NZ_ASAC01000019.1:0-1555 GCF_009834675.1 Cyanobium sp. Copco_Reservoir_LC18
AACGGCTTCTTCAACCCCGCCAACGAAGTCGCCTTCGATGGCATCGACGACAATGCCTTCACAGATCCCTTCGGTATTCTCAGTGCCCCTCAAAGCAGCGTTGTCAGTGGCGCTGGTATCGGCGGCAATGGTGTTTTCAGGGTCGGGACTGATCTGGTACTTCCAAACAACACATTCGGGGCTGCCAACTACTGGGTCGATGTGACCTTGGCTCCCGGTGATGCTCTCCCACCTGTCAACAGGGGTGCAGCCGTCTTCTCCATCTTTGGCCCACCCGCCGTGGGAGGAACGCTCACTGCCACTCAATCGGCAGACGACCCCAATGGCAACGGCTCCTTCTCCTACTCTTGGCAATCCAGCTCCGATGGCAGCACATGGTCTCCCATCGGCACCAATGCCAGCACTCGGGACTGATCTGGTGCTTCCAAACAACACCTTCGGGGCTGCCAACTACTGGGTCGATGTCACCCTGGCCCCCGGTGATGCTCTCCCACCTGTCAACAGGGGTGCAGCCACCTTCTCCATCTCTGGCCCACCCGCCGTGGGCGGAACGCTCACTGCCACTCAATCGGCAGACGACCCCAATGGCAACGGCCCCTTCTCCTACTCTTGGCAATCCAGCTCCGATGGCAGCACATGGTCTCCCATCGGCACCAATGCCAGCACTTACAAGCTGACCCAAGCAGAACAAGACCAGCAGGTCCGTGTGCAGGTGAGCTACACCGATGGCCAAGGGTTTGCCGAATCGGTTACAGCAACATCCGTCATCGTGACGGCGCCTCCTACTGCCGTCAGCCTCTTCGATCCAGCTTTGCCGCTCAACGGCTCGCTGTTCAATGACAATACGACGTACGAGCTAGGCATGACGTTCCGTCCCAACCAGGCCGGAACAATCACCGAACTCAGATACTACCGCGCTGCCGCCGACGCCAACGACACCGACGTGCGTTTCGGCCGCCTCTGGCGCCGCTCCGATGGAGCCTTGCTCGCCACCGCCACCTTCACCTCCAGCCCTGGACAATCCGGCTGGCAGGCCGCCGCACTCTCTGCACCCCTTGCCGTCACCGCTGGCACAGATTACGTTGTCTCCTACATCACAGACAACAACTACTTCTCCACCAACGGCTTCTTCAACCCCGCCAACGAAGTCGCCTTCGATGGCATCGACGACAATGCCTTCACCGATCCCTTCGGCATCCTCAGTGCTCCCCAAAGCACGGTGGTCGGCACCAATGCCAACACCCTGACCCTGACGCCGGCAGAAGAAGGCAAACAGGTCCGGCTCCTGGTCACCTACACCGATGGACAGGGCTTTGCCGAATCCGTCACCGTTCCCTCCCTCGCTGTTCCCTTCGTCGATGACGGCGATGCCGCCTTCTCCATCGCAGGCACGCCTGCCGTCGGCCAGATCCTCACAACCACCACCACAGCCGCCGATCCGGATGGCAACGGCTCCTTCTCCTACTCCTGGCAATCCAGCAGCAACGGCACCACCTGGTCTCCCATCGGCACCAATGCCAACACCCTGACCCTGACGCCGGCAGAAGAAGGCAAA
>NZ_ASAC01000009.1:0-78671 GCF_009834675.1 Cyanobium sp. Copco_Reservoir_LC18
GCACCAATGCCAACACCCTGACCCTGACGCCGGCAGAAGAAGGCAAACAGGTCCGGCTCCTGGTCACCTACACCGATGGACAGGGCTTTGATGAATCAATTAATGTCCCTGCGGTGTTGGTCCCTACCACCATCACCTTGGCGATCTCTCCAACTGCTGTGCTGGAGGATGGAGCTCCCAATCTGATCTTCACCTTCTCCCGCACCGGCACCAACACGGCACCACTGACCGTCAACTACACCGTCAGCGGCACTGCCGACGCCACCGACTACACCGGTATCGACCCAGCCGGCACCACCAAAACCGTCACCTTCGCGGCAGGCTCCTCCACCGCCGTCGTCACTGTCGATCCCACCGCCGACACCACCGTTGAGGCGAATGAGACGGTGGCCCTCACCCTCGCTTCTGGGAACGGCTACAGAATCGGCACCGCCACCGCCGTCACCGGCACCATCACCAACGATGATTCCAGCGCCACCGCCAACCAGACGCTGAATGGCACAACGAACGCTGACCTGCTCATCGGTGGTTCCGGAAACGACAGCCTGAGTGGCTTGGCAAGCAACGACACCCTGATCGGTAATGGCGGAAATGACACACTCAATGGCGGCACCGAGGCCGACATCATGAGCGGTGGCCTGGGCAATGACACCTACACCATCGACAACATTGGCGATCAGGTGATCGAAGCAGCCGGCCAAGGCACGGATCTGGTGCAATCCTCCATCACCTATACCCTCGGCGCAGACCTCGAGAATCTGACCCTCACGGGCAACAACACCGCCATCAACGGAACCGGCAACAACCTGGACAATGTGCTCACCGGCAACTCCGGCAACAACAGCCTCTCTGGCCTGGGCGGTAACGACACGCTCAATGGAGGTACTGGTGCAGACACCATGAGTGGTGGCCTCGGCAATGACACCTACACCGTCGACAACAGCGGCGATCAGGTGCTCGAACTCTCTGGAGAAGGAACGGACTTGGTGCAATCCTCGGTCACCTATACCCTCGGCAACAACGTTGAAAATCTGACCCTCACGGGCACCACCGCCATCAACGGAACTGGCAATAACCTGGACAATGTCCTCACTGGCAATTCCGGCGCCAACAGCCTCACCGGTCTGGATGGCAACGACACACTCAATGGCGGCACGGGTGCAGACACCATGAGTGGTGGCCTTGGTAATGACACCTATGGCGTCGACAACGCCGGCGATCAGGTGCTCGAACTAACCGGAGAAGGAACGGACTTGGTGCAAACCTCCATCACCTACACCCTAGGCAACAACGTTGAGAATCTGACCCTTACGGGCACCACAGCGATCAACGGAACTGGCAACGAGCTCGATAATGTGCTTATCGGCAACTCTGGCGTCAATACTCTCTCCGGCCTTGGCGGCAACGATCTGCTCACGGGCTTAGCTGGTAACGACAGCCTGAGCGGTGGGGGTGGAAACGACACTCTGGATGGCGGCGCGGGCAGGGACACACTCACCGGGGGGTTGGGTTCCGACGTTTTCCGCTTCTCCTCCCTCTCCAACTCCCTCCTGCTCTCCGGCACCACATCCGCACGGGATCGGATCACGGACCTGGACATCAGCGCCGACAGCATCGATGGGCCGAATGTGGCCACAGCAACCTATCGCGGGGTGGCGACCAGCCTCACCGAAACCGCCATCGCTTCCCTACTCACGTCAACCACATTTGCCGCCAACGGCGCCGCCACCTTCGCCTCCGGCAGCAGCTTCTTCCTGGCCCTCAACGACTCCAATGCGGGCTTCCAGGCCAGCACCGATTCCGTCATCGACATCACCGGCTATACCGGCGGCAATCTCGTTATCCAGACCCTGCAGATCATCTGAGCCAGCTTTTTGGTGCGTTGATCAGGCAGTTCGTGCCGGAATGGGAATGCATGAAGCCGTTGCCTCAAATGACGTGACCCCCATGAGACGCCAGCACCATACGCCTGAGCAGAACGGGGGCAGGAAAGCCACCGAGGCCAAGCGGCTCAAGGAGCTGGAGCAGGCAAACGCCAGGCTGCAGCTGAACGCTTCTACGAAGCTGTTGGGCTTCCCCGTTCGAGAAACGCCTCCGACGGCCACGACTAAGGAAGGGTTTTGCGGGATCCCGAAGGCGAGCCACACACCACCTAAGGCGATCAAGGCCAGCGGGACATGACGACCTTGCCCCGGAAGCTGGCTGCCGGACGAGCCGACCGTCGAGATCCGGCGGGGCGATCGGTCCGCGGCCAGGGCAGTTGGATGGAACTCACCGAACCACACCTCTTCCGTTCTTGAGTGACCCCTCCGCTCTGATCCGTTGGACCAGCGGATCCCAGCATCCGCTGGTCTGGTTCAGCATCCGCGACCTTGTCTTCCATCTCGTCGCCACGCCCGGGCTGCTCCTGCCCCTGTTGGCGAGCCTGCTCTGGATTGTCACAGGCCTGCTTCCGATCACCGGTTTCCAACGCGCCGGCCTTCTGGGTGCCGCATTGTTGATCGCTGGGCTGACCTACACCCCCCTCGGCACCCGGCTCCTCAGCTCCTGGCTGCTCCTTCAGGTGCCCCATCCCGTCACTGCACAGCCTGAGGTGGCCGTGCTGGTGGGTCGCGGCCCGCAGATTGCCCTCACCACCACCACCCTGGCTGCTGACCTCGAGCGCCGGGGGCTGATTCACACGATCTATGTGTCGGGGGATGGGCGGGCCACCGCGGAGCGGCTCGTCGCCCTGGGCGTGCCTCCGACCCAGGTAGCCGGCGACAATTGCGCTCGCACCACCTGGGAGAACGCCACCCTCACCACGGCCTGGCTGCGCCAGGAGAACCCAGGCGCACCGCTCCCGGCCATCACCTTGATCACCGACCCCTGGCAGCTGCCCCGGGCCACCCTTGCCTTTCAGCGCCAAGGTGTTGCCGTGAGGCCTATGGCCGCACCCATCGATCACCTCTCTGCCAGAGACCAGAACCGCCTTGCCCTGCGCGAGACGGCGGCCCTTCTCCTCTACCGATTGCAACGGCGCACCTGAAGGCCGCCCAGGCGAATGGGGAGGGCGTGAATCACCCCCCTCCCATGGACCTGGTTGAACGCGTATGGCCGCATGTCGACATCGACTGCATAGATGAAGTGAATATGCAGCCGATAGCGACGTGGCCGAGACACCACCGCGTCCAAAGAGGAATGGGTCTTTTCCTTCCATCCGTTCAGCCAGAGTTGTTGCCGCTTCTGGAATCTCCTGGCTCCACTCTGTTGACTGAAACCACTCCCCCTTGACCGGTTCAATCGCGGGGGATGTCGTGGTCGCCTGCAGGGGATCCCATGACAGACTCGCCCCCAGGCCCTGAGGAACGCTCCATAGAATGGGACTCAAGATGTCCATATTCCTCGGTCTGTTCTGATTTCGACGGCTGGGTGACTTGCTTTCGACTCCAAGGGCTGAGACCGATCCTTCTCTGTCCCATTCCTCACCTTCTCCCATGCTTCTTCCCCATGACACCGCTGATGACACGGCCTATCTTCCAGGAGCCGCGCCGCCGGGCATGGAGGAACAGATCCTGGCGTCGTGGATTGTCAATGCCGCCACTTGGACCCGGGCCGTGCGCCGCGGCGAGATCCTCAGCCGCGTGAGGGTGACCAACGGAGCCATCCTGCAGGCGATCGCCGACTGCGCTCCGGCCACCCTGCTGGACCTGGGCTGTGGCGAGGGCTGGCTGTCCCACCACTGCGCCCGGCAGGGCATCGCGGTGCTGGGCACCGACGCGGTGGCCGAGCTCACCGCCATCGCCGCCGAAGGGGCCCCGGCCGGCGCCAGCTTCCGGACGCTCACCTACCAGCAGATCGCCGCCGGGGGCCTCCAGCAGCGTTTCGACATGGTGGTGGCCAACTTCTCCCTGCTCGGCGATCGCAGCCTCGACGAGCTGTTCGCCACCCTCTCGGAGCTGCTCTCCTCCGGCGGATCCCTGCTGGTCCAGACCCTGCACCCGATGCTGATCTGCGCCGACCATCCCTACGAGGACGGCTGGCGGGAGGGCTCCTGGGCCGGCTTCTCCCCGGCCTTCCGCACCCCGGCGCCCTGGTTCTTCCGGACGCTGGAATCCTGGGTGCGGCTGTTCCAGCGCCACGGTCTGGTGGTCCGGGAACTGCGCGAACCGATCGATCCCCTCAGCGGCCAGCCCGCCTCGGTGATCTTCCGCGCCACCGTCTGAAGCGACGCCGGCCGGCCGCCGGCTCAGCGCAGGCAGGCCATCGGATGGCGTGGCGCCACCCCCAGGGCCTTGGCCACCCCCGGGTGGCACACGGCCCCATCCACGGTGTTCAGCCCACTCAGCAGCTCGGGCCGGTCGGTGACCGCCTCCAGCAGGCCGCGGCCCGCCATCACCAGGATGTAGGGCAGGGTGACGCTCACCAGGGCCTCGGTGGAGGTGAAGGGCACGGCGCCCGGCATGTTGCCCACGGCGTAGTGCTGCACCCCGTGGATCGTCACCACCGGATCGGTGTGGGTGGTCTCGCGGCTGGTGGCGATGCAGCCGCCCTGGTCGATGGCCACATCCACGATCACCGAACCCGGCCGCATGCGCTGCACCAGCTCCTCCCCCACCAAGGTGGGGGCCCGGCCGCCCGGCAGCAGCACGGCGCCGATCAGCAGGTCGGCGCCCGGCACCAGCCGCTCGATCAGGCTGCGGCTGCTCACCAGGCTCGTCATCCGGCCGCGGCGGTCGGATTCCAGGCCCCGCAGGCGGTGGGGCGAGCGGTCGAGCAGGAACACCTCCGCATCCATCGCCGCGGCGATGCGGGCCGCGTTCCAGCCCACGGTGCCGGCCCCCAGCACCACCACCCGTGCCGGCCGCACGCCGGTGCAGCCGCCCATCAGCACGCCGCGCCCCCCGTGGGGCTTCTCCAGCAGGTGGGCCCCCACCTGGGCCGCCAGCCGTCCGGCCACCTCACTCATCGGGGCCAGCAGCGGCAGGCTGCCGTCCTCGAGCTGCACCGTCTCGTAGGCCACCGCCGTGGTGCCCGCCTCCAGCAGGGCCTGGCCCACCTCGGGGTAGGCCGCCAGGTGCAGGTAGGTGAACAGCACCAGGTCGCCGCGCAGGAAGGCGAATTCCTGCGGCTGCGGTTCCTTCACCTTCACCACCAGGTGGGCGGCCCAGGCCTCCTCACAGCTGACGATGCGGGCGCCGGAGGCGCGGTAGTCGTCGTCGCTGATGCCGGCCCCCAGGCCCGCCCCCTCCTGGACGCGCACCTCCATGCCCTGGGACACCAGTTCATGGACGCCGTCGGGGGTGAGGGCCACCCGCTGTTCGTCGCGCTTGATCTCGGTGGGCACACCGATGCTCGCCATCGGAGAGGCCAGGGGTGCCGGGCCGGGAGCTGGCATGGGGCAGGAAGGATTGCCGCCCGGAGGCGTTCGTCGCTGAACCCTAGGCCGAGGCGATGGGCATCCGCCAGCCGCTGCCGAAGGCCCGGTCGCTCACCTTGAGCACCGGAGCCGCCTGGCGCCGCTTGAATTCGGCCCGCCGCAGCAGGCCGGCCACCCGGGCCACCAGGGCCGGATCGGCCCCCTCGGCCACCAGTTGCTCCGGGGTGCGCAGCTCCTCGATGGAGGCCTTCAGCAGGGGGTCGAGCACCCCGTAGTCGGGCAGGGAATCACTGTCGCGCTGGTCGGGACGCAGCTCGGCGCTGGGGGGCTTGGTGCGGATCGCCGCGCCGATCAGCTCCCCGGCGGTCGGCAGGCCCAGGGAGGCCCGGCAGGGGCCGGCGGCGTCGCCATCCAGCCACTCGCAGAGGCCGAAGACGGTGGTCTTGTAGAGATCGCCGATCACCGACAGCCCGCCGTTCATGTCGCCGTAGAGGGTGCAGTAGCCCACCGCCAGCTCCGATTTGTTGCCGGTGGAGAGCAGCAGCCCCCCCTTCTGGTTGGCCACCGCCATCAGCAGGGTGCCCCGGATGCGCGACTGCAGGTTCTCCGCGGTGACCCCCGCCGGGGGCGCCCCCAGGGCGGGGGGAAGGGCGGCGGCGAAGGTCTCCATCAGCGGCGCGATCGGCAGGGTGGCGCTCGCCAGTCCGAGCCGCCGGGCGAGACCATCGGCATCGTCGAGGGAACCGGCCGAGCTGAAGGGGGAGGGCATGCGCAGCACCTCCACCCGGTCGGGGCCGAGGGCCGCGGCGGCGATCACCGCCACCAGGGCCGAATCGATGCCGCCGCTCAGCCCCAGCAGGGCCCGCTGGAAACCGCACTTGGCGGCGTAGTCCCGCACCCCCAGCACCAGCACCCGCAGCAGTTGCTCCCAGGGGTCCGGCGGCGGCGGCGGCGCCGCTGGTGCGGAGCCGGGGGGCGTGGGGCCGTCGGCGGCCGGGGGGGGACCCGCGTCCCAGAGGCCCAGATCCTCGGCGGCGCAGGCCAGCCGCAGCAGGGACCGGCCGGCCCGATCCACCACGAAGCTGGCCCCGTCGAAGACCAGCTCGTCGTTACCCCCCACCTGGTTGAGGTAGACCACCGGCGCCCCCAGCCGGGCCGCCGCCCGGGCCGCCAGCCCCTGGCGCACCTCCCCCTTGCCGCGGCCGAACGGGGAGGCCGAGAGGTTGAGCAGCAGATCGATCCGCTGCGGCGCCAGATCGGCGATCGGATCCACCGCATCCGGCCAGCGGCTGCGCAGGTTCTCCTCCACCCAGAGGTCCTCGCAGATGGTCAGCCCCAGGCGCCAGGGGCGGCCGCCCGCCTCCAGCTCCAGCACCGCCGGGGCGTCGCCGGGCAGGAAGTAGCGGCGTTCGTCGAAGACGTCGTAGCTGGGCAGCAGGCGCTTGCGGCAGACGATCCGCCAGCGGTCCCGCTCCACCAGGGCCAGGGCGTTGTGCAGCCCCGGCTGGCGCCGGCCGGCCAGCGGCTCGGCCACCCCCACCAGCAGGGCCAGTCCGCCGGGGCAGGCCGCCGCCAGGGTCTCGAGCACCCCCTCCTGGCGCTGGATCAGGGCGGGCCGCAGCAGCAGGTCCCGGGGCGGGTAGCCCCACAGGGACAGCTCGGGGGTGAGCAGCAGGTCGGCGCCGCCGGCGCGGGCCCGCTCGGCGGCCGCCAGGATCCGGCGGCCATTGCCCTCCAGGTCGCCCACCAGGGGATTGAGCTGGGCCAGGGCGAGGCGCATCAGGGCTCGGAGAGGCCGTAGAGATTGTGCTGCAGCAGCACCGGCCAGAGTTCGGACGGTACCTGGGCCGGATCGGGCCGCTCCCGGATCCGGGAGCTGGCGCTGGGGGGAATGGCCAGGGGCAGCAGGTCGAGGCTGGCCCCCAGCCCCCGCAGCCGCTCCAGATCCGCCGCCAGCAGAGGCCAGCCCTGGCGGCGGGCGATGCCGAGCCGGCAGCCGCGCAGCAGCTCCTCGGCCCGCCTCCAGCGGTGGATCTGGCCGGCCAGGTCGCTGCCCACCACGAAGACCAGCTCCCGGTCGGGCCAGCGGGCCCGGGCCCGCTCCAGGGTCTCCACCGCCCAGGGGCTGCTGAGGTCCTGCTCCAGGCTGAGCCGGGGGTCGCCGATGGCGGCCACCAGGGCGGCCAGCAGGGCGGAGCGCACCTCCAGGGGGGCGCCGTGCTGCTTGAGCGGGTTGTCGCTGGCCCAGGTGAGCACCTGGGGGAACAGGCCCAGCAGCCCCTCCAGCAGGGCCCGGTGGCCGCGGGTGGGGGGATCGGCGCTGGTGCCGAACAGGGCGAGACGGGTCAACGGGGCGTCCGTGCCGGCGGTCGTCACGGCTGCAGGCCGCCGCCGGCGCTGCCCTGCCCGCCCTGCTGCTGCCATTCGCTCAGCCAGCGGCGGGTCTCGGGGTCCTGCCGCACCAGCCGGCGCAGCAGGGCCCCCGGCTGGCCCGCGGCGGTGGCGGCGCGCAGCAGCTCGGCGGCGGCCAGCCGGCCCGTGCGGCGGGTGGTGTGCACCGCCAGGGCCGCCTGGGCCAGGGCCACCGGCGCCGCCGGCGCCAGGCTCAGGCCGCCGCTCAGGGGTGCCGCCACCAGCAGCAGCTGGCGCAGGCCACCCAGCAGCAGCTGCAGGCCCAGCTGGGCGCCCCCCAGCAGGGCGTTGTGGCCACCCAGACGGGCCAGCAGGGCGCGGGCACCGCTGCGGGTCATCGGCAGGCCATAAAGCTGGCAGAGCTGCACCACCAGGGCGCTGTCGCAGGCCAGACCACCGGCCAGATCGAGCAGCAGCAAGGGGTTCGCCGCCACCCCCGTGGCCTTGAGGGCGGCGAAGCGGCCGATCAGGCCCTGGGCCTGGCGGCGGCCGTGGCGCAGCCGGCAGCGGTGCAGGGACTGGCTGAAGCGGTCGGCGGCCCGCAGGGCATTGAGGGCCAGCAGCAGCTCCCCGTGGCGCTCCAGCAGGCCGGTGAGCTCCCGGCGCAGGGGCTCCACCCGGGGGGGAGCCGCTGCGCTGCGCACCCGGCCATCGGGGCGCAGGCGGGCCGTCCGGGGGGCGGCCGCCACCGGCAGGGGCCGCAGCTGGCGGGCCCCCGGCGGCAGGCGACGGCCGATGCTGGCGAGCAGGGCGTCCCGTTCGGCCTCCGGCCAGCAGTCGCTGCGGTTCAGCACCAGCAGCAGGGGTTTGCCGGAGGCCAGCAGGTCGTCGAGGGCCTGGGCGTCCATCACCGTGAGGTCGCTGTCGATCACCAGCAGCACCAGGTCGGCGCCCACCGCCACCCGGGCCGCCAGGCGGGAGCGGGCGGCGGCGGCGATCTCATCGATGCCCGGGGTGTCCACCAGGTCGACCCCCTCCAGGCCGGCCACGGGCTGGCCCCAGGCCCGCTGCTGCTGGCGACGGGTGCAGCCGTGGGCCACGTCGGTGGCGAAGTGGTCCTCGCCGAGCAGGGCATTGAGCAGGCTCGACTTGCCCACCCCCACCCGGCCGAACACCGCCACCCGGGGCCGGCGACGCCGCAGGCGCTCCAGCTGGCGGTCGAGGCTGGCCAGCTCCGGCGCCAGGGCCGCCTGCTCCCGGCCGCTCAGCACCAGCCCCGCGCGCCAGCGGGCCAGCAGCTGGCGGCAGCGCTCGGCGGCGGGGGGGGCGATCGCCGCCGGAGGGGCCGACGCCGTCACGGGGCGCTCTCCGCGGCGGAGGCGGGCCGGCGCCACCAGCCGGCCAGCACCGCCAGCACCGCCTCGGGCCCGATCACCCCCACGAAGCCGCCGAACTCATCCACCACCACCCGCACCCCGGAGCCGTTGCGGCGGAAACTGGTGAGCAGCCGGTCGGCCCGGATCATCTCCGGCACGAACTCCACCGGTTCGCAGAGGTCGGCGGCCTGGCTGGCCCCGCGGCCCTCCACCAGGGCCGTGAGCAACTGCTCGCGGCTGGCCACCCCCAGCACCTCGTCCACCTCCGCCCCCAGCACCACCCACCAGGCGGTGGTGTGGCGCAGCAGGGTGGAGCGCTGCTCGTCGAGGCTCTGGTGGCCGGCCAGGGTGGGGGCCGAGACCCGCGGCAGCATCAGGTCCCGGGCCGTCAGATCGTTGAGCTGGAACACCTTGGCGATCATGGCGGCCTCATCGGCCTCGATCTGCCCCTTCTGGGAACCCAGCCGGGCCAGCAGGCGGATCTCGTTCTCGTCGGTGCTGATCTCGTTCTCGGCCGTGATCGCCGGCAGGATCCGCTCCAGCAGCAGCACCAGGGGCAGCATCACCGTGGTGAACACCCCAAGCCCGGGGGCGACCGCCAGGGACACGGGCAGGGCCAGCTTGCTGCCGATCGCCTTGGGCAGGATCTCCCCCAGCAGGATCACCAGCACGGTGAGGGCCACGGAGAACAGGGGCAGGGCTGGGCCGCTGACGCCGTAGCGGGCAAAGACGACGCTGGCGAAGCCGCCCACCATCAGGCTGCCGAAGATGTTGAACATGTTGTTGGCGATCACCAGCACCGCCAGGGTGCGGCCGAGCCGCTGACGCAGGGCCGCCAGCCGCCGGGCCCCCGCCACCGGCCGGGGGCGGCTCGCCAGTTCCTGCACCTTCACCGGGTTGACGGTGAGCAGGGCCGCCTCCACCCCCGAGCACAGAAAGGACCCCATCAGCATCCCGACCACCGCCAGCACCAGGAGCAGGAGATCGTTCATCCGCGGGGGTGGGCAGCAGGGGAGAACGGCACGCGCAGGTTCGGGGGAATCACGTGTATTTAATCGGCTGTGCCATCTTCTCGCTGTTCAACCCTTCGCTTCGATGCCCCCGTCCCCCCCGATCGACCCCGCCCTGCTGGCCCGCCGTCGCCAGCGGTTTCTGCAGCAGCTGGGCGGCGCGGCCGCGGTGATCCCGGGGGCGGCGCTGGTGACGCACCACGCCGACGTGGAGCACAGCTTCCGCCAGAACAGCGACTTCTGGTACCTCACCGGCTTCGACGAGCCCGGGGCCGTGGCCCTGTTCCTGCCCCACCGGCCCGACACCCCCTTCGTGCTGTTCGTCGAGGCGAAGGATCCGGGGGCGGAGGTGTGGAACGGTTTCCGCTGGGGCTGTGAGGGGGCCGTCAGCCACTTCGGCGCCGATGTGGCCCATCCCCGCAGCGAGCTGGCCGATCGGCTGCCGGAGTATCTCGACGGCGCCGAGGGGATCGCCTTCCGGGTGGGCCGCCATCCCGGTGTGGAGCCCCTGGTGCTGGCCGCCTGGGGCCGCCAGCTGGATCGGGCCCCCCGCAGCGGCAAGGCCGCCCTGGGGCTGGTGGCCCCCTGCCCGCTGCTGCATGAGCTGCGGCTGCGCAAGGAGCCCGAGGAACTGGCCCGCCTGCGGGAGGCCGCCCGCATCTCTGCCGAGGCCCATGAACTGGCCCGGCAGGTGGCGCGTCCCGGCCTCAGCGAACGGCAGGTGCAGGCCGTCATCGAGCAGCACTTCCTTGAGCAGGGAGCGCGCGGGCCTGCCTATGGATCCATCGTGGCCGGGGGCGACAACGCCTGCGTCCTGCACTACACCGCCAACAGTGACCGGCTGCGGGACGGCGACCTGCTGCTGATCGACGCGGGCTGCAGCCTCAGCGATTACTACAACGGCGACATCACCCGCACCTTCCCCGTCAACGGGCGCTTCAGCGGCGAGCAGCGGGCCTTGTACGAGCTGGTGCTGGCCGCCCAGGAGGCGGCGGTGGCGGCGGTGGCCCCGGGGCAGACCGCCGAAGGGGTCCACGACACCGCCGTGCGGGTGCTGGTGGAGGGGCTGGTGGAGCTGGGCCTGCTGAACGGCGCGGTGGACGGGCTGATCGAGCAGGGGGCCTACCGCCATCTCTACATGCACCGCACCGGCCACTGGCTGGGGCTCGACGTCCACGACGTGGGCGCCTACCGGCTGGGCGAGCACCACGTGGCCCTCGAGCCGGGCATGGTGCTCACGGTGGAACCCGGCCTCTATGTCAGCGACCGGCTGGCGGTGCCGGAGGGCCAGCCCGCCATCGGGGAGCGCTGGAAGGGGATCGGCATCCGCATCGAGGATGACGTGGCGGTGACCGACCACGGCCACGAGGTGCTCACGGCCGCCGCCCTCAAGGCGCCGGCGGCGATGGAGCGCTGAACAGCTCCAGCACCTGGCGGGTGGAACCCAGGAGGCGGTCGGCTCCGGCCTGCCGCAGCCGGGCCTCGTAACGCTGCCGCTCGGCCTCCCGGCCCGGCTGATGCAGGTGGGGGGGCGCCACGGCCAGGGCCTCGAAACGCTGGCCGGGCGCCTCGGAGCGGGCCCGGCGCACGGTCTCCACGTCGGCCACGGTGTCGCCCAGGTAGGCCACGGGCGGGGCTCCGGCCCCCAGGGGCACACCGGCCAGGGTGGCCGCCAAGGCCAGGAGGCCGGTGGGGTCGGGTTTGTCGGGGGCCTGGCCCATGGCCACCAGGGGCGGCGCCACCAGCTGCAGCCGCCGCTCCAGCACGAAGCGGGCCGAGGGGGGCTCGGCGCCGCTGACGAAGCCCCAGGCGATCCCCCGGGCGCTCAGGGCCGCGAAGAAGGGGGTGTCCACCAGCAGGGGCTCGCTGCCGATGAAGCCGCGCCAGAGGGCGGGGTCCCCCTCCGGATCGCCGCCGAAGTAGTGGTCGCTGAACACCGCCACCAGCCGATCCCAGGCGGGCAGGGGATCGGTGCCGTGGCGACGCAGCAGCTCCATCGAGGCCTGCCAGTCGTTGTTCCAGCGGCCCTCCCCCTTGAGGGCGTCGATCGCGGCGCTCTCCGGGGCCCAGCCGCTGAAATGGCGGACGGTCTCGACGATGGCGCGGCGGTAGCTGCCCGCCACATCCCTGATCACGCCGTCGATGTCGAAGAGCAGGACGGCGCGGGGGGTGGCGGAGGCGGCCAGTGGGGTTGCTGCGAATCGGCTGGTAGGTTAGGCAATTGCCGTTTCTCCTTGAGCGCCGAAACCGTGACAGCCCCTGAGAGTGCCGAGGCCGCTGCCCTGAGCGCCATCCCGGCGGCCATCGCAGCCGACACGACCGAAGGGCGTCCGGTGCTGCGCGGCGGCAGTGCCGCCCTGGCCACCGCCACCATCGACGAGGACGGGGTGCCTTCGGGCTACACCCCCAAGGCCGATGAGGGCCGCTTCCTGGTGAAGATCCTCTGGCTGCCCGACAACGTCGCCCTGGCGGTGGATCAGATCGTCGGCGGCGGGCCCAGCCCCCTCACCGCCTACTTCTTCTGGCCCCGGGAAGATGCCTGGGAAACCCTCAAGGGCGAGCTGGAGGCCAAGAGCTGGATCACCGACAACGAGCGCGTCGAGATCCTCAACAAGGCCACCGAGGTGATCAATTACTGGCAGGAGGAAGGGCGCGGCAAATCCCTCGAGGAAGCCAAGCTCAAGTTCCCCGACGTCACCTTCTGCGGGACCGCCTGATCCCCTGGCCTCAGGGCCCTTCGGCGTCACGCTCGAAGCCCTCGGCGGCCGCGGCGGTGTCCGGGCTGTCGAAGAGGGCGGCGGCGATCGCCGGGCTGATGGTGTGGTGGGCCAGGCCGGCGGCGGCCAGCCGGGCCAGATCCTGCGGCTGGCGCAGGCTGGCCACCAGCAGCCGCGTGCCCGATCCCACCCCCTCCAGGGCCCGCTGCATGGCGATCAGTTCGCCGTGGCCGTCGCGGCCCCGATCGCAGATCCGCCCCAGGTAGGCGGCGATGCCATCGGCCCCGAGGGCGGCGGCCACCAGCACCTGGGCCACCTCGTAGCAGGCCGTGAAGGTGACCGGGACGCCTTCGGCGATCAGCTCCCGCGCCACCGCCGCCCCCTGCCGGGTGATCGGCACCTTCACGAACACCCGCTGGCGATCAAGGGCCGCCAGGTCCCGGCCGTTCGCCAGCTGCTGGGGACCGTCGTTTCCCCAGGTCTGGAGGTGGATCTCCCGGCAGCCGAGGGCCGCGGCGCGCGCGCTCAGCTGGGCCAGGTGGTCGAGGCGGCAGGGCTGGCCGGCCCGCCGCAGCAGGGTCGGGTTGGTGGTGATGCCCTGGAACAGGCCGCTGGGCAGCCAGCGCTCCCACTCCAGGGGATCGGCGCAGTCGAGCAGCAGACGCAGGGCCATGGCGGTCAGGGGGTGGGGGCGGCCGGGGTGAGGGCCCACTGCCGGTCGAGGGCCTCCAGCAGGGCGGGGCAGGCACCGAGGGCCCGCACCGGTCGGTGGGGCCCGGGCCGCTGGGCGGGCTCCGGCCCCTGCATCGTCCCAGGCGGCAGCGCCGGGAGATCGGCGGCGATCAGGGCAGCGAGGGGATCGCCGGCGGCGGCGGCCTTCAGCGGGGCGGGATCCCGCCGGCCCTGGCGCAGGGCGACGAACAGCCCACGGCGGCGACGCAGCTCCAGGGGAATGGCGGCCGGCTGGCCGCAGAGCCGTGCCACTTCGCTGAGGGCGGCCCGCAGCCCCGGAGAGGTTGGCGCCGCGACCGGGGGTGCGGGGGTACGGGGCCAGTTCCAGGCCAGCCAGCCCCCGCCGACCCCGGCCAGGGCCAGGCCGATCGCCACCGCCCGGCCGATCGCCGGACGTCGCCGCCGGGGCGGGGGAGCCGGTGCGGGGGCCGGCGGGCCGGGGGCCGCCGAAGGAGCCAGGGGAGCCTCGGCGACGGGGGGGGACGCTGCGACGGGGGGCAGGGGTGGTGGCGGCCCGCCGTCCGAGCCCCGGACACGACCCACCGCCACGGTCACGTCATCGCCGCTGCCCTCGCGGCTGATCCGATCGAGCGCCGCGTCCAGGATGCCGGGCCCCTCCGGTTCGGCGGCGGCGTCGCCGCGGGCCAGCCAGGCCGCCAGGGTGAGGAAGTCGCCATCGGTGGCACAGGACTTGCGGATGCCGTCGGTGCAGAGCACCAGGGCGAACTCGCCGGCATCGCCATCGAGCGGATGCAGGCCTGCCCGGCGGGCGAACAGGGAGGCGGCCCGGGGCTGGCAGAGGCTGCAGGTGGCCTCGCCGAGGGCGGTGGGCTCGTTCTCCTCCTCCAGCAGCCGGGCCTGGCCGTCCGCCTCCACCCGCACCAGATCCCAGTCGCCCAGGCCGGTGTGGCCCCACCAGCTCGGGGTCATCACCACCAGGCCCAGGGTGCTGCCGTAGAGCAGGGCCTCGAAGCCGCCCTCCCCGGGGTCGCTCTGCCAGTGGGCCGCCACCGCCTCCAGCCAGCCCTGCTGGATCGCCTCCGGCAGCTCCCGCTCCAGCCAGCGGCGCCAGCCCTCCTCCCCCCCATCCAGGGGCCTGGTCGCCAGGGAGGCCTGCACCGCACCCAGGGCCGTGTCGCAGGCCAGGCGACTGCCCACCTCGCTGCGTCGGTAGCGGCGCCCGCCGTGGCCATCGGCCACCGCCA
This sequence comes from Cyanobium sp. Copco_Reservoir_LC18, assembly GCF_009834675.1. Lineage (NCBI taxonomy): Bacteria > Bacillati > Cyanobacteriota > Cyanophyceae > Synechococcales > Prochlorococcaceae > Cyanobium > Cyanobium sp. Copco_Reservoir_LC18. The sequence goes on from NZ_ASAC01000009.1 coordinate 14,752, forward strand.
TCACCATCACCGGCTGGCCCTCCAGGCCCCGCAGCTCGCGGCAGAGCACGGCGTCCTGGCAGGGGCGGCCGGCGCGGCGGTGGGCGGCCCCGGTCCGGCTGGCACCGATCGGCGCCACCCAGCGGTTCACCACACCACGGGACCGACGTCGTCGGTGGGATCGAGCACCGTGGGGGGCAGATCCGGCAGGGGGATGTTGCCCGCCGCGGGCTCCAGGGGCGTCTCGCTCACCCGGCTGGCGGGCATCGAGGCGGCCCCCACCACCGCCGTGGAGGCCCACTGGATGTACTGGGCCAGGGAGGTGGCGTTGCCCGCCTGCAGCGGACGGCGGGGGGATCGGCCCGCCGTCGCCGGCTCGCTGCCGATGAACCGCTGCAGCACCTCCAGGTCGGCGTCGTGGCCGAGGGCGATCGCCAGCCGCACCGCCTTCTGGGCCCAGGGCACCCGCAACAGGGCCTCGAGCCCACCGGCGAAGTCGTCGGTGGGCTGGCCGTCGGAGATCAGCACCAGCACCGGGGGCAGGGCGCGCACCTCCATCGGCGGGGTCTGCAGCGCCGCCGCCACCAGCTGCAGGGCGGCCCCCATCGCCGTGATGCCACCGGCCTGCAGATCCCGCCACTCCAGCTGATCCACCGGCGTGGGGGTCGCGATGTGCCAGGCGGCACGGTCGGCGAAGCTCACGGCCCGCACCAGCACCCGCGCCTCCGGGTTGTCGCGGGCCACCGCCGCCATGCCCGGCAGCGACTGGCGGATGGCCTGGTTGAGGGCCTGCATCTTGCCGGCGGCGGCCATGGAGCCGGAGCAGTCGCAGAGGTAGAGGAAATGGAGCGGCCGGTTGGCCAGCTTGACGTCGGGAAACGGCATCGCTCAGGCGGCGGGGGCTGGCGGGAGGGGGCGCTGCACGGCGATCGGACCGGCCGGGGTGAGGATCCGGCTGAGTGCCGCGAGGCTACAGCTCTCGCCAGGCCCCACCGGCCAGGTGCGGCCATCGGCGGCCTCGGCGCTCCAGGCGGCGGCCGACAGGTTGCACAGCCCCAGCCGACGGGGCTCCCGGGGATGGGCCACCACCCGGGCGAGCGGCCGGCGCAGATCCTCCCCGACCAGGGCATCGAAGTGGTGGGGGTGCAGCTCGTTGTCCGGGGCAGCCAGCAGCGGGCCCCGGGGCAGGGCCAGGGTGATCGGCTCCGGCAGGGGGCTGCCGCAGCTCCAGCACAGCGCCGGCGCGCCTGGGGCCTGGAAGTTCTCCTGGCCGCAGGCGGGGCAGAGCGTGCGTTGATCGAGGGTGCGGGCCAGCTCCTGCTTCCACTGGCCGGTGAGGGCCCGGCGCGAGGGCTGGGTCATGCCGCGGCAGAAGGTCTGCTCGAACAGGGCCTGGAGGGGGCGGGGGTAGATGGGCCAGGTGATCAGGGCCGCGGCGTGCTCGATCGGGTCGGGCCGGTTGCGGGAGTCCACCGGATCGAAGATGAACACCGGGTCCTCGCCGTAGAGCCGCCGGCGGGCCGGCTCGTCGAGGCAGCGGATCGCCAGCTCCATCTGGCCCTTGAGGGGATCGTGGCGGGTGAGCAGACGGAACAGCAGCACCGCCAGGGAGAAGAGGTCACTGTCGGCCCCGGGCCGGGCCTGCCCCAGCAGCACCTCGGGGGCCATGAAGCCCGGGGTGCCCAGCACGGCGCCCGGCTCGGCCCCGTCCACCGCGACGTTGTCGTTGTCGCAGATGAGGATGCCGCCGCTGGCGGGCTCCAGGAAGAGGTTGCCCAGCGAGACGTCCTTGTAGCAGAGGCCCGCCAGGTGCAGGGCGGGGAAGGCGTCGGCCAGACCGAAGCAGGCCCGCAGCACCTGGCGCAGGCCGATCGCCAGCCGGCCGGCGGCATGCTCGCTGGCGCCCACGTAGGCGGCGGGCCGCAGGGGCATCAGGTAGCCGAAGCTCTCCTCGCGGATGCGGATCATGGACCGGCTGGCGGGGCTGACCCGCAGCAGGGCGATCGGCCAGAGGAAGGCGTCGTTCGGCGCCGTCGCCCGGATGCTGGCCGCCAGGCGCCGCTCGAGGCCGCCGTCGCGGGCGATGCAGGCCGGCAGGTACCACTTCAGGGCCAGCCGCTCCCCCTCCAGCTCCACCTCATACACCTGGCCCTGGGTGCCGCCCCCGAGGCCGCGCACGATCCGCAGCGGGGCGGCCAGCCCCTCGAAGCCCAGGCTGGCCCCCTCCGGCAGGATCCAGGTCATGGCCGCCTCCCGGCCGGGACCGCCGCCGCCATCGCCCGGCGGATGCCGTTGCGGTGGGCCAGGGCCGTCGGCAGGCTGTCGAAGCGGTGCCGGTAGGCCAGGCCGTCCTGGAGCGTCACCTCCAGCAGGTGCTCCCAGCGGGAGCCCAGCACGATCCAGCCCGCCAGCGCCCCCGCCTGCAGCGGCCAGAACAGCCAGGGGAAAGGGAGGAGCAGCAGCCCGCCCAGACAGAGCAGCAGCCACCAGCTGAAGGCCTGGGGATGGCGCCGGCGGCTGCGCACGTAGGCCGAGCGGATCCGATCGAGCGGCAGGGAACGGCCGGCGAAATCCAGCTGGCCGGCCACCGCCGTCGGCACCGGAACCGGACGCCCGCGGGTGGCGGCGGCAGGGGCCGCGGGGGGGGCGCTGGGGGAGCCGGCGCGGAACTGGAGCACCGGCCCGTTCAGGCCCAGGCGGATCTCATCGCCGTCGGAGAGGGGCCGGCAGTCCTTCAGCCGGGCGCCCTCGAGCCAGGTGCCGTTGGCGCTGCCGGTGTCACAGAGCAGCCACTGGCCCGCCCGGGTGCGCGACATCCGCACCAGGGCATGGTGGCGGGAGACGCCCCGGGCCTCGGCGAGGCAGAGGCCACAGGCCGGATCGCGGCCGATGGAGAGGGGCGTGCGGGGATCCAGCGGCACACTCCGGCCGGCATCGTCCCGCAGCACCAGGCGGGGCAGGGCGCTCATGGCGGATCCTCCAGCGCACCGCCGCGGCGGCCGAGGCGGCGGTCGGCCAGGAACCGGCCCCACCAGCCCACCGGCTCCCCCTCCCGGAAGGGGACGATCCGCCCGGGGGAGAGGAGCGCCGAGGTGGCCAGGGCCAGGGCCACCAGCAGCAGGAGCAGCAGCACCCAGCCGGGGATCGCCCCCACCCAGGTGGCGGCGAAGCTGGCCCGCAGCGCATACACCCCGATGGTCAGGGCGGTCCAGATGCGGAAGGGTGCCCATGGATCCCGCCGTTGCTCCACCTGGCCGGCCGCTCCGATCGCTGCGGGTAGCGTATGGGAGCAAGGCGGACGGGCCGGGGATGGGGGGGACGACGGAGCAGGCGTCGGCTGGTGCCTCCACCCCAGCCAGCACCGCAGCCAGCACCGCAGCCAGCGCCGCCCCTGGCACCGCACCCGCCACCTCCGGGGACACCGGGTCGTCCGGCCCCCGCTCCGGACCCGGCGGCTGGGCCAGCCTCTGGCGGGCCCTGAGAGCCCCCTCGGCGGGCGGCCGCCGCCGGGACCTGGCGGGGGCCCTGGGGGGGCTGAGGCACCATGACGCCTGGCTGGAGCTCTGGATCGGCGGTCAGTGCCGCCGGCGGCTGGCGCTGGAGGGGGGCCGCTACCGCATCGGCCGGGACCCCCTCTGCGAGCTGCAGGCCGAGGCCACCGGCGTCAGCCGGGTGCACGTGATCGTGGAGCAGGAACGGCCCGGCGATCGGGACTACGTGGGCGAGGACTTCGGCTCCGCCAACGGCCTGTTCCACCGGGATCGCCGCATCCGCACCATCCGGCTGCGGGACGGGGACCGGCTCCAGCTCGGCTCGCCGCTGAAGGGGGAGGCGCCCACCCTGGTGTATCGCCATCCCCGCAGCCCCCTGGGGCAGCTGGTGCACTGGGGGGCCATCGGCGCCCTGGTGGGCTCGGGCGTCGCCCTGGGGGGCCTGCTGCTGGCCACCACCGTCGCCGGCGGCTCCGCGATCCGCTCGGTGAGCGGACCGGTGAAGGTGTTCTCCACCGACGGCCGCCAGATCGATGCGGCCGAGGGCTCCTCGACCGCCCTGCCGACCCTGGCCGACTACCCCCTGCACCTGCGCCAGGCCCTGATCGCCTCGGAGGATTCGCGCTTCGGCTGGAACAGCGGCATCGACCTGTTCGGCACCCTGCGCTCCCTGGTGCAGGGCACCGGCGGCGGCAGCGGCCTCACCCAGCAGGTGGCCCGGATGGTCTACCCGGCGGTGGGCACCGACGTGTCGGTGGCCCGCAAGCTGCGGGAGCTGTGGGTGGCCTGGCAGCTGGAGGCGGGCTTCAGCAAGAACCGCATCCTCAAGATGTACCTCGACCGGGCCTACCTGGGGCTGGGGGCGGAGGGCTTCGAGCAGGCGGCCCAGCTCTACTTCCGCAAATCAGCCAGCGACCTCGACGTGGCCGAATCGGCGTTCCTGGTGGGCCTGCTGCCCAGCCCCAACAGCTACAGCCCCTGCAACCGGGAGAACCCCACCTGGGGCCGGGAGCGCCGCGACCTGGTGCTGGGGCGGATGCACGCCGAGGGCTACCTCTCCGACCAGGCGCTGATCGACGCCCGCCGCCGGCCGCTCAACATCGACCCCTCCGCCTGCCGGGAATCCACCTATTCCAGCTACCCCTTCTTCAGCGACTACGTGATCGGCGAGCTGGAGGGTCGGCGCTTCGCCCTCGACCTGAGCAGCCCGGAGGCCCGGGGCAACTACGCGGTGATCAGCAGCATCGATCCGCGCCTGCAGGCCATCGCCCAGAAGCAGCTGAAGGCGTTCCTCGAGGGGCCGGGGGCGAGGGCCGGGCTCACCCAGGGCGCCCTGATCTCGATCGACTACGCCACCGGCGCGATCCTGGCCTACGTCGGCGGCGGCGACTACAGCCGCTCCAGCTTCGATCGGGTGCAGGCCCTGCGCCAGCCCGGATCCACCTTCAAGCTGTTCGCCTTCCTGGCGGCCCTGGAGGCCGGAGCGAAGCCCGGCGATGCCGTCTCCTGCGCCCCCCTCTCCTATGTGGCCGGCTGCCGGGGCGGGGGTGGCAGCACCAGCGTGGCGGCGGGCTTCGCCAGCTCCGAGAACGTGGTGGCCCTGCGCCTGGCCCAGCAGGCCGGCCTGAACAAGGTGGTGGCCAAGGCCCGCCAGCTCGGCATCAGCACCCCCATGGAGGAGAGCTTCTCGATGGTGCTGGGCGGCAAGGAGACCTTCCTCTACGAGCTGGCCGAGGCCTATGCGGTGGTGGCCAACGGCGGCCGCTCGGTGCCCCTGCACGGCGTGACGCGCATCTACGACCTGGGCATCTGCGGCTCGGTGCGCTCCCTGGCCACCTGTCCGCCCACCGGCGTCACCACCCCGATCGGCGAGAAGCCCCAGCAGCTGATCGATCCGGCGGTGGCCGCCGAGATGGATGCCCTGCTGCGAGGGGTGGTGAGCAACGGCACCGGCCGGGCCGCCGGGGTGGTGGCCGATGCCCGCGGCAAGACCGGCACCACCGACAACGGCGTCGATGTGCTGTTCGTGGGCTACTCCCCCTCCAGCCGCATCCTCACCGGCATCTGGATGGGCAACGACGACAACCGCCCCGCCGAGGCCGCCTCCGGGGCGCTGGTGGCCCAGCTCTGGGGGCAGTACATGCGCGCCCTGGCGGGCTGAAGGACGCCGAGCAGGCCCTCAGCCCAGCCAGCCCAGGCTCCGGCCCAGTTCCTGGGCGCGGGTCACCAGGGCCCAGGCGACGCCGGCCAGGGTACCCCAGCACCAGGGGCTGCTGAGCAGCCGGGCGAGGGGGGGGCTGGTGTCCTGGGGATCGCGGCGGGGCAGCTGCCAGCCCAGCTGCAGGGCCCCGTACACCACCAGCAGCACCCAGGCCGGGAAGTCGACCTCACCGACCGGGAAGGGATGCACCTTCCAGTGCAGCAGGCTGAGGCTGCAGGCCAGGGCGATGAGGGCGGCGATGGGCCCGGAGGCGCCGTCCCATTGCCGCAGCACCCGGGCCCGGCGGGCCACCAGCACCGCCGGCGCCGTGGTGGCCAGGGCGGTGAGCGCGAAGCGCAGCAGCAGGGAGGAGAGCGGCAGCGGCGTGCCGCCCAGCACGATCACCAGCATCCCCAGGTTGAGCAGGGCCTCGCCGTTGGCGGCGTGGATCCAGGGGGCGGTGATCCAGCACCAGGCGCGGTGGGGGTCACCGGTGGCCTCCAGGGTCAGGGGCCAGCGGCGGCGCAGGCCCTTGAGGGGGCCCAGGGCCAGGGCCTGGATCAGGGCCAGGGCCACCACCAGCACCGGACCGCTGCCCCAGCCCCAGGGATCGAAGAACCACGTCTCCAGCTCGCCGCCGGCCCAGAACAGCACCGGGGCCGACGCGGCGGCCAGGGCCAGGCCGGGGCCGAGGGGGCGCAGGGCCTCGAGCCGGCCCAGGGGAAAGGGAAGGGCGGCGGCCGGAGAACCGGCACCAGCCGCGGCGGAGGCGGACCTGGAGGGGGCCACACCGGAGCTGGCCTCGATCAGGTCGAGCAGTTCGGCCAGCACACCGGGCGCATAGATCCCGGCCAAGTGGCTGCTGAGGGAGGCGACGGCGCTGCGCTGGGGACCACCCTGGAGCTGCAGCACCCGCTGCAGCAGGGGCTGGGTGGCCAGGTCCCGCAAGGGACCACGCAGGGTTTCTTCCGCCCCGAGGGCGTCGATCAGTCGGTTGGCCAGGGCCTGGGGGTTGTCCAGGCTGACGGAACCGGTGGCGATCCACTCCCGCAGCTGCAGACCCAGCTCCCGACCCTTGCCCATGGCCGCGGCGTCCCTGTCCGCAGGGGCGCGATCAGGCGCCCGTGCTGGCCTGGAGACGGGCGCGGGCGCGGGCCAGGGCCTGCTGGGCCTTCACCTTCTCGGGGCTGGGCTCGGAGCCTTCCAGCGCAGCGGCGGCCTGCTGGGCCGCCTCGTATTGGCTCTGGGCAGCGGCCGCATCGATGCTGCTGCCCAGCTCGGCGCCATTGACGAGCACGGTGACCTCATTGGCCACCACCTCGGCGAAGCCGCCCATCAGGGCGATCGACTGCCAGTTGGCACCCTCCCGCACCCGCAGCACACCGCTGTCGAGGGCGGTGAGCATGGAGACGTGGCCGGTGAGGATGCCGAGCTGGCCGGTGGTGCCGGGCAGGATCACTTCGTCGGCGGTGCCGTCGAAGACGCTCTGATCGGGGGCGAGGACGCGCAGGGTGAGGGTCATGGGGTTTCCCGGATCAGGACTTGGCGTCGGCGAGGATCTTGGCAGCCTTGGCCTTCACCTGATCGATGTTGCCCACCAGGTAGAAGGCGGCTTCCGGCAGGTCGTCGAGTTCACCGGCGAGGATCATGTTGAAGCCCTTGATGGTGTCTTCGAGCTTCACGTACTCACCGGACTGGCCGGTGAAGATCTCGGCCACGAAGAACGGCTGGGAGAGGAACTTCTCGATCTTGCGGGCCCGGTCCACGGTGCGGCGGTCGTCCTCGGAGAGTTCGTCCAGACCCAGGATCGCGATGATGTCCTGCAGTTCCTTGTAGCGCTGCAGGGTGGACTGGACGGCCCGGGCGGTGCGGTAGTGCTCGTCGCCCACGACGGCGGGCTGGAGCATGGTGCTGGTGGAATCGAGGGGATCCACCGCCGGGTAGATGCCCTTGGAGGCCAGACCGCGGCTCAGCACGGTGGTGGCGTCGAGGTGGGCGAAGGTGGTGGCGGGCGCCGGGTCGGTGAGGTCGTCGGCGGGGACGTAGACGGCCTGAATCGAGGTGATCGAACCCTCCAGGGTGGAGGTGATGCGCTCCTGCAGCTCACCCACGTCGGTGCCGAGGGTGGGCTGGTAGCCCACGGCCGAGGGCATGCGTCCCAGCAGGGCGCTCACTTCGGAGCCGGCCTGCACGAAGCGGAAGATGTTGTCGATGAACAGCAGCACGTCCTGCTTGTTCACGTCACGGAAGTGCTCGGCCATGGTGAGCGCCGACAGGCCCACGCGCATGCGGGCGCCGGGGGGCTCGTTCATCTGGCCGTAGCAAAGGGCCACCTTCGATTTGGAGAGGTCGTCGGCGTTGATCACGCCCGACTCCTTGAACTCCTCGTAGAGGTCATTGCCTTCGCGGGTGCGCTCACCCACGCCGCCAAACACCGAAACGCCGCCGTGCTCCTTGGCGATGTTGTTGATCAGCTCCTGGATCAGCACGGTCTTGCCGACACCGGCGCCACCGAACAGACCGACCTTGCCGCCCTGGCGGTAGGGGGCCAGCAGATCGATCACCTTGATGCCGGTCTCGAAGACCCGGGGCTTGGTCTCCAGCTCGGTGAGCTTGGGGGCCTGGCGGTGGATCGGGGCGGTCATGGTGCTGGTGACCGGACCCTGCTCGTCGACGGGCTCACCGAGGACGTTGAAGATGCGGCCCAGGGTGGCCTCACCCACGGGGACGGAGATGGGGGCGCCGGTGTCGAGGGCGCTCATGCCGCGCACCAGGCCGTCGGTGCTGCTCATGGCCACGGCGCGGACCCGGTGGTCGCCCAGCAGCTGCTGCACCTCGGCGGTGAGGGCCACCTGCTGGCCGGCGGAGTTGGTGCCCTCGATCCGGAGGGCGTTGAAGATCTTGGGCAGCTTGCCCGCAGGAAATTCCACGTCAAGGACCGGGCCGATCACCTGGCGCACGGTGCCTTTGGTACCAGGGACGGCGGGAGCGGCAGCAGCCATAGGTAAGGAAGGAAGGAGGGGTGCCAGCGGGATCCTGCACCCGTCTGAAGCGGCGCAACCTTACCACCGCAGGGGGCCTGACGGTCTGGGGTTCGGTCACCCGCACAGCCCGGGGATGGCGTCAGAGCCGGGGCGCCACCTAGGTTGGCAGTCGAAGGGCGCGAGTGCTAACTCGCCCCATCCCAGCGACGCGCCGGCCCCGGTCGTCATCCGTCGCTGCCTTCGCGTCCATCCATCGCGTCAATTCATGGCTGCCGTTTCTCTCAGCGTCTCCACGGTCAAACCCCTCGGAGATCGCGTCTTCATCAAGGTGTCCGAATCGGAGGAGAAAACCGCCGGTGGCATCCTTCTGCCCGACACCGCCAAGGAAAAGCCCCAGGTGGGCGAAGTGGTCCAGATCGGCCCCGGTAAGCGCAACGACGACGGCTCCCGTCAGGCCCCTGAAGTGGGCGTCGGCGACAAGGTGCTTTACAGCAAGTACGCCGGCACCGACATCAAGCTCGGCACCGACGAGTACGTGCTCCTGTCCGAGAAGGACATCCTGGCCGTCGTCAACTGATCTGACGGCGTGTCCGTCGGCATCACCCATAACCAAGCAATCTCTTTTCTTCCATGGCCAAACGCATCATCTATAACGAGCAAGCCCGCCGGGCGCTCGAAAGGGGCATCGACATCCTCGCCGAAGCCGTTGCCGTCACCCTGGGTCCCAAGGGCCGCAACGTGGTGCTGGAGAAGAAATTCGGCGCTCCCCAGATCATCAACGACGGCGTCACGATCGCCAAGGAGATCGAGCTGGAGGATCACATCGAGAACACCGGTGTGGCCCTGATCCGCCAGGCCGCCAGCAAGACCAACGACGCCGCCGGTGACGGCACCACCACCGCCACCGTCCTGGCCCACGCCATGGTCAAGGCGGGTCTGCGCAACGTGGCCGCCGGCGCCAACGCCATCACCCTCAAGAAGGGCATCGACAAGGCCACCGAGTTCCTCGTCGGCAAGATCGAGGAGCATGCCAAGCCGATCTCCGATTCCAACGCCATTGCCCAGGTGGGCACCATCTCCGCCGGCAACGACGAAGAGGTGGGCCGCATGATCGCGGACGCCATGGACAAGGTGGGCAAGGAGGGCGTGATCTCCCTCGAGGAAGGCAAGTCGATGACCACCGAACTGGAGGTCACCGAAGGCATGCGCTTCGACAAGGGCTACATCTCGCCCTACTTCGCCACCGACACCGAGCGGATGGAAGCGGTGCTCGACGAGCCCTACATCCTGCTCACCGACAAGAAGATCGGCCTGGTGCAGGACCTGGTGCCCGTGCTCGAGCAGATCGCCCGCACCGGCAAGCCCCTGCTGATCATCGCTGAGGACATCGAGAAGGAAGCCCTCGCCACCCTGGTGGTGAACCGTCTGCGTGGCGTCCTGAACGTCGCCGCCGTCAAGGCTCCCGGCTTCGGTGACCGCCGCAAGGCCATGCTCGAGGACATCGCCGTTCTCACCAACGGTCAGCTGATCACCGAGGACGCCGGCCTCAAGCTGGAGAACACCAAGCTGGAGATGCTGGGCACCGCCCGCCGCATCACCATCAACAAGGACACCACCACCATCGTCGCCGAAGGCAACGAGGCGGCGGTCAAGGCCCGCTGCGAGCAGATCCGCAAGCAGATGGACGAAACCGACTCCTCCTACGACAAGGAGAAGCTGCAGGAGCGTCTGGCCAAGCTGAGCGGCGGTGTGGCCGTGGTCAAGGTGGGCGCTGCCACCGAGACCGAGATGAAGGACAAGAAGCTGCGCCTGGAAGATGCCATCAACGCCACCAAGGCGGCCGTTGAGGAAGGCATCGTCCCCGGCGGTGGCACCACCCTGGCCCACCTGGCCCCGGCCCTCGAGGAGTGGGCGGCTGCCAATCTCTCCGGCGAGGAGCTGATCGGCGCCACCATCGTGGCCTCGTCCCTCACCGCCCCGCTCAAGCGGATCGCTGAGAACGCCGGCGTCAACGGCGCCGTCGTCGCCGAGCACGTGCGCAACAAGCCCTTCAACGAGGGCTACAACGCCGCCACTGGCGAATACGTCGACATGCTGGCCGCCGGCATCGTTGACCCCGCCAAGGTGACACGCTCCGGCCTGCAGAACGCCGCCTCGATCGCCGGCATGGTGCTCACCACCGAGTGCATCGTCGCCGACCTGCCCGAGAAGAAGGAAGCGGCTCCCGCCGGTGGCGGCGGCGGCATGGGCGGCGACTTCGACTACTGATCGCCAAGGCGGTCAGCTCGGATCACCGGTCCTTCGCTTTCAGTTCCAAGCGCCCCTGCGGGGGCGCTTTTTTTGGCGCTGCCAGGCCATTGATCTTTCGCATGAACGGCCCAGACTCATCGTCTGCTCAGCGCTGATTCGCCAGTCGCTCGAGCGGCAGCTGGATGACGTCACCGGATCGCCACTAACATGCACAGACATCCTGTACGACTCCCGTGGCCATCGAGACCACCTACACCGCTGCCCGCGACCAGCTCAAGGCCCTGATGGACAAGGTGGTGGACGATCGCGAGGTGGTGCTGGTCCGGCGCCGTCAAGGCGGTGACGTGGCCATGGTGGCGGCCGAGGAGCTGGAGGGGCTTCTGGAAACCGCCCATCTGCTGCGCTCCCCCCGCAATGCCACCCGCCTGCTCAAGGCCCTGGAGCGCGCCCAGAGCGACAGCCTTCCCCCGCTGCGCCTCGCGGATCTCGAGGCGCAGCTGGAGGCATGAGTCCCCAGCGGGAGGCGGTATGCCATCCGGAGTTTCTGGAGGACCTGCAGCATTGGATCGAAACCGACCGGCGCACGGCCCGCCGCCTGCTGGAGTTGATGAAAGCTGTGCTGCGCGATCCCTTCTGCGGCATCGGCAAACCGGAGCCTCTCAAATACCTCGGCGCAGGCATCTGGTCGCGGCGGATCACCCAGGAGCACCGCTGTGTCTATCTCGCCAAAGCTGACAGTGTGGAGTTCCTCCAGGGTCGCTACCACTACTAGCCCATGAGTTCCCAGTACGCCCTGATCGCCGAGCCGTGGCCGGAGCTCCTGGGAGTGGCCGTGCGTGTGGAGTGGATCGACAACGACGACAGCCAGTTGCAGCGGCCCTTGGGGGAGCCATCCCTCTCCCAGCTGATCAATGCCTCCGATTTCCGCCTGCTCGTTGGGCCCCAGCTGCTAAGCCGCTTCAAACTGCTCAAGGGCCTCGGCAACGAGGCCGTTCATCGAGCCCAAGCCATACCCCGCAAGAGTGCAGAACTGGCGGCGGTGGAGGTCCTGGTCTCGCCGGGAGGCCTACAGCCCATGGCATAGGGAGTGGCCCCAAAGACCATTGCTGCTTTATGCCGGGGAAGTCCGCACTTTGATGTCAGAGATGCAACAAGAGTAATCAGCATTATCGCAGCGGAATGCAGTTGAACTGCATCAAAGTCCATGGCTGTCTATCACAGCTGCCGCCTGCACATTCATTCGCTGGCTACGTTAAAAGCAAACTCCGGCTGCGTTGTCCGGATGCCATTGCAGCGTTGCCACCGAACTGATGAACGCCCTTCTCCTCCATCCCCACTTCCCGTAAACGTTCTGGCCGTTCGACCGGCTCCTGGAGATGGCCGGCGTGGAGGCGTTCATCCCGCCGCTGGGCATCCTCACGGTGGCCGCCCTGCTGCCGACCGAAGGGCAGCTGCGCTTCCACGACAGAAACGTCGCCGAGGAGCCGGAGGACGACGGGCCGTGGTGCGACCTCGTGATCGTCTCGGCGCTGATGGTGCAGCGCGAAGACTTTCACCATCTGATCCGCAAGGCGGTGGCGATGGGCAAGAAGGTGGCGGTCGGTGGCCCCTATCCCACCTCTGTGCCGGGGCATGCGCTGGAATCCGGCGCCCACTCCCTGATCCTGGATGGGGGGGAACTCACGGTGCCCGCCTTCCTGGCGGCCCTTGAGACTGGAGCCGGCAACGGGATGTTCCAGGCCAGCGAGAAGCCGGACGTCAGCCTCAGCCCCAGGCCCCGCTTCGATCTGCTGCAGCGGGATGCCTACCTGATGATGGCGGTGCAGTCCCCCGCGGCTGCCCGTTCAACTGCGAGTTCTGCGGCATCATCAGCCTCTACGGCTAAGCCGCGCACCAAGGAAAACCACCAGATCCTGGCGGAACTGCAGACCCTCCATGACTTGGGCTGGCGGGGCTCCATCTGCATGGTGGATGACAACTTCATCGGCAATCAGCACAACGTCAAACGTCTGCTGAACGACCTGATTCCCTGGATGCGTGAGCATCGCTGCCCGTTCAACCTCCTCACCGAAGCCTCGGTGGATCTGGTGGCCGAACAGCCCCAGCTTCTCGAAAAATGGCCCAGGCCGGCTTCTTCGGCGTCTTCCTCAGCATCGAGACGCCCGACCAGGACAGTCTGGAGCTCACCCGCAAGCAGCAGAACACCCGCCATCCCCTTACGGAGGCCTGCCGCAAGAGCAACGCGGCGGGAGTCGTGATCCACCCCGGTTTCCTTCCCGGCTTCGACGGGGAACGATCAGGGGCCGGAGAGCGCATCGAGGCGTTCGTCGCCGAGACGGCCATACCCCAGCCGATGCTGGGCATCCTGCAGGCTCTGCCCAACACGGCGCTCTGGACCCGGCTGGAGCCGGAGGGACGGCTGCTGCCGCAGGCCGATGGCGGCTGCGGCGACCGGAACACCCTGATGAATGTCCTGCCCTCCCGCCCGGCCCGGGACATCGGCCGCGAGTACGTGCAGGCCCTCTGGCGGATGTACGAGCCCGCCACCTCTCTGGAGCGCTGCCTGCGCCACTGCCACGCCATCACCCCCAATCGCCACGGCTCCCAGCAGAGGCACGTGCCTCCAGGCCGGGCGGTGCGGCTGCTGGCCCTGCTGGTCGGGAAGCAGGGAGTGCGACGCCCAGAACTGCGCGGCCCGTTCTGGCGCCAGCTGGGGCAGATGGCACGGCAGCAACCGCGCCTGCTGGCCGTCTACCGCGGCCTCAGGGCCGCCGCAGATGGCTCAGCCGCCCGGCACGAAGGCCAGGGCCACGCCGTTGTTGCAGTAACGCTTGCCGGTGGGTTTGGGGCCGTCGTTGAACACATGGCCCTGGTGGCCGCCGCAGCGGCGGCAGTGGTACTCCGTGCGCGGCAGGATCAGCTTGAAGTCGGTCTTCGTGGCCACCGCGTTGGGCAGGGGCTGCCAGAAGCTGGGCCAGCCGGTACCGGAGTCGAACTTGGCCTTGGAGCTGAACAGGGGCAGGCGGCACCCGGCGCAGACGTAGGTGCCACTGCGCTTTTCGTTGTTGAGCGGGCTGCTGAAGGGGCGCTCGGTGCCCTCATCGCGCAGCACCGCATAGGCCGCCGGACTGAGGCGTTTCCGCCATTGCGCCGGACTCAGCTGCCAGGCCGGATCGGTGGCCTTGGCGGCCGCCAGGGCCCGGCCGGCCGGCAGGAAAGGCAGCAGCCCCGCCAGGGGCGCCCCCAGCCGGGCCACCAGCCCGGAAAGAAAGTGACGGCGCTCCATCGGGATCAGCCCAGCCAGCCGGCGCTCAGCACCACGGCCAGCCCCAGGAACAGGGAGAGCAGGGTCCAGGTTATGCGGTTGAGGGTGTTCTCGGCGCTGCGGGCGCTGCTGAACATCGAGCCGCCGCTGGAGGCCAGGCCCCCCATGCCATCCCCCTTGGGGCTGTGGAGCAGCACGCTCACGATCAGCAGCGCGCCGCTGAGCATCCAGAGCGAGGAGACGATGTTCTTGACCATGGGGCCAGCCTAGCCGCCGCAGCCCGCCGCCTCAGGCGCCGAGGGTCTGGGGGATGCGGGCGGCGGGGACGGAGGCGGGCACCACCAGGGAGGTGCCGGTCATGCGGGCGGGCTTGGGCAGGCCCAGGATCTCCAGCAGGGTCGGGGCGATGTCGGCCAGGCCGCCATGCTCCCGCAGGCTGACGTCGTTGCCGTGGCCCGGCAGCTTGCGCTTCTCCCCCTCCACCAGGATCACCGGCACGGGGTTGGTGGTGTGGGCGGTCCAGGGGAGGCCATCGGGGCCCTGCATCACCTCGGCGTTGCCATGGTCGGCGGTGATCAGCAGGCTGCCGCCCATGCGGGTGGTGGCCTCCACCAGCCGCCCCACGCAGCGGTCGACCGTGGCGATGGCTTCGGTGGCGGCCTCCATCTGGCCGGTGTGGCCCACCATGTCCGGGTTGGCGTAGTTGATCACCACCAGGGAATAGATCCCCTTGCCGATGGCGGCGATGCAGCTGTCGGTGAGCTTCTCGGCCGACATCGCCGGCGCCTGGTCGTAGGTGGCCACCCGGGGGGAGGGCACCAGGTGACGGTCTTCACCGGGGAAGGCCTGCTCAATGCCGCCGTTCATGAAGTACGTGACGTGCGGGTACTTCTCGGTCTCGGCGGTGCGGAACTGGCGCAGGCCGTGCTCGGAGACCACCTGGCCGAGCAGGCCGTCGAGGGATTCGGGCGGGAAGGCCACCCGCACCGGCAGGCCCTGCTCGTACTGGGTGAAGGTGACCACGTGGAGAGGGCCAAGCCACTCGCGGGGGAAGCCGTCGAACTCCGGCAGGACCAGGGAACGGATGATCTGGCGCACCCGGTCGGGGCGGAAGTTGAAGCAGACCAGGCCATCACCGCTCTCCAGCAGCCCTTCGCTGAGCCGCACCGGCTCGAGGAATTCATCGGTGATGCCGGCGGCATAGGAGCCCTGCAGCACCTCCTCCGGCGTGAAGGGGCAGATCTCGGACGGCTCGGTCAGCAGCCGGTAGGCCTTCTGGGTCCGCTCCCAGCGCTGGTCGCGGTCCATGGCCCAGTAGCGGCCGCAGAGGGTGGCGATGCGGCCGACGCCGGCCTCCTCGATCATGGCCTGGATCCGGGCCAGGAACCCGGGGCCACCGTGGGGAGCCGAGTCGCGGCCATCGGTGACCACATGGATCAGCACGTCGGTGAGGCCGCGGCCGGCGGCCCAGCGCAGCAGACCGCCCAGGTGGTCGACATGGCTGTGGACGCCGCCGTCGGAGCAGAGGCCGATCAGGTGCAGGGGGCGGCCGCTGGCCAGCAGGGTGTCACCCAGTTCGTTGAGGGCCTGGTTGTCTGTGATCGAGCCGCTGCGCACCGCCTGGCCGATCCGCACCAGCTCCTGGCGGATGATCCGACCGGAGCCGATGGTGAGGTGCCCCACCTCCGAGTTGCCCATCTGGTGATCCGGCAGGCCCACGGCGGCGCCGCTGGCTTCGATCAGGGTGTGGGGATAGGCATGCCAGAGGGCATCCATCACCGGGGTGTCCGCTTTCCTCACGGCGTTGTGGTCGGCCTCCGGGCTGTATCCCCAGCCATCGAGGATGGCCAGAACAAGGGGAGCGACGGGGGCAGCCGTCTCGCAGGGGACGCGTTCGCCGGTGCCGCCGGCGGACTGCTTCTGGGAGGGAGCTGCTTTCACCAGCGAGAAAATCTGCACGTTTCAACGCCACGCCAACCTACAGCCCCCCTTCAAGATCACCTTCTTCCGGCGTGGATGCGTCAGGCTTTGGTTACACGCCATACGCTTTGTGGCCAGAACTCAGGCCGGATCGGGTGCCTCCGACCGGCTGGAACTGCTCTCCGCCCAGGACCTGGGACGCACCCTCGACAGGCTCGCCTCCCAGGTGCTGGAGGCGGTGGCCGACAGCCGGGACCTCGTGCTGCTGGGCATCCCCACCCGCGGTGTGGCCCTGGCCCGGGTGCTGGCCGGGCGGCTGGAGGCGATCTGCGGCCACCCGATCGCCCACGGCAGCCTCGACCCCACCTTCCACCGTGACGACCTGGAGCGGGTGGGCACCCGGCTGGTGGAGGCCACCCAGCTGCCGGTGCCGGTGGACGGGCGCCAGGTGGTGCTCGTCGATGACGTCATCTTCACCGGCCGCACGGTGCGGGCCGCCCTGGAGGCCCTGCAGGGCTGGGGCCGGCCCCGCCGCGTGGGGCTGCTGGTGATGGTCGACCGGGGGCACCGGGAACTGCCGATCCAGCCGGACTTCTGCGGCCGGGTGGTGCCCACCGCCCGCCACGAGACGATCCAGCTGTGCCTCCAGGCCATCGATGGCGAGGAGGGGGTCTACCTGCTGCGGGACTGACTTCTGCGGGAGAGGGGCGACCCCACCGCGCCCTCAGACGGCGGCGAGCTCGTCCTCGCGGAAATGGGCCCGGAACTTGCCGAAGGCCACCACCACGGGCAGGGTCGGGCTGATGGGGCGTCCCTTCCAGTCGTTCAGCACATTGAACACTTCGCCCTGCTGCCCTTCCATATCAAAGGCTTCACCCCGATGCTGGGGGTGGTTGTAGACGACCACACTGCGGCACACCCTGACCTGATCACCTGGCTGCATGTCCACCGGGACGCTCTGCGCGGCCATCCTGTCATGGGGCTCAGCGCTGGCAGGCGCTCTCCGGCCCGGCCTCCACCACCCGTCCGCCCAGCTCCTTGCAGGCCTCCTGGAAGGCCTGCCACTCGTCCATGCCGGCGGCGATGCGGCGCTGCACCAGGCCATCCAGCTTCTCCCCGGACACCGTGTGGGGCAGGGAACCGTGGCTGTCGTGCTCCCGGTCCTTGCCCTGGAGCTGGTCGAGGCCCTTCTTGACCTCCTGGCGCAGGGGCTCGCTCTGCTGGCGCCACCAGGGATGGTCGATGCGGTTGAGGCTGTCGAGGGCCTCCCACCAGCGCTTCTGCTTCACCAGCAGCGTCGCCCGCTCCAGCTGGGAGCGGTTGCGGTTCCAGATGGCCTGCAGGTCGTCGCCCATGGCGCTGCCGTCGTCCTTGCGCTCCTCCCCCAGGGGGGCCAGGGCCGCCAGGGCACCCTGCAGATCCCCGGCCTGGAAGCGGGTGCGGGCCAGGGTCCGCAGCTGGCGCTGCCAGCGCGCCAGCCGCTCGCGGTCGGAGGGGGTGCCGGCCCGGGAATTGATCACCTGGCGCTGCAGCCGCAGGGCCTCACCCCACTCCTCCTGCCCCCAGAGCTGGTCGGCCTTGGCCCGCAGACAGCGGCCCCGATCGAAGGGGGTGCGGCCGGGCAGCCAGCTGAGGGCCGCCAGCTGCTCGCTGTAGCGGAGGCAGTCGTCGAGCCGGCCGCTGGTGGACGCCTGCTCCAGGCGCACGGGCAGCTGGCGCTCCCACCAGTAGCCCAGGCCGATGGCGGCGGCGACCGAACCCAGGGTGATGGCCAGCCAGAAGCGCGGGAGTCTGTGCCGGCGGAGGGCCAAGGGGGGAGAAACAGCGCGGTTCTCCACCGTTGTATGCAACGGCGGCGACCGGCGCCCGGTCGCGGGGGCAGCCTGGTCGGCGTCCACCCCCGGCGGCGGCCAACGGCCCGGTCCCCGGGGCGCTCAGCGCACCGGACCCAGGGGGCGCGGCTCGCTCCGGCCGCCGTCGGCGGCGGCCTCCAGGTCGTCCCAGGCCACCAGGAGCCGGGCCTGGGCATCGATGGAGAAGCGCAGCCGCAGCCGGTCGACGCCGCGCTGACCGGGGGAGGCCAGGGGGATGGTGAGCGGCGAGGCGGACCAGGGCCGCACCGGGGCCGCCCCCGCCGGCCGCTCCCGCAGCACCGGCAGCCCCGCCTCGAAGACCACTTCGGCCCGCTCCTCGGGCAGGGGCTCCCCCAGGACCAGCTCCAGCTCCTCCTGGCCGTCCTGGCTGCAGGCCAGCACCAGCTCCAGGGGCTGCTCCGTGGGCCAGCTCTGGCCGGCCACGAACAGGGGATGCCAGCGGTGGGCACCGCTGCGCCGGTCCCAGCAGCGCAGGGAGACGCCCCGGGCCAGCACGTCGCGGACACGGACCCCGGGCGTGAGGGCCAGGGCCCCCAGCGCCACGGCCTCCACCGGCCGCTCGCCCCGCAGGGGCACGCCGGGGCAGCGGACCTCCAGCCAGCGCCGGATCAGGGGGATCCGGCTGCTGCCCCCCACCGGCAGCACGGCGTCGATGTCCCCCAGCCCCAGCCCCTCCCGGCGGGCGGCCGCCAGGACCGCCTCCAGCAGGCCGTCGAGCAGCTGCGGCAGCCCCCGTTCCTCCAGCAGCCGCTCGAAGGCGGGCCGGGTCAGGGTGAGCTCGCGGAAGGAACCGGCTGACGGCTGGATCTGGCGGGCCTCGGGGGCCTCGCTGAGCTGGCACTTGATCCGCTCGGCGAGCTGGAGCAGGGCGCCGTCGACGGGTCCCTCCGGGCAGAGGTGGGCCGCGATCCAGCGATCGATGTCCCGCCCGCCCAGGGCCACCCCCGCCTTGCCGATCACCCGGGCGCAGCGCAGGCTCTGGCCGCTGCGGGTCAGGTCCCGGCCGGCGAAGCGCAGCAGCTGGGCGATCGGCGCCGCCCGCCCCTCGCCGCCCTCCAGGGCCACCAGGGAGAGGTCGATCGTGCCGCCACCCATGTCCACCACCAGCACCCGGCTGCCGGGGGGCAGGCCGGCGCCGATGGCGGCGGCGGTGGGCTCGTCCACCAGCGCCAGCTCGGGCACCGCCAGGTCGCGGCTGGCCCGCTCCAGCCAGGCCCTGTAGCCGCGGTAGGTCTCGATCGGGGCGGTGAGCACCAGCCGCTCCGGCACCAGCCCCGCCGGCAGGGCCCGCCACAGGCCCTCGAGCAGCAGGGAACCGGCCCGCTCGGCACTGAGCCAGCCCGGCTGCGGAGCGGACGCCGGCCCGCCGATCCGGCGCTTGAAGTCCCGGCACAGGCCGGGGTGATCGCCATCGGCCAGGGCAGCCTCGAGCACCTGCCGGCCGATCAGGGGCCGTTCGGCGTCGGGAGCCTCCAGCCACAGCAGGCTGGGCACCACGCAGGGGTCACCACAGCTGTAGGGCGGCAGGGGCAGCAGACCGGGGGGCCCCTGGCGGTCCTGCCAGGCCACCACGGTGGTGCTGCTGCCCAGGTCGATGGCGAGGGTTCCGCTCATGGCGAGGGTTCCGCCCATGGGTCAATGGCTGGCTCCCCTTCTAGGCCGGTGCCGGCAGGAAAGGGCGGGCCGATGGGCTGATCTAGGGTGTTGAGACTGATGATCAGGCCAGCATGCCGAGCAGCGAACTCAACGCCAAGGAACTGGCCCAGCGGGGGGAGAGCCTGATCCGTCACTCCTCCAACCGTTACCTGACCACCGTTCGCATCGCTTTTCGGGCCAAGCAGCGTCGCTTCGACGATTTCGACGGCCTGCTCGACGACTCGATGATCAAGCCGGTCCAGCGGGCCATCATCGAACTCAGCGACGAGCAGGACCAGCCCGACCTGCTGCCCGGCTGAGAGTCCGCGCCACGCCGCCGTGGACGTCTGCGAGGGCCCGGGCTGGCGGCTGGTGGTGGATCCCGCCCGCGCTCCCTTCATCGCCCTGATCGGGGGTGATGGCTGGGCCAGTGAACTGACCGCCGCCGAACTGAGCGCCCTGCAGGTGGCCGCCGCGCGGCTCACCGCCCAGCACCGGGCCATGGCCGACGTGCTCCTGGCGGAGGAGGCCGTGGCCATGGAGGTGGAGCTGCCGATCGGGGACTCCGGTGCCGGCGACGCCGGATCCCTGTGGCTGGGCCTGGAGGGTGACCGGCACCACTGGACGTTGCAGCTGGTGCTCACCGCCGCCCCCGGTGGCCGGAGCATTGAGGGGGGCTGGGGGGCCGCCGCCAGTGAGGCGTTCAGCGCCGCGCTGGAGCGCCTGAGACCCGCTGAGCCAGGGGGTGGGGATCAGGATTGGTGATCGTTGGCGGATTCCCCAGCCGGCCCCCCGGTTTTGCACCGTTTCTCCCCAGGCCGGCGGCGATCGCCGCTGGCCAGAGGCCCCGGATGGGGAGAAGCTGCCGGCGGCGCCGCCGCCGCTTGACAGGGGAAGGCAACCATTCCTGAACGGCCGGAGTGGCCCCGGAGAAGCCCCGAAGCCCCTGCGGTGGCTGATGTCTCAGGCTGGGACGGGGGGTGCCGGGCCGCCGGCGGCGGCGTTTGACGTGGCCCCTCGGGTGTGGAGAACTGGCTCACGCTCTGCCCGCCCCCCGCGATGCCCCACCCGAGAACACTGCCACTGGATGGGGCCGAGTCTCTGGTGAGTCTGCGGGCGGAGGTGCCCGCGCCGCTGCTGGAGGCCATGCGGGAGTTCATCGAGCAGCACCCCAACTGGGACCAGTACCGGCTGTTCCAGGCCGCCCTGGCGGGGTTTCTGGTGCAGAACGGGATCCGCAACCGCGGGGTGACCCGCTGCTACCTGGCCAACCTGTTTCCGGGCCACCAGGCCTTCTCGGCGCCGGCGGCCTGAGGCCGGGCCCGCGTCAGGAGGTCCAGGTCTCAGGCGTCCGGCTCCACCCCCAGCAGGCGGAACAGTCGGACGGCACTGGCATCGCTCACCGGCAGGATCGAGAGGCGATTGCCCCGGCGCACCACCGCCAGGTCCTCGACGCTGAACTGCTCCCGCAGGGCCTCCAGGCTCAGCATCGCCGGAAAGGTGGCGCGGTAGGCGAGGCGGACGCAGTCCCAGCGCGGGGCCTCCGGCTTCGAGGCCGGGTCGAAGTACTTGGAGGCGGCATCGAACTGGCTGGGATCCACCAGCCCCGTCTCGATCACCTCCATCAGGCCGACGATGCCGGGGGGGCTGGTGTTGGAGTGGTAGAAGAAGGCCCGATCACCGATCTGCATGGCGCGCATGAAGTTGCGGGCCTGGTAGTTGCGGATGCCGTCCCAGAGGGTGCTGCCCTCCGCCTGCAGATGGTGGATGCCGTAGACGTCCGGCTCGCTCTTCATCAACCACCAGGCCATGGAGCGTCCGCCTCAGCTGTCGGTGTCGAGGGCCAGCACCAGCCGGCGGAAATGGTCGCCGCGAGCCTCGAAACTGGTGTACTGGTCGAAGCTGGCACAGGCCGGGGAGAGCAGCACCCCCCGGCAGCCGAGGGCGGGGGCCAGCGTCGCGGCCAGGGCCACCGCACCCTCCAGGCCCTGCTCCTGCTTCACCACGCCGCCGTAGCCGCTGGACTCCAGCAGGGCGGCGAACTCCTGCCGCGCCGCGCCGTAGAGCACCACCGCCGCGGCCCGCTGCCGCAGCTGCTCCAGCCAGGCCCCGGCCTCCCCCTGCTTCGACTGGCCACCGGCCAGCACCACCAGGGGGCCCTCCAGGGCCCGCAGGGCCACCTCGGCGGCGTCGTAGTTGGTGGCCTTGCTGTCGTTGAACCAGGTGATGCCGTTGAGGCTGCGGAGGCGTTCGAGCCGGTGGGGGACACCGGGGAAACAGCGGCAGGCGGCCTCCATCACCGCCGGCTCCAGCCCGGCATGGAGCCCGACCGCCACGGCCAGCAGCAGGTTCTGGCGGTTGTGGGCACCGGGCATGGCCAGGGCGGAGGCCGGGAACAGGGGGCCCTGGCGGCCCCGCACCTGATCGTCCGCGTCGATCCAGAGCAGCGGATCGAGACCCGGAGGCAGGGCCTCCCTGGGGCCGGCGGTGATCCACTCGGCCTCGTCCCAGCTGGCGGCGTGGTGGCGCAGGTCGGGGTCGTCGGCGTTGAGGATGCGGATGCGGGAACGCTCGAGCAGGCTCCGTTTGATGGCCCGGTAGGCGGCCAGGGTGCCGTGGCGCTCCAGGTGGTCGGGGGTGAGGGTGGTCCAGACGCCGATCGCCGGCGCCACGGCGGGGGCGGCCTCGATCTGGTAGCTGCTCAGCTCCACCACCAGCCAGTCCGGCCGCGGCCCCTGCTCCAGACGCCGCTGCAGCACCACCTCGGCGGCGGAGATGCCGACGTTGCCGCACAGGGGCGCGTCCCGGCCTGCCTGGTGGAGCAGGTGCTGCACCAGGCAGGTGACGGTGGTCTTGCCGTTGGTGCCGGTGATGCCGATCCAGGGCACGTCGCGGCTGGCCTGCCAGGCGGGCACGATCTCCCCCTGCACCTGCACCCCTTGGGTGCGGAGCGCTTCCAGCACCGGGTGGTTCCAGGGGATGCCCGGGCTGACCACCACGGCCGCCGGCGGCAGCGGGAGGTCCTGGAACGCCTCCAGGCTCAGGGGCACGCCGAGCCGCACCGCGATGGCCTCCCTCTCCAGCTGATCCGCCAGGGCCCGGTGCTCCGGCGTGTCGGCGCTTTCGATCACCACCACCGTCTCACCACGGGACTGCAGCAGACGGGCGGCCCCCAGACCGGACCGGCCCAGACCCACCACCACCGTGCTGGAGGGAGGTGCGACGGCCTCGGCGGGACTCACGCTGGCAGGCTCATGTTCAGGATCGAGTGAGGGTAGCAGTGAAGGGACCACTGCACCCAACGGAGTTCAGATCCAGGATTTGAGCAATCTTCAATGGACGCGATGTATGGGCGATACTGGAATCGAACCAGTGACTCCTACCGTGTCAAGGTAGTGCTCTACCTCTGAGCTAATCGCCCGAGCTCGGCATCACCGAAGCGGCACCGAATTCGGAGGTGGTGATCGGGATGGCTGGTCATCCCCAGGACAAAAACCTTCACCTGATGCCGGTCTGTCACAGGCGAACTGCAACGGGAGGACGATCGGGATTCTGTTTTCACCCAGGGTTTTCCTACTCGCCGGCCTTCCCTCCTGTCAACTTGCACCGGCCGGCCCTCAATGGCGCTCCAGCCGGATCCGGAACCGCTCCCGCTTGGTGGGTTCGATCGCCAGCACCTCCAGCTCCCCCCGCCCCTCCAGCTGGACCCGCGCCCCCACCGCCAGGGGCTGGCTGGGGCTGCTGACCACCGTCCAGTCGAGGCGGACGGCCCCCTGCCGGATCAGGGTGGCCATGCGGTTGCGGGACAGCCCGAAACCGGCCGACGCCAGGGCATCCAGCCGCAAGGAGGCCTCCACCGTCGTGAGCTGGCGGGGCAACCGGCGGGCCGGCAGCTGAAGGGCCTCGATGGGCCGGGCCTCGAACCGCACCGGCACCGTGCGCACCAGGCCCTCGGTGCCGTCCAGCCGCCGGGCCAGGGCCTCGCTGACGATCGCCTGGGCGCCCCGATCGCCCCGCAGCCACAGGTCTCCCCGCTCCTGGGGCATGGCCCCGGAGCGGGCCAGCCCCTCGGCCATGTCGGCCGCCGAGGCGGGATCGAAGAGGAAGTTGCCGCTGATCTCCAGCCCCAGCAGGGCGGGGGCCGCCGGCTCCTGTCCGGTTCGTGCCAGCAGCAGGCAGCGGCGCTCCGCCCCGGGGTGGCCGCCCTCACTGGCGAGGCTCAGCTCGCTGAGGGCACCGAGCCGGTCCTCGGCCTCCTCCCGCACCGCCGCCTCGAGAAAACCGCTGACCTGGGGCTCCCAGGTGCGCAGGGCCGTCTCCGCCAGGCTGAACAGGGCCCCGAGCGCCTCCGGGTGGCGACTCCCCTCCAGCAGGTCCCGTCGTGGAAGCATGGGTCCTGCGGCCTCAGGTGTCGTCCAGCCGCACGACCGCCGTCGGTCGCGCCAGCTGGATGGTGGTCCAGGGGATCTCCCGGCCGACGGGGGCTTCGAGCAGCAGCAGCCAGCAGCCCTCATCGAGCCGGTTGCGCAGGATGCGGATGCGGTCGTCCTCCTCGGAACTGACGCTGGCGGCGGCGGCGAAGCTGCCCATCCAGCCGGAGCCCATGCCGAGCAGGCCGCCGATCAGGGGCTCGCCGTAGGCCCCGGCGAAGCTGAAGGTGTGCAGATCGGTGATCTGGGTGAAGGTGAGCCCGGCCAGGAACCCGAAGGGCAGCAGCCAGCGGACCATCGATTGCTGGCGCCGCCGCCGGGCCGTGGCCGGATCCAGCCGCTCCACGTCCGACATGGTCGCCTCGCCCTTGCCGATCGCCAGCACCCGGGTCGGGGGCGGCACCAGCGCCAGCAAGCGCTCCTGCAGGGCCCGCAGGCGATCGCGGTCGTCCAGCACGACCACCACACTCAGGGACATGGGCTCGTCTCCGCACCGCTCTCTACACTGCACCTCCGGCCTGCCCCCCTGGGGGCGCACCCCCCGCCCTC
Source organism: Cyanobium sp. Copco_Reservoir_LC18 (assembly GCF_009834675.1). NCBI lineage: Bacteria > Bacillati > Cyanobacteriota > Cyanophyceae > Synechococcales > Prochlorococcaceae > Cyanobium > Cyanobium sp. Copco_Reservoir_LC18. The sequence continues at coordinate 39,329 of NZ_ASAC01000009.1, forward strand.
CCCACCGCTGCCGGACATGACGAAGGTTCTGGTCTCCGATCCCATCGACCAGGCGGGGATCGACATCCTCTCCCAGGTCGCCCAGGTGGACGTACGCACGGGCCTGAGCCCGGAGCAGCTGGTGGGCTGCATCGGTGAGTACGAGGGGCTGATGATCCGCTCCGGCACCCAGGTGACCGCCGAGGTGATCGAGGCCGCCAGCCGTCTGCGCATCATCGGCCGGGCCGGTGTGGGCGTCGACAACGTCGACGTGCCCGCCGCCACCCGCCGCGGCGTGATCGTCGTCAATTCCCCGGAGGGCAACACCATCGCCGCCGCCGAGCACGCCCTGGCGCTGATGCTCTCCCTGTCGCGGCACGTGCCCCATGCCCACGCCAGCACCATGGCCGGCGGCTGGGACCGCAAGACCTACGTGGGCAACGAGCTCTACAAGAAGACCCTCGGCGTGGTGGGCCTCGGCAAGATCGGCTCCCATGTGGCCCGCGTCGCCCGGGCCCTGGGCATGGACGTGGCCGCCTACGACCCGTTCATCTCCGCCGAGCGCGCCCAGCTGCTGCAGGTGCGGCTGCTGCCCCTGCCCCAGCTGTTCGCCGAAGCCGACTACGTCAGCCTGCACCTGCCCCGCACGCCGGACACCGAGAACCTGGTCAACGCGGCGCTGCTGGCCACGATGAAGCCCACCGCCCGCCTGGTGAACTGCGCCCGCGGCGGCATCATCGACGAGCAGGCCCTGGCCGATGCGGTCGAGAACCGCGTCATCGCCGGAGCGGCGCTGGACGTCTACGCCAAGGAACCGCTGGCGGCCGATTCCCCCCTGCGCCTGGTCAAGGAGCGGCTGATCCTCACCCCCCACCTGGGCGCGTCCACCGAGGAGGCCCAGGAGAACGTGGCCATCGACGTGGCCGAGCAGATCCGGGACGTGCTGCTCGGCCTGCCGGCCCGCAGCGCCGTCAACATCCCCGGCCTGACCCCCGAGGTGATGGAGCTGCTCAAGCCCCATCTGCAGCTGGCCGAAACCCTGGGCCTGCTGCTCAGCCAGCTGGCCGGTGGCCAGATCAGCGAGCTGGAGGTGCGCCTGCAGGGCGAATTCGCCTCCCACCCGGCCCAGCCCCTGGTGGTGGCCGCCCTCAAGGGCATCCTCTCGGCCGCCCTGGGCGACAGCATCAATTACGTCAACGCCACCCTGGAGGCCAAGGAGCGCGGCATCCACGTGCTCGAGGTGAAGGACGACGCCAGCCGCGACTTCGCCGGCGGTTCGCTCCAGCTCAGCTCCCGCAGCCCCCGGGGCAACCACAGCGTCACCGGGGCGGTGTTCACCGACGGCGAACTGCGCATCACCACCATCGACGAGTTCCCGGTGAACGTGACGCCCAGCCGCCACATGCTCTTCACCCGCCACCGGGACATGCCCGGCATCATCGGCCAGCTGGGCTCCCTGCTCGGCGAGCACAACGTCAACATCGCCTCGATGCAGGTGGGCCGCCGCATCGTCCGCGGCGACGCCGTCATGGTGCTGAGCCTCGATGACCCGATCCCCCCCAGCCTGCTGGCGGTGATCCACGGCATCAACGGCATCCAGGCCGCCCACCCGGTCACCCTCTGATGGGCCTGGTCTGGTGGCGGCTGGAGATGGCCGCCCCGGCCGAACTGGAGGAATCCCTGCTCTGGAAGCTGCCGCTCCTCGGCGTGCCCCGGGTGGCGCTCCAGCACCCCCCCGAGGTGCCGGAGCAGCGGCAGCTGCTGGCCTGGCTGCCGGAGAGTGACTGGCCCGCCGACCAGCGCCGGGAGCTGGAGCGGGCCCTGGCGCCGCTGGGGGAGCCTTTCGCGATGGCGCTGCCACCCATCCGCTGGCAGCGGCAGGCCGATGAGGACTGGAGCCTGAGCTGGAAGAGCCACTGGCGGCCCGATCCGGTGGGGGAGCGGCTGCTGGTGCTGCCGGCCTGGCTGGAGGTGCCGCCCGAGCAGGCCGGGAGGCTGGTGATCCGCATCGATCCGGGCAGCGCCTTCGGCACCGGCAGCCACCCCACCACCCGCCTCTGCCTCGAGGGCCTGGAGGCCCTCGCCGCTGAGCGGGAACGGGCGGGGCGGGGGGCGGGCCTGGAGGGGCTGCGGGTGGCCGATCTGGGCTGCGGCAGCGGCATCCTGGGCCTGGCCGCCCTGCGGCTGGGGGCGGCGGGCGTGGCCGCCGCCGACACCGACCCCCTGGCGGAGCGGGCGACCCGACAGAACGCGGCCCTGAACGGCCTGGACGGCACCCGCGGCCTCACGGTGACCACCGGGTCGGCCGAGGCCCTGGTGGCGCTGCTGGACGGCCGTCCGGCGGATCTGCTGCTGTGCAACATCCTGGCGCCGGTGATCGAGGCCCTGATTCCCTGGTTCGAGCACCTGCTGAGCCCCGGCGGCGTGGGCCTGCTCAGCGGCCTGCTGGTGGATCAGGCCCCAGGCCTGGAGCGGGATCTGGCGGCAGCGGGCTGGCGGGTGGAGGGGCGGGTGGAACAGGACCGCTGGGGCCTGCTGCGGATCCGTTCGGCATCGGATGTTGCATAAGGCACGCTGATCTGTGTCCTGGCTTTGATTGGGCTTCCCGGCCTGCGAGCCCAAGATCGCCGGGAAAGCCCCCTGTCGGATGTAGGAAGGGCGGGTCCTACAGGCCCTGGCTGCCGGGTGTCTGTGAGCTCCAATCTCTTCCATGGCTTCCTACAAGGTCACCCTCGTCAATGAGAGCGAGGGCCTGAACAAGACCATCGAGGTTCCTGACGACCAGTACATCCTCGACGCCGCCGAAGAGCAGGGCATCGACCTGCCCTACTCCTGCCGCGCCGGCGCCTGCTCCACCTGCGCCGGCAAGCTCACCTCCGGCACCGTTGACCAGTCGGATCAGAGCTTCCTCGACGACGACCAGATCGAGGCCGGCTTCGTGCTCACCTGCGTCGCCTACCCCACCTCCGACTGCACCATCAAGACCCACACCGAAGAAGAGCTCTACTGAGCTCCTCGCCGGGCGGTCCGGTGGGATCACCCCCTTGAACCCCGCGTTCTTCTCCGCCACCCTCAGGGGTGGCTTTTTCATGGCACTTCAGGTGGACACCGTGCTGGCCTCCGGCAGCGAGCATCCCAGCCCCGGCGGCCAGTACAGCTACCGGGTCCTGGGACCCTGCTGCCGCCTGTTCGATCGGGAGGAGCTGCCCTGGCCGTGCTGCCGGCTGGCCTGGCGCAGCAAGGAACCCAGCTGGCGCCGGGTCGGCCGCCGCTTCGTGCCCGACCTGGCCGCCCGCCGCTGCCCCTCCTACGCCGTGGAACTGCTGCAGCCGGGGGCCCGCCCCACCCGCACCGTGATCACCCTGTTCCCCCAGCGTCTGGCCCCCGCCCTGCAGGAGTGGTGGTACAGCAAGCTGCCCGCGTCGCTGGAGGCGGGCAACCTGGCCCCTCCACCACCGCCGCCGCCACCTCTCCCGGCCCCGGCCCCCTGAGCCGCCCGCGTCCAGCCACAAAAAAACCGGCCGGCCCAGGGCCGGCCGGCGGAGATGGGCCGGGCGATCAGAAGTAGATCTTGCCGCCGCCCCACTGGACGCCCTGGACCTTGGGGGCCACCAGGATGTAGCCGGCGATCAGGCGCAGGTCCTCGTCATCCAGATCGCGCATCTTCACGAACACGTCGCTGCTGCGCAGGCTGGGGTGCACGTCCGCGATGCTGTATTCCCCGTCATAGGAGGTGGGGTCCTTCATGTAGTCGACCAAGGCCTCCACCGAATCCCGGGCCGGCGTGGCCAGGGCCAGGGTCTCGGGATCGAGCCCCACGTTCTGGTTGGTCTTGGTGATGCCACCGGCATGGCAGGTGCCGCAGCTTTCGTTGAAGAGCTTGCGGCCGGTCTTGACCTCCTTCTCGCTGAAGGTCACCGGGGTGCCGTCGGGGGAGACCGGCACGGTGAGGTCCTCGGCGCTCCACTGGGCCGCGGCCGCGGGGCCCGCGAAACAGACCAGCAGGGCCAGGGGGAGGATCAGCAGCGCCCGGGCCACGGCACGGAGGGCGGTGCGAAGCGGAGCGGGGCGACAGGCGGCTGACAGCGGGGCGGCTGAGCGAAGGAGGGGGGCCATGGGAGAAGCCGGCGGAATGGCGGTCGGACCGCAACTGAGACCTTGTATCACGGGCGACGGGTCCCCCGGAACGGAATCACGCGAACTGTTGCAGGCTCAGCCCGCCGTCCCCACCGAGAGGCTGAGGAAGTCCTTCGCCACCACCGTCTCGGGGAAGATCGCCCGGGCCTCGGCCACCAGGTCATCGGGGGTCATGGGGTTCCCCGCCACGTAGCGGGGGCTGAGGTGGGTGAGCACCAGCTGCTTCACTCCCGCCTCCAGGGCGGTCTGGGCGGCCATGGTGCTGGTGGAGTGCTGGCGGGCGATGGCCAGCTCCGCCTCGCCGTGGGAGAAGGTGGATTCGTGGATCAGCAGGTCGGCGCCGCGGGCCAGGGCCACCGCCGCCTCGCTGAACACGGTGTCGGTGCAGTAGACGACGCTGCAGCCGGGCCGGGGCGGCCCGCACAGGGCCTCGCCTCGGATCACCCGGCCATCGTCGAGGGTGACGCTGCGGCCGGCCTTGAGCTCGGCGTAGACCGGCCCGGGGGGAATGCCCAGGGCCCTGGCCCGCTCCACGTCGAAGCGGCCGGCCCGGGGCTTCTGATCCACCCGGTAGGCGTAGGCCGGCACCCGGTGGGTGAGGGCCGTGCAGCGCACCGTGATGTCGTCGTCGTCGAGCACCAGGGTGCCGCGGGCGGCGGCCTCCTTGACCCGGTGGGTGCGCAGGGGGTAGCCGATGCGGGTCGAGGAGGTGCGCATCACGCCCTCCAGGTAGTCGCGCAGCGGGTCCGGTCCGTAGAGGTCGATGCCCCCGCAGCTGCCCGCCAGCCCCAGGCTGGCCAGCAGCCCCGGCAGGCCGAAGACGTGGTCGCCGTGCATGTGGGTGACGAAGATCCGGCGCAGCTGGGACACCCGCAGGTCGCTGCGCAGGAACTGGTGCTGGGTTCCCTCACCGCAGTCGAACAGCCACAGCTCGGCCCGCTGCGGCAGCCGCAGGGCCACGGCGGAGACGTTGCGGGCGCGGGTGGGAACGCCGGAGCTGGTTCCCAGGAAGGTGACCTGCACACCCTGGCTGCCTCAGAGCGCATGCTGCCACGGCGCCGGCCGGTGCGCTGGCTGGCGCCGTGGCATCGACAGGATGACCCGTCCAGAATGAGCCGTTGTCGCTCGCGCACCCTCGTGACCCTCCTCCGTTTCGGATGGCGCGCCGGCCTCTCGCTGGCCCTGCTTCCCGCCGCCGTCGCGGCGCCGGTCCCCACGGAGGCGAGGGCCCCGGCACCCGTCGTGCGGGTGCTGCTGCGGGAGGCCCCCACCCTGGAGCTGGAGGCGGGCAGCACCGTGCTGCGTCTCGGCGACGCCACGGGGCGCACCCTGGCGGAGCTGGCCCCGGGGGCACGGCTGCAGCTGATGCGCAGCGGGCCGACCCTGGAGGCCCGGCTGGAGGGGCCGACCGGCCCGCCCCGGCGGGTGGCGCTGCCCTCAGGCCAGGCCTGGATCGATCCGGCACCGGGACGGGGGACCGGCGGTGAGGCCCTGCTGACCCTGCAGCAGCGCCGCTACCGCGGCCGGCTGCTTGTGCGCGCCGAGGGCGATCGGCTGCAGGCGATCAACCTGATCGATGTCGAGAGCTACCTGCCCAGCGTGGTGGGCAGCGAGATGCCGGCCAGTTGGCCGCTGGCGGCCCTGCGGGCCCAGGCGGTGGCGGCCCGTACCTACGCCCTGCGCCAGCGGCGGCCGGCGGAGCCCTTCGACCTCAAGGCCACCGTGGCCAGCCAGGTGTACAAGGGGGTGGAAGCGGAAACCGACTCCACCCGTGAAGCGGTGCGCAGCACCCGCTCCCAGGTGCTGGTGCACGGCTCCGCCCTGATCAACGCCGTCTTCCACAGCAGCAGTGGCGGCCTCACGGAGAACAGCGGCGAGATCTGGCGCCAGCAGCTGCCCTACCTGGTGAGCGTGCCCGATTTCGACCAGTCCAGCCCGGTGCACGTCTGGCAGCTGCGGGTCGAGCCCGACAAGCTGGCCCGGGCCTTCCGGGAGATCGACGGGGCCTTCCGCATCGAGGTGCTCTCCACCACCAGCTCCGGCCGCATCCGCCAGGCCCGGGTGACGGGCCCCGGTGGCTCGCTGCTGCTCTCCGGCGCCGAGCTGCGCCAGCGGCTGGGCCTGCGCAGCACCCTGGCCCGCTTCGACTTCGAGGCCCCGCCCCAGGCTCTCCCCTTCCCGCCGCCGCTGCCGTCCCTGCAGGGCGTCTTCACCGCCGAGGGGATCCGCTCCCTGGCCTCCGGCCTGGTGCAGGCACCCTGGCCGACCCCCCGGCCGCCGGCGGCACCAACCCTGCTGGTGAGCGGCCGGGGCTACGGCCACGGGGTGGGCATGAGCCAGTGGGGCGCCTACGCCCTGGCCCTGCGCGGCGAGGACTACCGGCAGATCCTCCAGCACTACTACCAGGGGGCCCGGATCCAGCCCTATTCCTCCCTTTGAGGCCCAACGCCACCATCGCGCCGGTGGTGCTGGCCGATGCGGCGGCGGTGGCGGAGCGGGTGGCGGCCCTGCTGCTCGCCGATCGGCTGCGGCCGACCCTGCCCCTGGGTCTGGCCACCGGCCGCACCATGGAGCCCGTCTATGCCACCCTGGCCCGGCGGCTGGGGCGGTTGGAGCCCGCCCTGGCGGCGCAGGTGCGCCAGGGCTGGAGCAGCTTCAACCTGGATGAGTACGTGGGGCTGGGGCCCCAGGATCCCGCCTCCTTCGCCGCCACCATGGGCCGCCAGCTGGTGGAGCCCCTCGGCCTGGACCCGGAGCGGGTGCGGCTTCCCGATGGACGGGCCGGCGATCCAGGGGCCGAGGCCCGTCGCTACGGCGCGGCGGTGAGCGCCGCCGGCGGCATCGGCCTGCAGGTGCTGGGTCTGGGCCTCAATGGCCACGTGGGCTTCAACGAACCCCCCGCGGACGCGGCGGTGGTCTGCCGCTGCGTGGCCCTCAGCGCCCCCACCCGCCGCCAGAACGCCGGCGCCTTCGGCGGCGACCCGAACGCCGTCCCCCGGCGGGCCATCACCCCGGGGATGGCCGAGATCCTCGCGGCCCGCCGGGTGCTGCTGGTGGTGACCGGCGGGGCGAAGGCGGCGATCCTGCGCCGCGCCCTGGGGGAGCCCCCCACGCCGGAGCTGCCCGCCAGCTGGCTGCAGCGCCATCCAGCCCTGACGGTGATCGCCGACGCCGAGGCCATGGGCTGAGCGCCTGCCGGGGCTGAACCTCAGCCGGGCAGGGCCGCCTCCATCAGGGCCTCGTCCGCTTCCAGGTTGCTGGTGACGCTGCGCACGTCATCGAGATCCTCGAGCACATCAAGCATGCGCAGGCAGGCGGCCAGCAGCGTGCCGTCCTCGAGGCGGCAGGGCAGGGAGGCGATCCAGCGGTGCTCCCAGCCGGCCAGCGGCAGCTGCAGGTCCCGAAGGCCGTCCTGGAGGGCTTCGAGGTCGGCATAGGCGCCGAACACATCCACGCCCTCGGCATCGATCTCGTAGCCCGCCGCCGCCGGCCCTCCCCGCTCCTCGAGGGCCAGCAGGTCCTCCAGGAGGCGCTCCTCATCGGCATCGGGCAGGGCCAGCCGCACCACGGAGCGCTGCTCGAACAGGTAGCTGACGCAGCCGGTCTCACCGAGGTTGCCGCCATGCTTGCCGAAGGCCAGCCGCAGGTCGGCGGCGGTGCGGTTGCGGTTGTCGGTGAGGGCCTCGATCAGCACGGCCACGCCCCCGGGGCCATAGCCCTCGTAGCGCACCGCCTCGAACAGGTCGGCCCCGCCCCCCCCCTGGCCGCTGCCCTTGGCCACGGCCCGCTCGATGTTGGCGTTGGGGAGCCCGGCCACCTTGGCCTTCTCAATGGCGGTGCGGAGCTGGAAGTTGCCGGCCGGATCGGCACCGCCGCGGGCCGCCACGGTGATCTCCCGCCCCAGTCGCGTGAACAGCGCCCCCCGCCGGGCATCCACCACCGCCTTGGTGCGCTTGATCTGGGCCCATTTGCTGTGGCCGGCCATCGCGAGGTCGCAGGGGGGTCAACCGGCGGCGTCGAACACCAGCCGGGGCAGGAGCAGGCCCTTGCCATCGGCCCGGGCGATGCCCGCCAGATTGCCATCCGGGGTGAGCACGGCGACCGGCCCCTCAGGCAACTGCTCCACGGTACGGGGCAGGGAGCGGCCGCAGCGCCACGGCGACAGCTGGGCCGGGTCGAGGCGCTGGCGCGGCAGGTCCACCAGCACATCCAGGGGGTCCAGCAGCGGTGGCAGGGGGCCGCTCGCCAGCCGCTCCATGGTGATGGCCTGGTGCAGCCCGAAGCCGAGGGCGGCGGTGCGGCGCAGGCTGGCCAGGGCGCCGCCGCAGCCGAGGGCGTCCCCCAGGTCCCGCGCCAGGGCCCGCACGTAGGTGCCGGCGGAACAGCGCACCTCCAGCTCCAGCCGGCCGTGCTCGGCGTCCCAGCCCAGCAGGTCGAGGCCATGGATCCGCACCGGCCGCGCCGCCAGGGCCAGCTGCTCCCCCGCCCGGACCCGGGCGTAGGCCCGCTGGCCCTCCACGTGCACCGCCGAGACCTGGGGAGGCACCTGGAGGATCTCGCCCCGGAAGCGCTCCAGGGCCCGCTCCAGGTCCTCGGGGCCGAGGGGCGGCACGGCCGTGCGCTCCAGCACCTCCCCCTCCAGGTCGTCGGTGCCGGTGCGCACGCCCAGCTGGACGGTGCCGCGGTAGGTCTTGTCGCCGGGCAGGTAGGGCAGCAACCGGGTGGCGGGGCCGAGGGCGATCGGCAGCACGCCGGTGACGGCTGGATCCAGAGTGCCGCCATGGCCCACCCGCCGCAGGCCGTAGGCCCGCCGCACCCGGGCGACGCCGTCGTGGGAGGTGAGGCCGGCGGGCTTGTCGAGCACCAGGAAGCCGCAGCCGTGGCGCGACGGAGGCGATGGCGGCAGCCTGGAGGGACCTTCTCCCATGCTCAGGCGCCGATGACGCTGCAGGACCGGCGCGAGGTCACCTTTCTGGTGCTGGCCGGCATCTTCCTGGGGACCATGGGCATGCTCAACATCCTGGGGCTGACCCGGTTCCTCCACCTGGGCAGCATCGGGTCGTTCCCGATCATCGTGGCGGTGGGGGCCCTGCCGTATCCGGTCACGTTCCTGTGCACCGACCTGATCAGCGAGATCTGGGGCGAACGGCGCGCCTCCCAGGTGGTGTGGGTGGGTCTGATGCTCAACGGCTGGATCGTCCTGGTGCTCTGGCTCGGTGGCATCCTGCCGGGCCTGGACGGATTCGGTGGGGTGGTGGGCCTGCCGGCCGACACCCACGCCGCCGGGGTGCCGGTGTTCTTCGAGGTGCGCCGGCTGGCCTTCGGCGCCGTGGGGGCCTCCATGGCCGCCTACATGGCCGCCCAGTTCACCGACGTTCGCCTGTTCCATTTCTGGAAGCGCGTCAGCAACGGCAAGGCCCTCTGGCTGCGCAACAACGGCTCCACCCTGATCAGCCAGGTGGTGGACACCTCGGCGGTGGTGCTGATCAGCCACTACGCCGCCCATGTGCTGCCGATCCGGCCGGACGAGCCCGTGCTGCCCCAGCTGGGCGTGTTCATCGCCAGCGGCTACGTGTTCAAGCTGGTGGCGGCCCTGGCCGACACCCTGCCCTTCTACCTGCTGGTGGGTTGGCTCCGGCGCTATCTGGAGGTGCCGGGGGACGGCGCCGAACTGGCGGACGCCCCCCAGGCAGGCGACTAGGCGCCGACGGCGATGTTGATGCGCTTGCGGTTGCGCAGGCCGCGCTTGATCGATTCGAAGCTGACGACGCCATCCACCAGGGCGAACAGGGTGTCGTCGGATCCGCGGCCCACGTTGACGCCCGGGATCACCGAGGTGCCGCGCTGGCGGATCAGGATCGAGCCGGCGCTGACGGACTCACCGCCGTAGCGCTTGACGCCGAGGCGCTTGGAGTTGGAGTCGCGGCCGTTGCGGGTGGAGCCTGTGCCTTTCTTGTGGGCCATGGGAACGGGGAGACGGGGGAACGGGAGGGGGGAGGAGGAGGCTGGGGCCCGATCAGACGATCGACTTGCCGCCGACCTTGATCGACTGGACCATCACCCGGGTGAGCTCCTGGCGGTGGCCGTTCTTGCGGCGGGTCTTCTTCTTTGGGCGCATCTTGTAGACGATGATCTTCTGGCCGCGGCGATGGGCCATCACCTTGAGCTCCACCGTGGCTCCAGCCACGTAGGGCTGGCCGAGGGTGGTGCCGGAGGCGTCCTTGACCAGGAGCACGTTCTCCAGGGTCACGGTGCTGTCGACGTCGGCGTTGAGGCGGTCGAGGTCGAGGTAGCGGTCGGGCTGGAGCCAGAACTGCTGGCCGGACGCCTCGACGATGGCGTAGGCGCCGGTGGCGTCCGCGCTGACGGGATCCTTCTGGGGAGCTTCCTTCTGGGGGGCTTGGGTCATCGCTCAGGGGGCGTGGCCAGGCTGGCGGCTGGAAGCCACCATTGGGCCTGGACGCACGGAATCGAAAGACAGAACTAAGATCCTCCCGTCCGGGCCTCCCTTCCGTCAAGAATCAGCCCGGTCAGGGGAGCTCCCCGCCGCAGCGGTCGATGCCCCAGCCGGTTCTCAACATCCTGTCCCTCATCCAGACCCCGGCGCTCGCCGAGGCCTGTGGGCAATGGCTCAGGGGCGGTCGCTACCAGCTGGTGCCGGTGGACCCCGCCGCGGCCCCCCTTGAGCAGCTCGAGCAGCGCCGCGAGGACTTCGACGGCATCCTGCTGGAGGAGGGCGCCGTCGATGGCAGCTTCTTCGGCAGCCTCCACGACCAGGGCCTGGAGCTGCCGGCCGTGCTGATCGGCCCGGTGGACGGCGCGGTGAAGTTCCACGAGGCGGAGGTCCGCCTGCCCCCCGACCAGCTGGAGCAGCTGAGCTACAGCCTGGACGCGGCCGTCTCCCGATTCCTGCGCAGCAACACCCTGCCGGCCGACAGCGAGGCCAAAACGGCGACGCACGAGGGCTGGAAACTGCCGAACCGGCTCAACGGGCGGCTCGGGTACCTGGGCGTCTACTACAAGCGGGATCCCTCCCGCTTCCTGCGCAACCTGGAGGACGGGGAACGGAACGAGCTGCTGGACTCCCTGCGGCGCACCTACCGGGACCTGCTGATCAGCTACTTCAAGAACCCCGCGGCAGCCAATCAGGCGATTGAAAGCTTCGTGAACACAGCCTTCTTCGCCGACCTGCCGATCACCAAGATGGTCGAGATCCACGTGAATCTGATTGAGGAGTTTCGCAAACTGCTGATGCTCAAGGGACAAAAGAACGATTTTCTCCAGGACTACCGTCTGGCCCTGCTCGATGTCATGGCGCACCTCTGCGAAATGTATCGACGCTCCATCCCTCCCGACCTGCCGATCGTACCCGCCACCGCCGAATCCTCCAGCCCCACCACCTGAGCCCGAGCCATGACCTTCCGCAAGACCTACATCCTCAAGCTCTACGTGGCCGGCAACACGCCCAATTCGATGCGGGCCCTCAAGACGCTGCGCGACATCCTCGAGTCGGAGTTCCGAGGCGTCTACGCCCTGAAGGTGATCGATGTGCTCAAGAATCCCCAGCTGGCGGAAGAGGACAAGATCCTGGCCACCCCGACCCTGGCCAAGATTCTTCCCCCGCCGGTGCGCCGGATCATCGGCGATCTCTCCGACCGGGAGCGGGTGCTGATCGGCCTCGATCTCCTCTATGAAGAGCTCACCGAGGATTTCCAGCTCGACGTCGACGATCTCGAAGCCGGCGGTGTGCCCTCCACACCGGAATCCTCCTGAGCCCCGATCAGGGCCCGATGCAGGCCCCTGCCCCCCTCCCCGCCAGCGATCCCAGGCGCGACTCCGACTTCCTTCCGACCCCACGCCCCTCTTCCATCTCTTCGATGCAGGATCCCAACGACCACGCCGCCGCTGCCAATCGGATGCAGATGCAGAAACTTCCGACCGGGATCGAAGGTTTCGATGACATCTGCCATGGCGGGCTGCCGATCGGCCGATCGACCCTGATCAGCGGGACATCAGGAACCGGCAAGACCGTCTTCTCCCTGAATTTTCTCTGCAACGGCATCCGTCAGTTCAACGAACACGGCATCTTCGTCACCTTTGAGGAATCCCCCCTCGACATCCTGCGCAACGCCTCCAGCTTCGGCTGGAACCTGCAGGAGATGGTCGAGCAGAACAAGCTGTTCGTTCTCGATGCCTCCCCGGATCCCGATGGCCAGGAGGTGTCCGGCAGCTTCGACCTCTCCGGCCTGATCGAGCGGATCCACTATGCGATCCGCAAATACAAGGCGCGGCGCGTGGCCATCGACTCCATCACCGCCGTCTTCCAGCAGTACGACGCCATCTCCGTGGTGCGGCGCGAGATCTTCCGGTTGATCGCCAGGCTCAAGGAGATCGGTGTCACCACGGTGATGACCACCGAACGGGTCGATGAGTATGGGGCCATCGCCCGCTACGGCGTCGAGGAATTCGTCTCCGACAACGTGGTGATCCTGCGCAACGTGCTGGAGGGGGAGCGGCGGCGGCGCACGGTGGAGGTGCTCAAGCTGCGCGGCACCACCCACATGAAGGGGGAATTCCCCTTCACCATGGGCAGCCACGGCATCAGTGTCTTCCCGCTGGGGGCGATGCGCCTCACCCAGCGTTCCTCCAACGTGCGCCTCAGCTCCGGCGTGCCCCGGCTCGATGAGATGTGCGGGGGTGGCTTCTTCAAGGACTCCATCATCCTGGCGACCGGCGCCACCGGCACCGGCAAGACCCTGCTGGTCAGCAAGTTCGTGGAGGACGCCTGCCGCAGCAAGGAGCGGGCGATCCTGTTCGCCTACGAGGAATCCCGCTCCCAGCTGCTGCGCAACGCCACCAGCTGGGGCATCGATTTCGAGCAGATGGAGCAGGACGGACTGCTCAAGATCATCTGCGCCTATCCGGAATCCACCGGCCTCGAGGATCACCTGCAGATCATCAAGACCGAGATCAGCCAGTTCAAGCCGTCCCGGATGGCGATCGATTCCCTCTCCGCCCTGGCTCGGGGTGTCAGCCACAACGCCTTCCGGCAGTTTGTGATCGGGGTGACGGGCTATGCCAAACAGGAGGAGATCGCTGGATTCTTCACCAATACGTCGGAAGAATTCATGGGAAGCCATTCGATCACCGATTCCCACATCTCCACCATCACCGACACCATTCTGCTGCTGCAGTATGTGGAAATTCGCGGCGAAATGGCTCGGGCCCTGAATGTGTTCAAGATGCGCGGCTCCTGGCACGACAAGGGCATCCGGGAATTCGTAATCACCGGCAACGGGCCGGAAATCAAGGATTCCTTCGCCAACTTCGAGCGCATCATCAGTGGCGTCCCCCATCGCATCACCACCGACGAACGGGCGGACCTGGGCCGGATCATGCGCAGCATGGATGGGGAGAGCTGAACCGCCGCAGCCGGCCCCGCCTCCTCAGCCGTACAGCGCCCGCTGGTTGGAGCGGTGGAAGCGGGCCATCAGCAGGGGGCCCAGCACGCTCCTGAAGTGGCGCGTGATCTGTTCGCGGCGTTGATTCAGGACCGGTGCGGCATGGTGCCCCTCCATCAGGGATGCCGGTGCTCCGATCGCCTGCAGGAAGCGGGGCAGCAACCCTTCCTCTCCCACCGCCCGGTCATAGTCGAGGAGCTGCAGGGGAGAATCCGAAAGGCGTCGCCACCTGCGAACGAAGGCACGATGATCGCAGAACTTGGAATAACGCCTTCCCCACAGAAGAAAAGGGAGGGCAAAACCGGGATAGCCCAGGCGGGCCCGTACCCCCGATCGCCTCAGCTCGCAGTACAACGACTCCAGATAATCGTCCACACGACGCAGAAACATCAGCCAACTCACGGTGTGCCCCTCCGCAAGCAGGCTTGCCTCCAGCCGTCTCAGTCGATCGGGCCGCGCGACCAGAAGACTGAGATCCTCGCAGCTGATGACCGCCCGGGGCAGCGGGCAGCGCCGCAACTCCTCCAGGAGCTCCGCCAGTCCGCCGTGGGCCGGGTTTGAGCGCCTGTCTTCGAGCAGTTCAAAAGCAAGCTGATGGTGACCGGACTCCGCGGAATAGGTTCCCGCTGTCGGGACGTAGATGCCCACGGCCCCGAGGTCCGGCGCCCGCCGCCGGAGGAAGGCCTGGATGGATGTGCTCCCCGTCTTGTGGTCACCGATATGGAGGAACAGATGCATCGACGGGGGATGGCGCCGGGGGCCCGATCCTACGCGTCATGCCGGGGATGGTTCAGCCATTGATGACACCCAGATTGCCGCGCTGGAAGCGGGCCATCAACAGCGGCCGCAGGCACCTTCGGTAGCGGCGAGTGACGTGCTCCAACCGGCTGTTGAGGCGGGGCTGTTCAGAGCCTGCGGTGGCGATCAGGGCCTCAGGAGCACCCAGAATGGTCAGGAAACAGGGCAGGACGCCCTGCGTGGCCACGGCCTGATCGTAGTCGCGCAGCAGCAGCCGGGAGGCCGACAGCTGGCGCCAGCGGCGGGCAAAGGCCACAAAATCGAAGTAATGGGCCGAACCTCCGAATCGCTGCATCTGTCGATATCTTCCCGAGGCCAGAATGGAGAGAACGAACCCCGGATAGCCGAAGCGGGGGCGCACCCCACAGCCCCAGAGGGTGGTGTAGAGGGATTCCGAATAGTCGTCGACGCGGCGCAGAAACATCACCCAGGTCAACGTATGTCCCTCCCGCCGGAGGGTCGATTCCAGGCGACGCAGCGCATCCGGCTTCTCCACCAGACAGCAGAAATCCTCGCTGCTGATGACAGCCCTGCGCAGGCTCGGGGAGCTGTCGGCCAGACGCAACTCGTCGACGAGTTCCTGCAAGCCTCCTAGGGCTGGATCGTAGCGACTGTCGCCGGCCAGCTGGAAGGCCAGATTGTGATGGCCGGAGGTGTCACAGAGGGTGCCGGCCGAGGGAACCAGGAGGCCGGAGGCGGCGAGCTGAGGGGCCCAGGTCCTCAGACAGGCCTGGAGGGACGTGGTTCCTGTCTTGTGGGTTCCGATATGGATGAAGACATGCATTCTCGGTGGGAGACGCCGGAATGGCCAGCGGGAGCTTACGCGGGGATTCTTCGCTCCGCTTCGATGTCGGCCAGGGAGGCCGACCGCTCCGCCTGGACCCGGAGTTCATCACCATCGGCCTCCTCCAGGGGCAGGTCGAACCAGAAGGTGGTGCCCACGCCGGGCTCGCTGGCCATCCGGGCCTGGCTGCCGTGCTTCTCGAGGATGCCCCGCACGATCGAGAGTCCCAGCCCGGTGCCGGCCTCGGTGTGCACGGCGTTCTCGACCCGGAAGAAGCGCTCGAAGATCCGCGCCTGGTCGGCCTCGGAGATGCCGCAGCCGGTGTCGGCGATCTCCACCCGCAGCCGCGGCAGCCGCGACGTGAGGGTGCAGGAGGGATGGTCGTCCGGTCCGCCGGCGGGATCCAGCGGGCAGTGGTCGGGCCAGGGATAGGCGCGCAGCAGCAGCTGGCCGCCGCTGCGGGTGAACTTGAGGGCGTTGCCCACCAGGTTGTCGAACACCTGCAGCAGCAGATCCCAGTTGCCCCGCACCCGGGGCAGGTGCTGATCCCCACTGAAGAGCAGCATCACCCCCTTCTCCTCGGCGTTGAGCCGGTAGGTGCGCAGGGTCTGCTCGATCGCCGGCGCCAGGTCCATGGGCTCCAGCTGCCAGACCCGGTCGGACTCCAGCCGGGACAGGTCGAGCACGTCGGTGACCAGGCGGGAGAGCCGGTCGGTCTCGGCGTTGGCGATGCTCAGGAACTCCTTCTGCTGCTCGGCACTGAGCAGGTCACCCATGTCATGGAGCGTCTCCACGTAGCTCTTGATGTTGCAGAGGGGGGTGCGCAGCTCATGGGACACGTTGCTGATGAAGCGGCTCTGGGCGGCGTTCAGCTCCACCTCCCGGGTGAGGTCCTGGATCGTCATGGCGATGCCCTTGAGGGTTTCGCCGCTGGCATCCCGCACCGACTGGAGCACGATGCGCAGGGTGCGGGGGGGATCCCCGAAGCTGCAGCGCACCTCGGTGGTGTCCCGCTCACTGCTGATCAGGCTGGCGAGGGGAACGTGCAGCTCCATCGCCAGCCGGTCCGGCAGCTCGGCTTCCAGGTCGCTGCCCTCCAGGTTGCGGCCCTCCCAGCGGAACAGCCGGCGGGCGGTGGGGTTGGCCAGCACGATCCGCCCCTCGGCATCGAGCAGCACGGCGCCATCGGCCATGGTGGCGATCAGGGACTGCTGCTTCACCTGGGCGGCGGTGAGCTCCTCGATGTTGGCGGCCTTGTAGACCTCCAGCTGGGAGGCCATCGTGTTGAAGCCGTTGAGCAGCTCCCCCAGCTCGCCCCCCACCGGCAGGGCGATGCGGGTCTCGAAGTTGCCCCCGGCGATCGATCGCACCCCCCGCAACAGCTCCTTCACCGGCTGGGTGATGGTGAGGGCGTTGAACACCGAGCCCAGGATCACCAGCACCCAGATCGAGATGAACACCGCCACCGTCACCTCCCGGGTGAGGGCGGCGCTGGCCAGGAGCGTCTCGTTGGGGTTGATGCCCAGGGCCACCACCCCCAGGTAGCGGCCGTCGCTCACCATCGGCACGAACACGTCGGTGACCTGGCCGTCGGGGGTGAGGTGCTGGCGGATCAGGGGGTTGTCGGGGCGACGCTGGATGTCGGCCGGCAGCTCCAGGCGGCGACTGAGCACCCGCTCCCCCATGCCGGTGCTGCCGCCCATCGGGATGCCGAGGTAGATGACCCCGTCGGAATCGGCGAAGAAGATGTAACGGAGGCTGCGGCTGGACTGCCAGAACCGTTCCGCCACCGAGGCCAGTTCGCGGTCGTTGCCCTCCGCCACCAGGGGGGTGACGTTGGCCGACAGCAGCAGCCCGAGATCCCGGGCGAAACGGGTGTCGCTCATCCGGGCATCGCGCTGGATGCCGTTGAGGGCCAGGAAAGTGATGCCCGTCATCAGCAGGCTCACCACGAGGGTGGCGACCGCCAGCAGCTTGGTCTGGAGGCTGAACTCGGCCCACCAGCGCTGCAGCCGCGCCCGCCAGAGGCTGAAGGCGCCGGCGGCCGCGCCGCCGCCCGGGGCGGGATCGGAAGCGGAGCTGGTCATGGCAGGGCCGGGCGTCGCGTCCGCACCTGGTGACCGATGTCGCGGCGGTAGACCATGCCCTCGAATCCCACCCGTCCCAGACCGGCGTAGGCCCGCTCGAAGGCGGTGTCGAAGTCGTCGGCCTGGGCCACCACCGCCAGCACCCGGCCCCCCGCCGTGACCACGGGGCCCGCCTCGCTGCGGCGGCTGCCGGCATGGAACAGCTGCAGGTCAGGGGCGTCCCCCAGGTCGCCGTCGATCGGATCACCACGACGGACCTCGCCGGGATAGCCCTCGGCGGCCGCGATCACGCAGGCGCTGCAGCGGGGCTCGATCGTCAGCGGGGGGGCCTGCTCCAGGCGGCCGGTGGCGCAGGCCAGCAGCACCTGGGCCAGTTCCGGGCCGAGCAGGGGCATCAGGGTCTCGCACTCCGGATCCCCGAAGCGGCAGTTGAACTCGATCACCCGCAGGCCGTCGTCGGTGAGCATCAGGCCGGCGAAGATCACGCCGCGGTAGTCGATGCCCCGGGCCCGCAGGGCCGCCAGGATCGGCTCCAGCACTTGCTGGCGCACCTGCTCCATGCCCGCCGCATCCAGCAGTCGGGCGGGGGCGTAGGCCCCCATGCCGCCGGTGTTGGGGCCGGTGTCCCCCTCGCCGATGCGCTTGTGGTCCTGGGCCGGGGGCAGCAGCACCATGGAGCGGCCATCGGTGAGGGCGAACACCGACACCTCCGGGCCGTGCAGGCGCTCCTCCAGCACCAGGGAGGGGGCGGCTTCCCCGGGGGCGGCGCTCTGGAAGCGGCCCGCGAACACCTCCTCGATGGCGTCGCGGCACTGCTCGAGACTGTCGGCCACCGTCACCCCCTTGCCGGCGGCCAGGCCATCGGCCTTCACCACCAGGGGACGGCCATGGCGTTCGAGGGCCTCCAGGGCCTGCTGGCGATCCGTCGCCGCCCAGTGGCCGGCCGTGGGCACGCCCGCTTCCCGCATCAGGTCCTTGGCCCAGCGCTTGCTGGCCTCCAGCAGGGCCCCGTCGGCGCCGGGACCGAACACCGCCAGCCCCTCCGACCGCAGGCGGTCCGCCAGGCCGGCGGCCAGGGGCGCCTCCGGGCCCACCACCACCAGGTCGATGGCGTGCTCATGGCAGGCCGCCGCCAGGGCGCCATGGTCGGATTCGGCGATCGCCAGCTGGCGGCAGCCCGCCAGGGCGGTGGTGCCGCCGTTGCCAGGGGCAACCAGCACCAGCTCCACCCCCGGACAGCGCGCCAGGGCCCAGGCCAGGGCGTTCTCGCGGCCACCGCCACCCACCACCAGGATCCGGGCCGGCACCGGGGATGGGGGGAAAGGGTCGGTCACGGTCAACGGGGCGGAGGGGGCGCGGAAGGGGGGTGGATCGGGGAGAAGGACTCCCCTAGGTTGTGCGCCGGCGCGGGTGCTGCACCGGTCGCCCTCACCAGCCTTGCTGCCACTCCCCTTTGCCATTCTCCCCGACCGCCGCCTCGACCGCCGTGCCGCCCAGCGGATCCGGATCCGGCCCCGTCCCGCCGGCGCTCCGGGGGCGGCGGCGGCGATGGTCGGGACTGGACGTTCTGGGAGCCGTGGCCGCCCTGGGCCTGATCACGGGGATCGGCCCGGGGGCAGCCCGGGCCGCCACCCCCGGGCCGGCGCCGACGCCCCCGGCCGCTGCGGCTGAGCCGGTGCCGGAGGAGGCGGAACGTCCTCAGCTGCTCAGCGACGCGGAATTCGCCGACCTGCTCCGCGATGGGGATCTGGAGCAGCTCGACGCGGCCTGCCGGCAGAGCGCCGAGGCCGACCAGATCGAGCGCCTGCGGCAGCTGCAGCAGCGCCTGCTGACGCTCCATCCGGCCCCCCAGCCCCTGGAGGTGGTGCTGGCGAACGCCGATGTGCTGCTCAGCTGCCGGGCGCCCAGTGAGGCCATGGATGTGCTCAACCGCTTCGGACCGGCCGCCGGAGCGGAGCGGGTGCAGTGGCTGCAGCTGCAGTGGCGGGCCGCCGCCGCCGGGCTGGACCACCGCCGGGCGGCCCTGGCACTGGAGCGCCTGAGGAAGGAAAGTGGCACCTCCCTCGAGGCCATCGACCTGCCGCTGCAGCGCCGGGAGGATGGCACCGTCATCAGCCGTCCGGCCCTGGAGCTGCTGGCCCTGCATCTGGAGTCGCGGGGTTTCCCCCGGGTCGGTGGCGAACTGCTGGTCCGGGCCCGCCAGGGCGGCCTGGCGGGGGCCCTGCGCCTGCAGCAGGCGGTGGGGCTGCTGGCGGAGCTGCCGGCGTCCCAGCGGGAGGCCCTGCTGGAGGAGGCCCTGGAGCAGGCGGCGGCGGCGGGCGCCTGGGGGCTGGTGGCGGAGCTGCTGGACACCCAGGCCGCCCTGCCGTCGGATCGGGCCGTGGCCCGCCGCCTCCGGCTCAGCGGCCGCATCGATGACGCCTACGGCGAATGGCGCTGGCGGCGCGAGGATCCCGCAGCGGCGCCGCGCACCCGCCAGCTGGAGATCCGGCTGCGCTCCCCCCGGGATCCGGGCGGCCACGCCGCCGATCTGCCGGTGCCGGCGACGGAACCGGCCCAGACTTCTGCTCCGTCTCCTGCCCAGACCCCGACGCCGACCCCTGCCCCATGACCCTCTCCCCTGCCACCGGCCCCCTCCTCTACGAAGGCAAGGCGAAGCGGGTGTACACCACCGACCGGGAGGACGTGGTGGCCGTCGAGTACAAGGACGACGCCACGGCCTTCAATGCCCTCAAGAAGGCCCAGCTCCTGGGCAAGGGGGCCCTGAACTGCCGCATCTCGGCCCTGCTGTTCGAACATCTGGAGGGGCTGGGGGTGCCCACCCACTACCTGGGATTGCACGGAGAGAACTGGATGATGGTGCGTCCGGTGCGGGTGGTGCCGGTGGAAGTGGTGGTGCGGAACATCGCCGCCGGCTCCCTCTGCCGCCAGATGCCGATGGCGGAGGGTACCCCCCTGGACCCGCCCCTCCTGGATCTTTATTTCAAGGACGACGCCCTGGGTGACCCCCTGCTGAGCGAAGCCCGGCTGGAGCGCCTGCAGCTGCTCACGCCCGACCAGCTGGAGGCCGTCCGGACCCTGGCCTTCCGCGTCAACGACGGCCTGCGCGATCTCTTTGCCCGGGTGGAGCTCGAACTGGTGGATTTCAAGATCGAACTGGGGTTCACCGCCGACGACATCCTGGTGGTGGCGGATGAGATCAGCCCCGACACCTGCCGCCTCTGGAAACGGGCGGTGAGCGATGCGCAGGAGCGGATCCTGGACAAGGATCGATTCCGACAGGACCTGGGCGGTGTTGTCGAGGCCTACGGGGAGGTCCTCAAACGGGTCCAAGGGGTCTGTCCCGAACCACGGGTCTACGGGTAAGGTCAGCGGGATTTTGCGGCCTGGCCGCACTGCAGACGACATCCATGATTGGCGTTCGCCTCGGCAGGCCCCACATCCTTCGAAGCGTCACGCCCCGGGCGGCGACCGCCTCCCTTCCTCTCCTGGTGGCCCTGCTGCTGGCCGGAGGCCAGGCCCGGGCCGCCGAAAGTCCCCCCGGCCAGGGCCAGACCCCCGCCGGCTCCCAGGTCCAGCCCCCCACCGGCACCGTGGCCCAGGCCGGCGCCGATCCCTTCGCCGACCCGCCGCAGGCCACCCCGCCGGCGGGAGCGACCCCGGTGACGCCCTCCCCCGGCGCCAGCCCCGCTCCGGCCCCTGCACCCACCACCACCCCCGGGGCCACCCCCGGCCCGCCCGCCGCCAGCGACGACCGGCCCGGTCGGCCTTCCCTGGCGCCGGCCCCCGCCCCCTCCGCCTCGGCCGAACCCCGGGTGCTGATCAGCGAGGTGGTGATCGAAGGCCTGGCCGACCATCCCGAGGCTGAGCGGCTCGAGCTGGCGGCCTATGGCGCCATGGCGGTGACCCCCGGCAACAGCATCACCCGCAGCGAGCTGGAACGGGACCTGCAGGCCATCTACGCCACCGGCTGGTTCTCCGACGTGCGCATCCAGCCCCAGGACGGCCCCCTCGGGGTGCGGCTGGTGGTTTCGGTGGTGCCCAACCCGGTGCTCACCAAGGTGAGCCTGGATCCGGCCGACGCCAAGGTGCCGGAGACCGTGGTGCAGGACACCTTCGCCGGCGATTACGGCAAGACCCTCAACCTGGTGACCCTGCAGGGCCGGATGCAGGAGCTGCAGAAGTGGTACGCCGATCAGGGCTTCTCCCTGGCCCGCGTCACAGGCCCCTCCCGGATCGGACCCGACGGGGACGTGCAGCTGCTGGTCCGTCAGGGCACGGTGAAGGGCGTGGAGGTCCAGTTCCTCAACAAGGAGGGATCGGCCACCAACGACAAGGGTCAGCCCATCAAGGGCAAGACCAAGGAATGGGTGATCACCCGGGAGATCTCCATCAAGACCGGCGAGATCTTCAACCGCCGCAACCTGGAGGACGACCTCAAGCGCCTGTATGGCACTGGCCTGTTCAGCGACGTCAAGGTGACCCTGCGCCCCGAACCGGAGGATCCCGGCTCGGTGGTGATCGTGCTGGGGGTGGTGGAGCAGTCGACCGGCTCCCTGTCGGGGGGTCTGGGCTACAGCCAGAGCCAGGGGGTCTTCGGCCAGATCCAGGTGCAGGACAGCAACCTGTTCGGCCGGGCCTGGGACCTCTCGACCAGTTTCACCTATGGCCAGTTCGGCGGCCTGGCCGACATCTCCTTCAGCGATCCCTGGATCAAGGGGGACAGGTACCGGACTGCCTTCCGCTTCAAGGCCTTCGTCAGCCGGGATGCCCCCCAGGTGTTCCAGAGCCAGAACAACGGCAACTTCTTCACCGTCTCCGACTTCTACCAGGCCCCGGGCACCCAGGTCGCCTACAACATCTTCTCGCCGTTCAACCCCCTGCTCGAGGCCTTCCCGTCGGTGACGGCGGCCCGGATCGCCGCCGAGACCAACGGCCAGAACCTCAGCTGGTTCCAGTTCGACGGCAACAGCGTGCTGATCCAGCGCGTCGGCGCCAACGTCCAGTTCGTGCGTCCCCTCAACGGCGGCAACCCCTTCAAGCGGGCACCGTGGACCGTGCTGCTGGGGCTGACCGGCCAGGTGGCGACGCCGATGGACTTCTCGGGCACCTCCCGCCGCTTCGCTCTGGCCACCCCGAACGAGGCCACCTCGCTGCTGGCCGCCCCCACCAGTTCGATCATCTGCGTGGCCTTCAACTGCGCCGCCCGCAACCAGCTGGTGGGCCTGCGGCTGGCGGCGACGATGAGCACCCTCAACGATCCCCGCAACCCCACCCAGGGCAACTTCCTCAGCATCGGCACCGAGCAGTTCTTCTCGGTGGGCCCCGATTCCCCCACCTTCAACCGGATCCGGGGCAGCTTCACCCACTACATCCCGGTGCGCTGGCTGAAGTTCTACAAGGGCTGCCGGCCGAAGGCCGGCGAAACCGAGGACTGCAAGCAGGCCCTGGCCTTCCAGGTGTCCGCCGGCACGGTGATCGGCGACCTGCCGCCCTACGAGGCCTTCTGCCTGGGCGGCGGCAACTCGGTGCGGGGCTACTTCGACTGCGATCTGGGCGTCGGCCGCAGCTTCGGCGAGGCCACGATCGAGTACCGCTTCCCCCTGTTCAGCATCGTCAGCGGCGAGCTGTTCATCGACGGCGGCACCACCTTCGGCAGCCAGGCCAAGGTGCCGGGCAACCTCGGCGGCCTGCTCAACAAGCCGGGCTCCGGCTTCTCGATCGGCACCGGCCTGATCGTCACCACCCCCGTCGGCCCGCTGCGCCTCGAGGTGGCCAGCCAGGACTTCACCGGCGAGTGGCGCTTCAACCTCGGCGTGGGCTGGAAGTTCTAGTGACCAGCTGGCCCAGCGACTATCGCCAGGCCTGGACCCTGCGCTCCAGCGTGGAGCGCTCCGGGGTCGGGCTGCACAGCGGCGCCGTCTCCCGGGTCCGCCTCGGCCCCTCGGAGCGGCCCGGCTACTGGCTGGGCTGGCTGGACGCCCCGGATCTGCCGATGCAGCGCCTCGGCCCCACCCAGGTCAGCGACACCCGCCTGTGCACCTGCCTGCAGGTGGGTGAGCGCCGCCTGGCGACGGTGGAGCACCTGCTGGCGGCCCTGGCCGGCACCGGGGTGAGCCAGGCGGAACTGTGGGTGGACGGGGAGGAGATCCCCCTGCTCGACGGCTCCGGCCTCCCCTGGGTGGAGGCGATCGCCGAGGCGGGCCTCAGCGACCGGGGCGAGCGCCTCGAGCCGCCGCTGCCGCCGCTGCCCCTCACCCTGGGCCAGGGGCTGGGGTTCGTGGCGGCCCTGCCCAACGAGCGGCTGCGCCTGGCGGCGGCGATCGAGTTTCCCCAGGCGGCCATCGGCCGCCAGCTCTATGCCATCGATCTCACGCCGGAGAGCTTCGTGTCCGAGATCGCGCCGGCCCGCACCTTCGGCTTCCGGGAGCAGGTGGAGCAGCTGCTGGCCGCGGGCCTGATCCGGGGCGGTGCCCTCGACAATGCGCTGGTCTGTGATGGGGACGACTGGGTGAACCCGCCCCTGCGCTTCGCCGACGAACCGGTGCGCCATAAGCTGCTGGACCTGCTGGGAGATCTGGCGCTGGTGGGCCTGCCGAGGGCCCACGTCTTTGCCTACCGCGGTTCCCATGGCCTGCACACCGCCATGGCCGCGGCCCTTGCGGCCCAGGCGCCCCGCATGCCCGTACCCGTACCGACCCACTGAATCCTTGACCGTTCTTCCCTCCGCCGCTCCCGAGGCCGCCACGGCCGCTGCCCCCGCCACGCCCGCTGGCCTTGCCGCTGACGCGGCCCGGGCCGTGGTGCTCAGCAGCGAACAGATCCTCAACCTGCTCCCCCACCGCTATCCCTTCGCCCTGGTGGATCGGGTGGTGGAGTACGTCCCCGGCCAGCGGGCGGTGGCCCTCAAGAACGTCACCTTCAACGAGCCCCAGTTCCAGGGCCATTTCCCCGGCCGGCCCCTGATGCCGGGCGTGCTGATCGTCGAGGCCATGGCCCAGGTGGGGGGCCTGATCGTCACCCAGATGCCCGATCTTCCCAAGGGTCTGTTCGTCTTCGCCGGCATCGACGGGGTCCGCTTCCGCCGGCCCGTCGTGCCCGGCGACCAGCTGCTGATCACCTGCGAACTGCTCAGCCTCAAGCGCAAGCGCTTCGGCAAGGTGCACGCCACCGCCACGGTCGATGGTGAGCGTGTCTGCTCGGGCGAGCTGATGTTCTCGCTCGTGGACTGACGCGATGTCGAGTGCAGCCATGGCGACATCCGTCCACCCCACGGCCCTGGTCGACCCAAGGGCCCGGCTGGCGCCTGGGGTGGAGATCGGCCCCTACGCGGTGATCGGTCCGGAGGTGGAGATCGGCGAGGGGAGCCGCATCGGTCCCCATGTGGTGATCGACGGGCGGGTGCGGATGGGCAAGGGCAACCGGATCTTCCCGGGGGCCTGCATCGGCCTCGAACCCCAGGACCTCAAGTACGGCGGTGCCCCCACCGAAGTGGTGATGGGCGATGAGAACACGATCCGGGAGTGCGTCACCATCAACCGCGCCACCGCTGAAGGGGAGCGGACCGTGCTGGGCAACGGCAACCTGCTGATGGCCTACAGCCACATCGGCCACAACTGCCAGCTGGCCGATCGCATCGTCATCGCCAACGGGGTGGCGGTGGCGGGCCACGTGGTGATCGGCGAACGGGCCGTGATCGGCGGGGTGCTCGGCATCCACCAGTTCGTCCACATCGGCAGCCTGGCGATGGTGGGCGGCATGAGCCGCATCGACCGCGATGTGCCTCCGTTCATGACGGTGGAGGGCCATCCCGGCCGCATCCGGGGACTGAACCGGGTCGGGCTGCGCCGCAGCGGCATGGCCCAGCTCGATGACGGCGCCCAGTTCCGCCAGCTCCAGGATCTCTGGACCCTGATCTACCGCAGCGATCTGGTGCTGGCCGCCGCCCTGCGCCAGGCCCGGGAGCGGCCCCTGCTGGCCGCGGCCGATGAGCTGTGCGCCTTTCTGGAGGCCTCGGTGGGGCCGGGCCGGCGCGGACCGCTGCCGGCCCAGCGCTGATGGTGCGACTGCTGGTCAGCACTGGAGAGGTCTCCGGTGATCTGCAGGGATCCCTGCTGGTCCAGGCCCTGCACGAGGAGGCCGCCCGGCGGTCCCTGCCGCTCGATGTGGTGGCCCTCGGCGGCAGCCGCATGGAGCGGGCGGGGGCCCGGCTGCTGGCGGACACCACCAAGCTCGGGGCCATCGGCCTGTGGGAACCGATTCCCCTGGTCATTCCCACCCTCAAACTGCAGGCCCGGGTGCGGCGCTGGCTGAAGCAGCACCCCCCCGACGCCGTGGTGCTGATCGACTACATGGGGGCCAACGTGAACCTGGGCCTGCGCCTGCGGCGGCTCTACCCCCAGGTGCCGATCACCTATTACATCGCTCCCCAGGAATGGGCTTTCCGCCTCGGCGACGGCGGCACCACCCGGCTGATCGGCTTCACCGACCGCATCCTGGCGATCTTCCCGGAGGAGGCCAGCTTCTACGCCGCACGGGGCGCCCAGGTCACCTGGGTGGGCCATCCCCTGATCGACACCCTGCAGCAGCGGCCCTCGCGCCAGGAGGCCCGAGCGCGGCTCGGCCTGCCGGCGGAGGCGCCGGTGCTGTTGCTGCTGCCCGCCTCGCGGCGGCAGGAGCTGCGCTACCTGCTGCCGCCCATGGCGGCCGCGGTGGCCCTGCTGCAGCGGCAGCATCCTGATCTGCAGGTGCTGCTTCCCGCCGGCCTGCCGGGCTTCGAGGCGTCCCTGCAGCACGCCATCGAGGCTGCCGGGGCCACCGCCGTGCGGGTGATCCCGGCCGGTGAGGCCGACGGACTGCGGCCGCTGCTGTGTGCCGCCGCCGATGCCGCCCTGACCAAATCCGGCACCGCCAACCTGGAGCTGGCCCTGCGGGGCGTGCCCCAGGTGACGGGATACCGGGTGAGCCGGCCCACGGCGTTCCTGGCGAAACACGTGATCCACTTCAACGTGGCCCACATTTCCCCGGTGAACCTGGTGCTCGGTGAACGGCTCGTGCCGGAACTGCTGCAGGACGACTTCACCCCGGAGGCCATCCTGGCGGCCCTGCTGCCCCTGTTCGATCCGGCCTCCGGCGCACGGGAGCGGGTGCTGGAGGGCTACGTTCGTCTCAGGCAGAAGCTCGGTGAGCCGGGCGTCACGCGCCGGGCCGCGACGGCGATTCTGGAACCCTTCCCGGGACACCCCCCATGCGATTGATCGCCCTGGTGCTTGGTCTGCTGCTGGCCCTCGGCGGGCCGGCGGCCCCGGCCCTGGCGGCCACCGAGGAGGCCGTGCTGGCCGGCGGCTGCTTCTGGTGCCTGGAACATGATCTGGAGGTGCTCCCCGGGGTCCTCGACGTGGAGAGCGGCTACAGCGGCGGCAAGGGGGCCAACCCCACCTACCGGCAGGTCTCCGCCGGGGGAACGGGCCACCAGGAGGTGGTGCGGGTGCGCTTCGACAACACCGAGATCCGCTACGACACCCTGCTTCGGGCCTACTGGCGCAACATCGATCCCTTCGACGGCGGCGGCCAGTTCTGTGACCGCGGCGATTCCTACCGGCCCGTGATCTTCACCACCAGCGCCAACCAGGCCGTGGAGGCCCGCAACAGCCTGGTGGCGGCGGCCCGGGAACTGGGCAAACCGGCGGCGGCGATCAAGGTGGCGATCCGGCCCCTGGCGAAGTTCTGGCCGGCCGAGGGGTACCACCAGAACTACGCCAAGCGCAATGGCGTCCGGTACAACTACTACCGCTGGTCCTGCGGCCGCGACCGGCGCCTGGACGCCGTCTGGGGCCGGCGGGCCCGCACCAGCCAGCGCTGGAAGGGCGGCTGAGCCCATCGCCGGTGCCCCTCCGCCTGGCTCCTCAGGCAGGGCGGCATGCGTTGTGATGCTGCTCACACGCCGGGGAAACCGCACGGCCCCTCCCCCCTGTTCCAGCCTGGAAAATGCCTTAGCGTTTGAACCATCACCGGAGGGCCTCTGTATGTATCTGCTGACCATCCGGGACGGTCTGCAGACGCGCCACATCGGGCCCTACGCGAGCCCCAGGCAGGCGTCCGACGACCTCGACAAGCTGCAGGCCACCTGCGGCGACAAGGCCACCTGGCAGATCCACCGTCTCGAATCCCCCGCCGAACTGCACGCCCCCACCCCGGGCAGGGGCGACATCGAACCGGTGGCGGTCTGAGCGCTGGCTCAGGCCCGGGGCGGGGTGCGGGGATAGCCGCGCAACAGGCCGCTCTCGACCATCAGCCCCACACCGGCGTTGATCAGGATCAGGCCGAGGGCCCCGTACCAGACCCAGGGGCCGGCCTCCGGCAGGGACTGGCCCTGGTCGGCCGCCGCCGCCAGGGCCGACCAGGTCTGGATGCCCTTGCGGATCACCCCCTCCCCGAACAGACAGAGTCCGGCGGGGAGCAGGAGCACCCCCAGCTGGGCCTTCACGTACCAGCGGATCTTGTGAACGGCCATGGGGCGATGCGTTGTCTGGTCTGGAAGCAAACCTAGGCCGCAGACTTCGGCCGCCAGGGCCGCCGGGGACGGCGGCCTCGCCGTTCAGGCCGCGGCGCCGGCCACCAGCCAGGCCACCAGGGTGCGCACCCCGAAGCCGGTGGCCCCCGCCGGATCCAGCCCCCTCGCCTTGTCGCTCCAGACGGTGCCGGCGATGTCGAGGTGGGCCCAGGGCAGCCCCCGGGTGACGAAGTCCTGCAGGAAGAGGGCGGCGGTGATCGAACCCCCGGGCCGCGGCCCGGTGTTCTTCATGTCGGCGACGTGGCTCTTGAGCCCCTTCCTGTAGGAGCCGCGCAAAGGCATGCGCCAGAGGGACTCGCCACCGGCCGTGCCGGCGGCGATCAGGGCCTCGGCCAGGCCGTCACTGGGGGACCAGAGTCCGGCGATCTCCTCGCCGAGGGCGATCACGCAGGCGCCGGTGAGGGTGGCGAGGTCGACGATGGCATCGGGCTCCAGGCCGCAGGCGTAGACGAGGGCATCGGCCAGGGTGAGGCGCCCCTCCGCGTCGGTGTTGTTGATCTCGATGGTCTTGCCGTTGGAGGCGGTGAGCACATCACCCGGGTGGATGGCGCCGCCGCTGATCATGTTTTCGCAGCTGGCCACGATCACGTGCACCTCCAGTCCTGCGGGACGGATCTCGGCGATGGCGCGGGCGGCCCCCAGCACGGCGGCGCTGCCGCCCATGTCGTACTTCATCATCTCGATCTGGGAGCCGGCCGTCTTGAGGTTGTAGCCGCCGGAATCGAAGGTGAGTCCCTTGCCCACCAGCACCACCCGCCGGGTCACCGGCTCCGCGGACCGGTAGGTGAGATGGATGAATTTGGGGGGCAGGTCGGAGCCCTGGGCCACCCCCAGGAAGGCGCCCATGCCGAGGGCTTCGCAGTCGGCCCGCTCCAGCACCTTGAGCTCGAGACCGAAGGCGTCGGCGATGGCGGCGGCCTCATCGGCCAGCGACTGGGGGGTCGCCTTGTTGGGCGGGGCCGCCACCAGCCGCCGGGCCAGTTCCACACCGCTGCAGGTGGCCGCCACATGGGCCAGGCCCGCGGCGGCCGCCTCCGCCAACCCCAGCAGGGTCACCTGGTGGGGCAGGGAGCGGGGCTCGGTCTCGCTCTTGAAGCGCTGGTCGTCATAGAGGCCGAGCCGCACCGCCTCCGCCATGGCCGCCGCCGCCGCCGCCGGCTCAAGCCCCTCCAGGGGGAACCAGAGGCCGAGGTCCTCGGCACCGGCGGCGGCGGCCGTGCGGGCCGCCCCGGCACCGGCCTGGCGCAGGGCCTCGAGCCCGAACTCGGCCGGATCCCCCAGGCCCACCAGGATCAGCGTGGCCGGGGTGCCGCCGGGCCGCTCCAGGGTGAGGGTCTGGCCTGTCTTGGCCTCGAAGCGGCGGCGCTGCAGCCAGCCCTCGAGGGCTTCCCCCACCAGCTCCTCCACGGGGCCGCGACCCGCACCGGCGCCGCCGGCGAACAGTCCCACCACCAGGGTGTCCCCCGTCCAGATCTCCGTGAGGGGCCGGGGGGCGTCCCGGTCGACGGCAAGACAGCGAAACTCCATGGACCCAGCGCAGGCGGCCCGTGATCGTAGCCAGCACCGCCCTGGCGTTCAGGCGGGATCGGCCGTGAACGGGGTGGACCAGCGGTCCCGGGTCTCCTTGTTGAAGGGGGGCAGCCAGCGGCGGATCAGGGCCTGCTCCAGGGCCCGGCGGGGGGCGACCGACGCCGGCACGTCCGACCAGAAGCGGATGCTCGGCCGGGCCTCCAGGCCTGCCCGGGCCAGGGCCTCGCCGTAGGCCGCCAGGTAGTCCTTGCAGTCGTGGTCGCCCTTCCAGCGCTGGTCGGCCCGGCCCGTCTCGCCGACGTAGAGCAGCAGGGGCAGGGCCAGCTGCGGCGGGCGATCCATCACCAGGTAGAGGGCCGCCCCCCGCTGGGGAGGCCGGGGCCAGCGCCAGAAGGACAGGCTCTGGGGGCTGAGGCCGAGGGGATTGAAACGCCGCGCCTGCTCGAGGGGATCACCGGGGTCGGCGGGGACGGGGAACAGCTGGCCCTGCAGGAGGGGAACGCGGTCAGCGGCGGCGGCACCTGTGGCGGCGTAGAGCGGCGCCTGGTGGTCGGCGAGACGGGCCTGCCAGGCCAGCAGCTGCTCCCGCCCCAGCGGCAGGGACGGGGCCGGCGCCGCGCCGGCCACCGCGGCCGCCGGAAACAGTTCCCCCTGGCGGCTCATCGGATCCGCCTCCGGGCCGGGGGCAGCACCGGGCCCGGGGCGGCGTCGTAGCGGAACCGGCCGATCCAGCCCTCCACCTGCCCGGGGGAGAGCTCCAGGCGGTGCTGGAGATCGGCCAGATCCCGGAAGGGCTCCCGGGCCCGCTCCTGCAGCAGCCAGCGGCAGCGCTCCGGCCCCAGGTCGAGCCGCTCCTGCAGCAGCCGCTCGGACGCCTGGTTGATCGCCAGCGGCGGCGGCGGCACAGGCCTGGGATGGCGCCGGCGACAAAAGCGCAGCACCGGCAGCCAGGTGCCCACCAGGGCGGGAGGAACCTGCAGGGCCGCCGCCAGATCCCCGGGGCCCGACCACTGCTGACCCTCGCCCTGGAGGCGGACCAGCCGGTCCACCAGCTGGGGCGGGCAGCCGGGCAGCCGCAGCCAGTCGCCGGCCTCGGCGAGGTTGACCTCGAGGCTCCAGCCCAGGGCGGCCGCCTGGCGCACCTCGGTCCCATCCCGGAACCGCAGGGTCGGGTTGAGGGCCAGCTTGAGGGCGAGCAGCTCCCGTTCGACGGCCTCCTCGACCCCCACCCCGGCATCACCGGTCCCCGCCGGGGTGGCCCCGGGCCGTGGCGGGAGCGGCGGCAGCTGGCCGGTGGCCTCGAGAAGGTGGCGGGCCAGGGGATCCAGCCAGTGGCTTCCTGCCATGGAGGTCCGAGCGCTCGCACGTCGGGCCTGAAGCTAGCGGTTGCCTCCGGGTCGGGGCCAGTCGACCAGGCCCAGCTGCAGGCCGATGACCACCGCCTGGATGCGCCCCCGGACCCGCAGCTTGAGCAGCACGTTGCGCACGTGGGTCTTGACGGTGTCGACCGAGACCATCAGTTCCCCGGCGATCTCGTGGTTCGTCAGGCCGTGCACCACCCGCTCGAGCACCTGCCGCTCCCGGGGACTGAGCGGCTCGGCGGCGTCGCCGCCGGGCTCCTGGTCCGCCAGCGCCGCCCCCAGCAGGCAACGGTCGAGGTAGACGCCACCGCCGAGCACGGTGTGCAGGGCCTGCAGGCCGGAACCATGGAGCAGGCGCGACTCCGCCACGATGCCGTCGCAGCCCGCCTGCAGGGCCCTGCGGATCCCGGCGAGGCGGTGCTCCTGGGACACCACCAGCAGGGTGCGGATCTCGGGGTGGCGCTCCTTGGTCTGGACCACCAGGTCCACGCCGCAACCCTCCTCCAGCCGGTCACTGACCAGCACCAGCGTGGGCCGATGGCGGCGCACCTGGGCCAGCCCTTCCGACGCCGTGGTGGCGGCCCCCAGTATCCGGGCGGGCGTGCCCATGAGCAGGGTGATCTGGGCCCGGCTGCCCAGGCACAGCACCAGCCGGACCCCGTTCAGCAGCGCCAGTCCCCGGCTGAGGTCGTCACGCACCTGGGGCAGCAGGGGGGTGAGGTCCACGGGCGCAGGGGCGGGGACACCCCCAGAGACGGGGCATTGGTCATCCTCACCAGGGGATGGGCCGCAATTCGGTATCCGGCGTGGCGGGCCGGGGGAAGCGATACGTGGATCCGCACTCCCCAGGCCTGCCCGGGCTCTGCAGAATCGACCTTTCCCGCCGTCCGGAGCACCCTCCCCATGGCTTTCTTCGACTCCGAGATCGTCCAGGACGAGGCGAAGCGGCTGTTCAGCGACTACCAGCAGCTGATGCAGCTGGGCAGTGAGTACGGCAAGTTCGACCGTGAAGGCAAGAAGCTCTACATCGAGCGGATGGAGGAGATGATGGAGCGCTATCAGGTGTTCATGAAGCGCTTCGAACTGTCCGAGGATTTCCAGGCCAAGCTGACCGTGGAACAGCTGCGCACCCAGCTGGGCCAGTTCGGCCTCACCCCCGAGAAGATGTTCGACCAGATGACCCTCACCCTCGAGCGCATGAAGAGCCAGCTCGACGCGGCGGGCTGATCCGACGTGCGGGACGTCATCGTCGTCGGAGCGGGGCTGGCCGGGCTGGTGGCCGCCAGGAATCTGCGCAGGGCCGGCCTGTCGGTGCGGGTGATCGAAGCGGCGCCGGCGGTGGGGGGGCGCATGGTGCGGGCGCCCCTGACGCTGGCCGGCCCCGGGCCCTCCGGGGCCCGGCCTCCCGCCTGGATCGACCTGGGCGGCCAGTGGGTGGGCGCCACCCACGGCCGCTTCCGCTCCCTGCTCGAGGAGCGGGGCCTGCGCCGGTTCCCCTCCCCCCACGACGGCGAGACCGTCCTCTGCTTCGGGTCCCATCGCTGCACCTTCAGCGGCTTCTTCCAGGGGTTTCCGGAGGGGCAGCCGCCCTCGGTCCCCTCCCACGACTGGGACGATGCCATGCAGGCCTTCGGGCGCTTCCAGGAGCTGGTGGCGTCCCTGCCGGAGGGCCATCCCCATCACCATCCCGACGCCGCCGCCCTCGACCGGGTGAGCTTCCAGGACTGGATCGAGGCCCACACCCACACCCCCTTCGCCGCCTGGTACTTCGCCTACTTCTGCCGGGCCGTCGGTTTTCTCGGGCCGGCGGAGCCGGACCAGGTGTCGCTGCTGCACGTGGCCTGGGGCCAGCGCACGGCGCCCCAGGGCGACCACCCCGAGGAGGAGCTGATCCACGGCGGTGCCGGCCAGCTGCCGGCGTTGCTGGCCGAGGGCCTGGGGGACGACCTGGTGCTGGGGGAACCCGTGCGGGAGATCCATCAGCCCGAGGGCTCCTCCGGCCCCGATCCGGAGAGCGCCATCACGGTGACCACCGACAAGGCCAGCCACCAGGCCCGGGCGGTGATCGTGGCCATGCCGCCGGCGATGGCCGCCGCGATCCACTTCACGCCCGGGCTGCCGGCCGATCGGCTCGCCCTCCAGGAGGGCATGGCCATGGGCCGCTGCACCAAGGTGCTGGTCGCCTACGGACGCCCCTGGTGGCGCGAGGCCGGACTGGCCGGCATCGGCATCGGCGATCGCCCCTGGGTGGAACTGTGCGCCGACAGCTCCGATCCCGAAACCGGTCTGGGGGTGATCGCCGCCTTCGTGGCGGGCCGCCGCCAGGAGCGCTGGTCAGCCCTGGACGCCGAGCAGCGCCGGGCGGCGGTGCTGGAGGATCTGGCCGCCTACTTCGGCCCGATGGCGCTGGAGCCGCTGGACTATGTGGAGAAGGACTGGCCGCGGGAGCCGTTCGTGGGCGGGGCCTTCGCCGGCTGGATGCCCCCCGGGCTGTGGACCCGCAGCGGCGATGCCCTGCTGCGGCCCCACGGCCGGGTGTTCTGGGCCGGCACGGAGGTGGCGGAGCGCTGGCCGGGCTTCTTCGAGGGTGCGGTGACCAGCGGCGAGCGGGCCGCGGCCGACGTGGTGGCCCTGCTGGGCTGAGCGACCGGAGCACCCCGGCTGCCTACCATCCCCCCCAGGCAGGCGGCTGGTGTCGATGGGGGAAGCGGAGCACGCGAATCAAGCGGCGCCTCAGGCGGTACCGCCGGGAGCGCCACTCACGGTGCCGCCCCTGGCCGACGCCCTGGCCCGGGGCATGGCCGACCTGTTCCCCGCCGGCAAGGAACCCGACCCGGATCAGCAGCTCGAGGCGCGGCTGGCGGAGGCGGAACGCCAGGGGCGCCCCCTGCGGGTGAAGCTGGGCATCGACCCCACCGGCAGCGACATCCACCTGGGCCACAGCCTCCTGTTCCGCAAGCTGCGCGCCTTCCAGAACGCCGGCCACACGGCGGTGCTGATCATCGGCGACTTCACGGCCCGCATCGGCGATCCCACCGGCAAGAGCAGCACCCGCGTGCAGCTCGACGCGGCGGCGGTGGAGGCCAATGCCGCCACCTACCTGGCCCAGCTGGGCCAGGGCCAGCCCCCCGAGCGCTCCCTGCTCGACTTCGAGACCCCCGGCCGGCTGGAGGTGCGGCGCAACTCCGAGTGGCTCGCCGGCCTGGCGCTGCCCCAGGTGATCGAGCTGCTGGGCATCAGCACCGTGGGCCAGATGCTGGCCAAGGAGGACTTCGCCAACCGCTACGGCTCGGGCACCCCCATCAGCCTGCACGAGTTCCTCTATCCCCTGCTGCAGGGCTACGACTCGGTGGCCGTCGCGGCCGACCTGGAACTGGGCGGCACCGACCAGAAGTTCAACGTGGCCATGGGGCGCGACATGCAGCGCCATTTCGGCCAGCGCCCCCAGTTCGGGCTGCTGCTGCCGATCCTGCCCGGCCTCGACGGGGTGCAGAAGATGAGCAAGAGCCTGGGCAACACCGTGGGGCTGATGGAGGACCCCCTTTCGATGTACTCCAAGCTCGAGAAGGTGCCGGACGCGGTGGTGGAGGACTATCTCACCCTCCTCACCGATCTCGACACCGCCGCCCTGCCCGCCAGCCCCCGGGAGCGGCAGAAGGCCATGGCCCTGGAGGTCACCGCCAGCCGCCACGGGCGCGAGGCGGCGCTGCAGGCCCAGGCGGACGCGGCCGCCCTGGTGGCCGCCGGCCCCACCGGCGCGGGAGGGACTGGGAACGGCTCCCAGGCGGACAGCGTGCCCGAGGCCTCCCTGGCCGGGCTGGCCTTCCCCCTCAAGGCGTTCTATCTGCTCAGTGCCCTGCAGGTGTGCGCCAGCAGCAGCGAGGGGCGGCGCCAGATCCAGGGGGGCGGCGTCAAGCTCGACGGCGAGAAGCTCAGCGACCCCAACCAGGTGTTCGCCAGCGCCGAGGAACTGGCCGGCAAGGTGCTGCAGCTGGGCAAGAAAACCTTCCGGCGGCTGGTGGCCTGATGGCCGACGCCGAACCCACCGCCCCGACCGCGGAGCCCACCCCGGACCCGGCAGACCGGATCATCCTCGCCCTTGATCGCCCCGACGCCGACGCGGCCCTGGCCCTGGCGGCGGCGATTCCGGAGCTGCGCTGGGTGAAGGTGGGCCTGGAGCTGTTCACCGCCGCCGGACCCGCCGTGGTGCGGGAGCTGCGGCAGCGGCGCCTGCGGGTGTTCCTGGATCTGAAGTTCCACGACATCCCCGCCACCATGGCCGGCGCCTGCCGCAGCGCCGCCCGGCTGGGGGCCGAACTGATCACCGTGCACGCCTGCGCCGGCAGCGAGGCCCTCGCCGCCGCCCAGGCCGCGGCCGTGCAGGGGGCCGCCGAGGAAGGCCTGCCCCCCCCCACCCTGCTGGCGGTGACCGTGCTGACCAGCTGGGTTCCCGACCGCTTCCGCCGCGAACTGGCCATCGAAGCCCCGCTGACGGCCTATGCGGGCCAGTTGGCGCTGCTGGCGGCGGCGGCGGGCGTCACCGGGGCC
Source organism: Cyanobium sp. Copco_Reservoir_LC18 (assembly GCF_009834675.1). Lineage (NCBI taxonomy): Bacteria > Bacillati > Cyanobacteriota > Cyanophyceae > Synechococcales > Prochlorococcaceae > Cyanobium > Cyanobium sp. Copco_Reservoir_LC18. The sequence goes on from NZ_ASAC01000009.1 coordinate 74,587, forward strand.
GTGTGCTCCCCCCACGAGGTGGCCCGGCTGCGGGCGGCCCATCCGCGGCCCTTCACCCTGGTGACCCCCGGAATCCGCCCCGCCGGCAGCGACCGGGCGGACCAGCGGCGGGTGATGACACCGGCGGAGGCGGTGGCGGCCGGTGCGACCCAGCTGGTGATCGGGCGACCGATCAGCGGCGCCGCCGACCCGGCGGCGGCCTTCGCGGCCTGCTGCGCCGAACTGGACTGAATCAGCTCCGCCCGGCAGGGCCCTACGGCGCCAGGGGAGCTGCCTTGCCGTAAAGCCAGCCCTGACCGTGCAGCCAGCCCTGGGAGGTGAGCAGGCGGGCCTCCTCGATGGTTTCCACCCCCTCGGCGACGGTGTCGAGCTCCAGGCCTTCGGCCACTCCCACCAGCGCCTGGGACAGCCTCAGGGTCCTGGTGTCCTTCGCCCGCATCGCGCAGGTGAAGGAGCGGTCCAGCTTCAGCCCGGCGATCGGCAGGTCGCGGAGATGGCTGATCGAGGAGTAGCCGGTGCCGAAATCATCCACATACCAGCGGATTCCACGGCCGGCGAGCTGCTGCATCTGCTGCCGGATCCGTTCGGTGACGGTGACCAGGGCCGTCTCGGTGACCTCCAGGTGCAGCCGGTCCGGGCTCACCCCGGCGGCTTCGAGGGCCTCCGCCACCAGCTGGGGGTGGTCGGGCTGGGCGAGGGTGGCCGCCGACACGTTCACCGCCATGGTGAGCCGACCGGGCAGCCGGGAGAGGGCCGCCAGGGCCTGGCGCAGCACCAGCCGATCGATCCGGTCGATCAGGCCGCGGCGCTCGGCGCAGGGAAGGAATTCGCCCGGAGGGACCTCGATGCCATCGGGCCGCACCCAGCGGGCCAGGGCTTCGTAGCCGGTGACCTCGCCGCTGGCGAAGCAGACGATCGGCATGAACCAGGCGGCGAACTCCTCCATCACCAGCCCCCGCTGGATCTCGGCCGCGAACAGCAGGCGGGTATGGGCCTCGGTGGCCAGGGCGTCGTCGAGCAGGGCGAAGCAGTTGCGACCCCGGGCCTTGGCCTGACGCATGGCGAGGCTGGCGTCCCGCAGCAGCTCGTCGGGGAGGGCAGCGGCGGCGGCGGTGGCAATGCCGATGCTCACGGTGGGATCGATGGGCTGGCCACCGATGGTGATCGGCGCCCGGCAGGTCGCAAGGATCCGCTCGGCCAGGTGGGCGGCCTCGGCCGCAGACGCCAGATCGCTCAGCAGCACGATGAATTCATCGCCGGTGCCCCGGCCCACCTGGTCGGGATCGCCGACCTCCCGGACGATGCGCGCCGCCAGGAAAGCTAGCAGCTGGTCGCCGCCGGCATGGGTGAGGGCATCGTTCACCGGGGTGAGGCCGTCGACGCCGATGCTGAGCACCGCCAGCATCGAATCGGTGCCCGCCTGCCGGTCGAGGGCCTGCCGGATCCGCGCCAGGGCGACACGGCGGACGGCCAGGCCGGTGACGGCGTCGTGGTGCTGGCTGTGGTCGAGCTCGGCGCGGATCGTGACCCGGTCCTGGATGTCGCGGAGGCAGAGCACCCAGGCCCCGCCGCTCCCCTCCGGTGCCGGCCGGACGCTGCCCCCCATCCAGCACCAGCCGTCGTCGGCACGGCGGATCCGCAGCTCGCCCTCGAAACGGCCCCGGTCGCGCGGGCCGAGGCCGGCGCGCAGGGCCCGGCAGCGGTCATCGCTGTGGACGAACGCCATGGCGGGTCGGCCGACCAGGGCGGGGGGCGACCAGCCCAGGAGCGCCTGCACCGATTCCGAGACCCAGAGAATCCGGTGATCGGCGTCCACTTCGATCACCAGATCGGAGGCATGGCCGGCCAGCAGGTGATGGCGCCGCTCCAGCTCCGAGAGCCGCCGACGCAGGTCGGCCGGTTCATTCGCCCCGCTCCAGAGACAGCAGAGCCACCCGCCGGCGGGAAACAGGCGCAGGCCACGGGGTGCCCCCGGGGCCTCCCCCGGGCGACCAGGGGCGGGGAGTTCCACGGTCTGGCCCAGCTCGAAGGCCCGGAGGCCGTGCTCGAACAGGTCGCCAGCGCAGTGGGAGGGATGGAGATCCAGCAGCCGCGCCCCCACGATCCGCTCCGGCTGACGGCCATGGAGGCGGCAGGCCGCCCCGTTGGCATAGGTGCAGATGAAATCCTTGATGGTGCCGGCGGCACCTCTCTCGGGCCGCAGCAGCAGGAACGGATCCGGCAGGGCATCGAGGACCGGATGACTCCCGGCCGGCGCGTGCGCAACCTCCATGGGAGGTTCGGGGAGGGGGAGTCCCGGGGGCTCCGGCGCGGTCGTCAACCTCTCCAGGAGGGGTTCACAATCCCCAGAAGTATCGCTGATCACCTTTTTGTGTTTTCTCTGCCGAGAGACCGGATGCAAAAAGGGAAACGTATCGGAAAAAACCATCGAAACCGTTCACCATCTCCATGGGACGTGATGCGGATTCAAAGCAGAAGCGCTGTGGTGAAGAAGCGCTTGAGCGGCAAATCTCCAGGAATCACTCCAACAATGCTAGTGGATCTTCCCGACTCAGGCCGCGTGCCGGGATCCGCGTTGACACCGGCGGAAGCGATCGATTCCCGGCAGATAGTGGTGCCGATGGGTGGTCCGGAAGCCCAGGATCCGGGCCCATCAGGCATCCGGCCGTCGCGACGTCGCATCGGCCCCGGCCGCCTCGGCCCGCTCCAGCTGCCGGGCCGCCCAGCGCCCGAAACGTCCGGAGCCGGCCAGTTGCTGGCGGAGCCGCTCCATCTCGTCGCGCCGCTGCTGCCTCCGTTGCTCCTCGCTGGGCACCCGGTCCTGAAAGGGCACCCGGGAGCGCGCCGCCAGCCAGGCCCCCAGCTGGCGCAGGGAGGTGGGACCCGTGGCGTCGTCATCGATCCGCAAGGGCGGATCGGGGGGCCGGATGGCCTGCAGCCGGTAGGAGCGGTCGCCGTCGGAGTCGACCCGCTCGATCAGCTCCAGGGCCCGGGCCTCCCCCAGGGTGCGCAGGCGGTTGCCGAAACGGCGCTGCAGCACCAGCAGCCGCGGCTCCAGCCGCCATTCCAGGCGCCCCAGGCCCAGCCACAGCTGACCCCATCCGCCGGCCAGGGCCAGCAGGGCCAGCGGAATCCCCAGGGCCCAGAACCCCGGCCAGGCGGGGCCGCCACGGATCAGCAGGGCCAGCAGGCCCCACAGCACCAGGTTGACCAGGCCCATCACCAGGCGCTGCTGCCGGCGCAGGGCCGGATCGGGCACCAGCAGCGGGCTGCCGAAGGAAGGGGTGAGCTCCCGCCAGCCCGCCGGCAGCACGGCCAGTGCCGGGGGCTGCTCCCGGGCCGGGGCCGGGGCGTCGGGCGGCGGCCGCAACCCCAGGAGCCGGTTGAGCTGGTCGGCGGCCTCCTGGCGCTGGCGCGGGCTGCCGAGGCGGGTGAGCTCGATGCTGCGGCCGGCCCGCTCGGCCATCAGGGGTCCACCCCAGGCGCCGGTCTGGGCCAGATGGAAACGCCGGATCTCCTGGCGGGGCAGCGCCCGACGGTGGCGGAAGGGCCCACGCTGGGCCTGGAGCAGGAGGCTCCCGTCCGCTCCGAACACCAGCCGGTCCTCCGACCAGAGGGCGCCCAGCACCTCCCGCAGGGCGACGGCACCGCCGAAACTCCACAGGCTCAGCCACACCAGCAGGAACAGCAGCGCCGGCAGGGCCCACTGGCCGGAGGCCAGCCCGCCCGTGAGCAGCCGCCACAGGACCCACAGGGCGAAGATCTCCCCCGCCAGCCAGCCGCAGAGCCAGATCGACAGGAAGGCCGCCACGAAGAAGCGGCCGGGACCCTGGGGGCGGAATCGGTAGCTGGTGGTGGTAGTGCCGATGCCGTCCTTCACCACCGCCACCCCGCCCGCGCTGATGGGCCCATGCTGACGAGGTTTCTGCAGCGCGGCATCGCGATCCGCTGCGGCGCGGGGTCGAGCGGTGTTCAAGCCAGCAGCTGGATGTCGCCGGCTCCGCCCACGCTCAGCCCCCTCACCCCCTCCAGCAGCACACCCTGGCCGCCCTTCCCGGCGAAGCTCACGAAGGTGCCGTTCTGGT